>NZ_JBXWPT010000026.1:0-36115 GCF_059612005.1 Ruegeria sp. CDSA141
CGAAGCCGAAGCCGAAGCCGAAGCCGAAGCCGAAGCCGAAGCCGAAGCCGAAGCCGAAGCCGAAGCCGAAGCCGAAGAAATCGCTCCGGTCGAGGAAAAAGTTGTTGAGCGCGTCGTTGAAAAGCGTGGCGGGTTTGTGCCTGCTTTGCTGGGTGGTGCCATTGCAGCCGCTGTCGGGTTTGCGCTGGGCAATGGTGGGCTATTGTCAGGTGGCTCTGACACTTCGGATACCTTGGCGGCGTTGGAGTCCAAACTGGCAGACCAATCCGACCAGGTTGCCAAACTGTCGCAAGAGCTTGCAAACAGTCCGGATGTTGCCGGTTTGACGGATCAGGTCAAAGCGCTGTCCGACAAACTGACACCCGTGGAAGGTGACCTGAGTGCGATCAAATCTACTGTGGATACGCTGTCAGGCCAGATCGGACCATTGTCAGACCGAATCGCGACGCTGGAGAAGACCCCGATCGAATCCAGCGTGTCGCCCGAATCCATGGCCGCCTTTGAAGCTGAGCTGAAGAAGCTTCAGGATTCTCTGGCCTCGCAACGTGCCGAAGTTGAAAAAATGGTTTCGGACGCTCAGGCGCTTGAGGCAAAAGCATCAGCCGACGTGCAAACTGCGGCAAATGCCGCTGTTCTGTCCCGCTTGCATGGCCAGTTGGATGCGGGCCAGCCCTATTCCGATCTTGTTGCGGAACTGAAGGCAGGCGGTGTGGATGTGCCGGATGCTCTGTCCGGGCCGGCTGAGAAAGGTGTGGAAACCCTCTCCTCTCTGCGGGCCAGCTTCGCGCCTGCGGCCCGAGCAGCGCTGGCAGAAGCGCGTGATGCCGACAAGGGCACTGGCCTGATTGCCTTCCTGCAACGTCAAACAGGCGCGCGGTCGGTCATGCCCCAGGAAGGGGATGGGCCAGATGCCGTCCTGTCACGTGCACAGGCTGCGCTCGCGGACGGAGACCTGGTCAAAGCCCTGAGTGAATTGAAATCACTTCCCGAAGCGGCACAGGCCGCAATGGCCGATTGGGAACAGGCGGCCCAAACACGGGTCGCGGCCGTCGATGCGGCGAATACACTGGCTTCCAGCCTGAACTCGAACTGAAGGACCTGCCATGCTGTGGTCACTGTTTAAGATCCTTGTTTTTGTTGCGATTATCGGCCTGCTGGCGCTGGGCGGTCACTTCCTGATGCAAACCAGTGGCGGGGTTCAGATCACCGTCGCGGGCACAGAATTCACGCTGGGGCCGCTTCAGTCAGTGATCGCGCTGGGTGTGTTGGTCATTGCAGTCTGGCTGTTTTTCAAGTTGCTCAGCCTGCTGATCGCAACGCTGAAATTCCTGAACGGTGACGAAACTGCCTTGTCCCGGTATTTTGACCGAAATCGCGAGCAAAAGGGATATCAGGCGCTGGCTGATGGCCTGATGGCGCTGGCCTCGGGCGAAGGGCGCGTGGCGATGACCAAAGCCACCAAGGCCGAAAAACTGTTGAACAAGCCTGAGCTGACAGATCTGTTTGTGGCACAGGCCGCCGAGATGACCGGTGACACGAAAAAGGCATCGGATACTTATAAAAAACTGGTGACCAACAACGCGACCCGGTTTGTTGGCGTACGCGGGATCATGAAGCAGAAGCTGGCCGAAGGTGATGATGAAACGGCCCGCAAACTTGCCGAGAAGGCCCTGGCGATCAAACCGCGTCACGAAGAGACGCAGGATGTGTTGCTGAACCTGCAAACCAAGGCGCAGGATTGGGCCGGGGCGCGTTCGACCCTGACCTCCAAGTTGAAGGCCGGGTATTTGCCGCGCGATGTTTTCAAACGGCGCGATGCTGTACTGGCCTTGTCCGAAGCCAAAGGCATTCTGGACGAAGACGCGACCGTCGAACAGCAGGAGCGCGCGATCGAAGCCAATCGTCTGTCGCCCGATCTGGTGCCTGCCGCTGCCATGGCCGCCCGCGCGTATATCGCCAAAGGCAAACCCCGGGCTGCGACCAAGATTCTGAAAAAAGCATGGGAGGTTCAGCCACACCCGGATCTGGCCCATGCCTTTGCCGAAATCGTACCGGATGAAACTCCCGAGCAACGTATCAAGAGGTTCACGGCGCTAACCCGCATTCACCCCGAGAATATGGAAACGCGCCTGATTCTGGCAGAATTGAACATCGTGGCCGAGGATTTCCCCGAAGCCCGCCGTGCGTTGGGTGATTTGGTTGAAAAGCAAGGTGATGCGCGCGCCTACACGTTGATGGCTGCGATCGAACGTGGCGAGGGGGCCTCGGACGCCGTTGTGCAAGGCTGGTTGGCCAGGGCGCTGAATGCGCCGCGTGGTCCGCAATGGGTGTGTACCAACTGCCATGATATCCAACCCGAATGGGGGCCGGTCTGCCAGAACTGCGGAAGCTTCGACACACTCAGTTGGCAAACGCCGCAAACGCACGAGATCGCAAGCGCGACCGGCGTACACATGTTGCCATTGATCGTTGGTGCGCTTGAGGATCAATCAGAAGAGCCCGAAGTCGCGGAACCTGTAGATGAGGTCGATGTGGTCGAAGTGGCGGCAGACGCCGTAGAGGTTGCAGAGGAAGCCGAGGCTCAAAAGCAGGCCTGAGCCCCGCGACGCCCAACTATCAATTGTCGGCCCTGGCAACTGTTTCTTTTTATGCAGGTTGAGGTGTCCATTTCTGGCGCGTTTTGCAGAGAGCGTTTGCGGCTGTGACAAGCTTTCTTGCAACAGCAGTGATGATGACCTTGTGTGGTTTTCCGGCGACGCATAGGCGGTTGGCGACTGTCTTGAGGACTGGATTGTGATGGCTGACGACGAGAGCGGCCTGGAACATCACATGCCGTAGCAATCGTCGGCCACCGCCAATTGTGCGCCGACCACGCATGGGTCCGCTGTCATGTGCAATTGGCTCAAGGACTGCGAGCGCGGCGGCTTGCTCGCCGGTGATCTGGCCGAGTTCTGGCATCTCTATGATCGGCATGGTGCAGGCAACCGGTCTGATCCCGGGAACGGAACGCGGGATGCCAGCCGTCGTGGCAAGGCTCTCATTTGTGGCAATGATATGTTCGATCCGGGCCTCAAGCTCTGCAATCTGATAATCCAGCAGGTCTTTCAATTTGGCATCCATGGCTTCGAACATGTCAGCCAATCCCAGCTTCCCATGCTCCTTGATCTGCGCCAGAAGCCGCTTTCGCGTCTCGACAAGTTGTCCGCGCTTGGACAGCAAGGCTCTGAGAAGACGTATCTTTGCATGTGGGAGGTTGCGCCTTGCATCAGGTCGGAAATCCATGAACTGCGCAATGAGTTCTGCATCGATCCTGTCCGTTTTCGCCCTCGTGCCTCGGCTGGCCGCGAAAGCCTTTATTTGAGCTGGCGGCAATTTCCGCGTCGTGACCCCTTCTGCGTCAAGGCCAGACCACAGATGCCATTCCTGCCCGCTGGTGGCTTCCAAGCAGACACGGGCATTTTGTGAGAGCGCCAGGTCGCCCAAGCGTACGTGTCCTTCATGGTATTGGGCATTCGCAGTCTTTGGTTGCTTGGCAGGCAATAAATATCCAGCTCATCGCGGCTGACCTCCATGCCCCCTCTCCTCTAGGCAGATTGCTTCGCAATCACCTGCCGGACAATCGATGATCGCAGCCTGTGTTACCGTATCCATAGTCTCTTCCTTCTGATCCGTGGTCCAACTTGGCCACATGCAACTGTTCGAGATGATGAAGAGAGACGGTGCTGGCTGGCCAGCAAACGTGGTCGAACCCACAAGGCTCAGATGGCATACACCGCCTCGTCAGCAGCCTCGGCCAAAGTCGCTGACGGGGGCCGCATAACAGAGTGGAGATACAGAAGGCTCGGGACCTGTTGATTTCCGCTTAGCCTCATGACTCACTGGGTTCGAAATGGCGGTGAATATGTCTGACCTTTTCTGGTTGAGCGACGCGCAGATGGCGCGTCTTGAGCCCTTCTTCCCGAAGCCCCACGTTAAGCCTGGTATTGATGTTAGGCGTGTGTTGAGCGGCCTGCCGAAGGTCGATTTGTTCAGAGAAGCGTTACAAGGCACAGGGATACGCGCCCGCATCCCGGGCCGAAAGCAATGCAAGAAAACCGACAAGTACGACAAGCGCCGCAACCGGTTTGAAATCGTGTTTGGCAGGCTCAAGGACTAGCGGCGCGTCGCGACATGCAACGACAGGTGTCCGAAGGTTTTCCTTCAGCCATTTCCCTGACCGCTCTCTTCATTTGCTTGCCATGAGTCATCGGGTAATTTGTGGTTGCTTCCCTCGGAGCTGAAAGAGGGCTCACAGTTCTGGCTGGTGAAGCTGATGGAAGGAAGCAACCATGAAACACTATGTCTGACTGGATCTGTCGATGGACAGCATGCAGGTTTGCGTCGTCGATGAAAACGGTGGGAAAGTGGCCTCGATGAAGGTCGAGAGCGCGCCTGACCAGATCGCAGGTGCGTTGGATCGAGTCGGTGACATTGAGGGAGCGGTGATCGAATCCGGCCGCATGCCGGCGGCAATCTGCCACGGCTTGCGAGCTCCTGGCGTTCCCGTTGTGTGCATAGGCGCGCGGCAGGCGCATCAGAACGTAAAGGCATTAAAGGTGAACAAGACTGACCCGCATGATGCAACCGGGCTGCCGCAATTTGCCAGGGCAGGTTTCTACAAGGAAGTGCATGTCAAATCTGCGGCCGCCCATGGTGCGCGCTGTGTCATCGCGATGTGCAGTCATCTCGTTGAAGCCCCGCTGCGGCTCAAAACCACGATCCGAAGGATATGTGCAACTCTCAGGTTCAAGCCCGGCCCCGGTCAGGGCATGTCGTTCATCGACCGGGTGATGACTGCTGCAGATATATCGGGCACTCGCCAGAGAATCACAGCGCTGGTCGCCACCAGAGCCGGGGTGGTGGAACAGATCAGGCAACTGGATCGTGTCTTGCTTGAGTTCGCTCACCAATCGTCGGCCTGCAGGCAGCTCATGAGTATACCCGGCGTTGGCGTTCAAACTTCCGCCGCTTCCGCAGCCATGGATCAAGCTGACCGCTTCCGGCAATCGCGCACAGTAGACGCCCACTTCGGATTGGTCCCCGGGCGTCACCAATCCGGGGAAATCGATTGGACAGGACGCATCACCAGACAGGATGACAGCATGGTCTGCAAGCTGCTCTACGAAGCGGCCAACTCGATCCTGACGCGCAGTCGTGACAACTTCGCCCTCGCAACCAGGGCCCAGAAGGTCGCCAAACGCCGAGACTTGAGAAAGGCACGCGTGGCGCCTGCCGTTATCAAGCACGCGATGCTGCGTGACGGAGCTGTGTTCGAAGCGTGAGGTGAGATAGAAATCATTTGCCAGCGGTGAAGCCGGAAAGCTGATCCGAGGGCAGTGTCCCAAGAGGGAACGCAGGGACGAACGATCTGCAAAGGTTACCGGATGGGCCCAGGAGCCCGCTTCGAGTCAACGCAACCTTCGGCCTTGTGAAACCCGATACAGTACGATCGGCTCACAGCAATCGGTGCGGACAGACCCTTGAAACCCTCAAGGGAAACACCGCCAAGCTCCACAAATTACAGATCCTGACCCTAAGAGCTTTAGCAAGACATTGCCCGTCGACTGAAGGTCCGTAATTCAATCAATTGTAATCGAGCATTTCGTGACGTACCTAACGAGCATTATTCCAGATCCAGGGCACCGGGTATGAAAGACTTGTATGAAAGCTTCAATGAGAAAACCGATGCAGATTGGCTTCAGCTATGGCTGGATAAAGCCGAAAATAAAGGAGGCGAGCTTGCAAGCGCTCTCCCCAACTTTCCTCCAAATGATATTCAAGTCGAATTTGTCGGAAGCGCGCTTTCCAGTGCAATCAGAGAAGCGTATGGGTTTTATGTGCACGCAAAGAAGATGCTTTCAACGTACGGCGAAAACCCGAGCAAAGATGATTGCTTCTTGGATTTCGGATGTGGTTGGGGACGTTATATCCGTTTGTTTTCGAAAGATTATCCAAGCCAATCTATATTCGCCGCAGATGTGAATGCCGACATCATTGATGAGTGCCGGAAAAGAGGTCTTCCGGGCGAGTTCATGCATATTTCCCCATTGGGTGAGTTTTCGCTGCCCGAAGGCAAGATTTCGTCTGCGATGGCGTATTCAGTTTTCACGCATCTTCCAGAGCATGTTCATTTGCATTGGCGTACCGAGCTCGCGCGCGTTACTAAACCTGGCGCCGTTCTGGTGATCACGGTCCAGCCGAAGCGATTCCTGAGATATATTGAGAATCGCGGGCGCGAGATATTGGGCCCGAAAATATTTGGAAACAGAATTGGTTTGCTTCGTCACTTCCAACTTGGAAAACGAAGAGGTTCGAACGCTTGGCACAAGCTACTTGCAGAGTCCGCAGATATGGTGCCCGAGTTTACCTCGCTTTATGACAGCGGCGAACTGGTCTTCATGGAAGGCACAGATGGCAACAAGATTTACGGCGATGCGATCGTGCCAGTTTCATATATCGAGGAGAACTGGGCCCCGGACTTCAAAGTCGTCGACGTCGTAGATGACAAATCCAGGTTTGCTCAATCGGTCATAACGCTCAAACGGATTTGAACAACAAGCAATTCATGCGGGTTTTCAATCCAGATAAAGCAGACACGTAACGGGTTGCAGCGATCAACGCGAGATCGCCAGCTTTCAATTTATGCGCGAAAGCGCTTGTCGAAGAAATCAATCTTCGGATTCGCCACGCCTTGCAGACATTCGCCAGGCCTCATGAGCGATAAGCTGGCTGCGGGCGCGGCAGTCATTCGTCCATGGCAATGGAAGGATGCAAAACACCGTTTCACTTTTTGGTCTCGGACACAGAAAGTGTGAGGATCCGGTTTCTTTTGAGATAAGCCAAGAGAACCGTCTGATGCGTCTATACGGGATCAGGCAAACCGGAACCGGAGGATCAGCGCCGTCATCTTGAGGGTGGAGATGCCCAGGGGCCGGCTTAGACAACCAGTCTCCAGCGTGCCGACACCCATTCCTTCTGCTGCTCAAGTGTCGGCACGCCTTTTGACAGAAATCGGCGGTGATGCCGCGAAGAAAGCGGTTCTGGAGCGAGCCCGGTTAGTGGGGCGGTGCAGTTGTCGAGGATAGCTTGGGTTTGTCAGGCTCTCGTCGAGAGAAGCATTTCGCAGACAGTGTGCGCGGAGGATTTGCCTGTCGCTTTGATCTCCGTTCTCGGAGCTTCAGCGAGTAGATTCTGGTCGGGATGCGGAACCCATAGTGTGGAGCAGTTTGCAGGGCAATTTGAGAGGTCAGAATGGCAAAACCCCCTTAAAATCATGTAATATTGATTTTTGGGGGTTGATTTTGGTGCCCAGGAGAGGACTCGAACCTCCACGTCCATACGGACACTAGCACCTGAAGCTAGCGCGTCTACCAATTCCGCCACCTGGGCAGGTGTCGTGGAGGGGCGTTTAAGCCTAGTGGTGGGAGGCGTCAACCAGATTCGGTGAGATTTTTTGAAGTTTTTTGAATTCGGTTCCCGGTCGGTGTTTTCGGCCCATGATTTTCACGGCCGTCGCGGCGAATTAGCGCCTTGTTTGACTGGCCTGCGGGCGTTAGTTCTAGGGCGCAATTTCTCAGCAGGAGCCCTCTCATGTCAAAACTGGTGACGATTTATGGCGGATCGGGATTTGTCGGTCGCTACATCGCGCGGCGCATGGCGAGTGAGGGTTGGCGTGTCCGGGTGGCGGTGCGACGTCCGAACGAGGCCATGTTCGTGAAACCCTACGGTGCCGTGGGCCAGGTCGAGCCGGTGCTGTGCAATATCCGGGATGATGCCTCGGTGGCGCTGGCGATGCAGAGCGCCGATGCGGTTGTAAACTGCGTGGGCGTACTGAACGAACATGGCAAGAACGGTTTTGATACCGTACAGGCCGAAGGAGCTGAACGCATCGCGCGTTTGGCGGCCGAGCAGGGCATCAAGCGGATGGTTCATATCTCGGCCATCGGTGCAGATTCGAATTCAGCCAGCGCGTATTCTCGGACCAAAGCACATGGTGAAACGGGCGTTTTGAAGCATATGCCAGACGCCGTGATCCTGCGCCCTTCGGTGATTTTTGGCACGGAAGACCAGTTCTTCAACCGCTTCGCCGGGATGACCCGCATGGGACCGTTCCTGCCTCTGGTCGGGGCCGAAACCAAGTTCCAGCCGGTTTTTGTAGACGATGTGGCGCAGGCTGCCGTCAAAGGTGTTCTGGGACAGGCAGAGCCGGGTATTTACGAACTTGGCGGCCCCGAGGTGAAAACCTTCCGCGCCCTGATGCAGCAAATGCTTGAAGTGATTCACCGTCGCCGCGTCATAATCGGTCTGCCATTCTTTGCTGCCCGGATTATGGCGAATGTGCTGGATATGGTTAAGTTTGTCAGTTTCCAGCTGTTCCCCAACAACATCTTGACCCGCGACCAGCTCAAGAACCTGCGCCATGACAATGTGGTATCCGACGGTGCCAAGTCATTTGCAGATCTTGGGATTGAACCGACCACGCTGGAATCGGTTCTGCCGGAATATCTGTGGAAATTCCGCCCCTCGGGTCAGTATGACGACATTCAGAACTCTGCTAAAAACCTGCGTATCTGATCAGCTGTAGGCCATGATCAAAAGTATCACGCCAAGAATGACGCGGTAGATAACGTAGGGTGTGAAGCTGACACTGCGCAAAAGCCGCATCATCAGGCTTAGCGCCAGAAGGGCCGAAAGAAATGCAAATAGCGCCGCAATGGCCCCATCCCGGGCCAGTTGCATATCCACCTCGCGCACCACATCCAGTGCCAGCAGAGTGCCTGACGCCAGAATCGTCGGGATCGACATCAGCATGGCAATCCGCGCACCGTCTTCACGGGTGTATCCCAATTGACGCGCACCTGTGATGGTAATCCCGGATCGCGACGTGCCGGGGATCAGCGCAAGAACCTGCCACAGGCCCATGATGAACGCGTCACGTATTCCCCATTCGGCGGCTTCTTTGGTTTCGGGGGCTTTCTGGTCCACCCAATACAGCAACAGACCGAAACCCAGCATTGTCCATCCGATTACTGTGATCGAGCGCATGGCCGCGCTCATCCCCGTCACGTGCAGAATGAGGCCCGCGATCACGGTAGGAACAGTTGCAATGATCAGGCCCAGAGCAAGGCGGGACTCAGGTGTATCCGCCCGACCGGTCAGGGCGCGAGGAAATCCGGCTACGGCCTGCTTCACATCCGACCAGAAATACAGCACCACGGCACCCAAGGTTCCCACATGAACTGCGATATCAATGGCCTGGCCCTGATCCTTCAACCCAGACAGGCTGGGCAATAGGATCAGGTGACCGGATGAGGATATGGGCAAAAACTCAGTGATTCCCTGAATGATTGCTACGAGAATCAAGTGGAAAAGACTCATCTGCCCTGCCGTGTAGCTGCCACGTGTTTTATGCGGTTTATGGGTATAAGGGCGGTACAGAAAAAGAAAGCACGCATAAAGGTCCGATTCGGATCTAAATTTTCTGGTTACCTTTTACTTTTTTAAGCGGCGGACGGTATTTTCTTAAAATAGGTCAGCATACATGACTTTTCATCCAGATGCTCTTCCCTTAAAGAAACTGGACCAAGCCAATTCATGGAGTCTGACCCGTGGCCAAGCAACCGATGCTGAAATTTGTACAGATCGACCGCGTCATGCCGGAAAAGCGTGGTGCCAATGACCGCAAGGACGACTTTGACGAGATCTATACCGAGTTCGCCGCTGAAAAAGCGGCCGAGCAGGCGAGTCGGTGCAGCCAATGCGGTGTTCCGTACTGCCAGTCGCATTGTCCGTTGCACAACAATATCCCCGACTGGTTGCGCCTGACTGCGACCGGACGTCTGGAAGAAGCCTACCATACCAGTCAGGCCACCAATACCTTCCCCGAGATCTGCGGCCGCATCTGCCCGCAGGATCGTCTTTGTGAGGGCAACTGCGTGATTGAACAGTCGGGCCATGGAACAGTTACGATTGGTACGATCGAGAAATACATCACGGATACCGCGTGGGAAAAAGGCTGGGTCAAACCGGTCGCTCCATCGACTGAACGTACTGAAAGCGTGGGTATCATTGGTGGAGGCCCCGGAGGGTTGGCCGCCGCGGACATGCTGCGCCAGGCGGGAATCCAAGTCACGGTATACGATCGTTATGACCGTGCCGGTGGTCTGCTGATGTATGGCATTCCGGGTTTCAAACTGGAAAAGGATGTTGTTCAGCGCCGCAATGACCTGCTTGCTGATGGTGGGGTTGAGTTTGTTCTGAACTGCAACGTGGACGTGGCAAAGTTCCAAGAAATCCGGGCCAAGCATGATGCCGTTATCATTGCGACTGGCGTCTACAAGTCGCGAGACTTGGCCATGCCGGGCAGCGGACTGGCCGGGATTGAGAAGGCAATCGACTTCCTGACGGCCTCGAACCGAAAAAGCTTTGGCGACGAGGTTGAAGATTTTGACAACGGTCGCTTGAATGCGGACGGCAAGAAGGTTGTCGTGATTGGCGGTGGAGACACCGCGATGGATTGTGTTCGCACTTCGATCCGTCAGGGCGCGACTTCTGTCAAATGCCTGTATCGCCGGAACCGGGCCAACATGCCGGGTTCACAGCGTGAAACGCAGAACGCTGAAGAAGAAGGCGTGATCTTCGAATGGCTCAGCGCACCCAAAGGGTTCACGGGTGAAGACACTGTTTCGGGTGTGATCGTGCAAAAGATGCGCCTGGGACAGCCAGACGCGTCAGGTCGTCAGGCCCCCGAAGTCATCGAAGGCGCGGACTATGTCGAAGACGCTGATCTTGTTATCAAGGCGCTCGGCTTCGAGCCTGAAGACCTGCCCACGCTGTTCGGACAACCCGACCTGCCGGTCACCCGCTGGGGGACGATCAGGGCTGCGTTCCAAACCGGTGAGACCGAGATGGATGGAGTCTATGCAATCGGTGACATCGTGCGTGGTGCCTCTCTGGTAGTTTGGGCGATCCGTGACGGCCGCGACTGCGCCGATGCGATCATCGACCGCTTCAATGCAAAATCTGCTGTTGCAGCCGAATAATCCCAGCGATCAGGAGGGTCGGAAATGCCCGAATTGCAAGGCCAATGCATGTGTGGCGCAGTCACGGTGACTGCAAATCCGGCGCGGGATGCGCTTGGGGCATGCCATTGCGATCAGTGCCGCCGCTGGACCAGCTCCATGCTGGTGACGTTTCAGGCCGAAGAAGGGTACGCCGCGCTTGGCCCGGTCAAAACCTTTACCTCGTCCGACTGGGCAGAGCGTGCGTTTTGCGCCGAATGTGGTTCGGCGCTTTGGTACCGTATTACCCTTCCGGGCGAGATGCACGGCCAGACACAAATGGCGGCAGGTCTGTTTGATAACGCCGCAGGCAACCCGCTGAAACTTGAACTTTACATCGACAAAAAGCCCGAGGGTTATGCATTCGCAGGCGAACGCCGGCAGATGACCAAAGCCGAGGTCGAAGCCATGTATGCCCCCTCTGACGAAGGAGACAGCCAATGACCAAATATGATGCCGATTGGGTGCGGGCCGAAGAAGCCAAGCGCAACTGGATGGCCAAAAATGGTCTCTATTCCGACGAAGAAGAGCATTCTTCCTGTGGCGTGGGTCTTGTTGTGTCCGTGGATGGGAAAGCCTCACGCAAGGTTGTGGACGCCGGTATCGACGCGTTAAAGGCGATCTGGCATCGCGGCGCAGTTGATGCCGACGGTAAAACCGGCGATGGCGCGGGTATCCACGTGCAGATTCCGGTGCCCTTCTTCTATGACCAGATCCGACGCACAGGCCACGAGCCCAAGTTGGATGAACTGATCGCGGTTGGTCAGGTTTTTCTGCCCCGCACCGATTTTGGCGCGCAGGAGCAGTGCCGGACCATCGTGGAAACCGAAGTTCTGCGCATGGGGTATTACATCTATGGCTGGCGTCATGTGCCGGTCGATGTCACCTGCCTGGGTGAAAAGGCCAACGCCACACGGCCCGAGATCGAGCAGATCCTGATCTCGAATTCCAAAGGCGTGGATGAAGAGACCTTCGAGCGCGAGCTTTATGTCATTCGTCGTCGTATTGAAAAGGCGGCTGCAGCGGCTGGTATTTCCGGGCTGTATCTGGCGTCGCTGTCCTGTCGTTCGATCATCTACAAGGGTATGATGCTGGCCGAACAGGTTGCCGTCTTCTATCCAGATCTGATGGACGAACGCTTTGAATCCGCGTTTGCAATCTATCACCAGCGCTATTCAACCAACACCTTCCCGCAATGGTGGTTGGCCCAGCCTTTCCGCATGTTGGCTCATAATGGTGAGATCAACACGCTCAGGGGCAACATCAACTGGATGAAGAGTCATGAAATCCGCATGGCCAGTGGCACCTTTGGTGACTATGCCGAGGATATCAAGCCAATCATCGCCGGAGGATCGTCGGATTCGGCTGCATTAGACTCGGTTTTTGAGGTTCTGGTGCGCGCGGGCCGCTCGGCCCCGATGGCGAAAACCATGCTGGTTCCGGAAAGCTGGTCCAAGCAGGCGGTTGAGTTGCCGCAGGCGTGGCGCGATATGTATTCCTATTGCAACTCGGTGATGGAGCCCTGGGATGGCCCGGCTGCGCTGGCCATGACCGATGGCCGCTGGGTCTGTGCCGGTCTGGACCGGAACGGTCTGCGTCCGATGCGTTACGTTGTGACTGGCGATGGTCTGGTCATTGCGGGTTCCGAAGCAGGCATGGTGCCGATTGACGAGGCCACAGTGACCGAAAAAGGCGCGCTTGGCCCCGGTCAGATGCTGGCTGTCGACATGAAAAAGGGCAAGCTCTATCGTGACACCCAGATCAAGAACAAGCTGGCTCGCGCACTGCCCTTTGGCGAGTGGGTCGGCAAGATCAACGATCTGGACGAAGCGTTGGCAGGTGTGACCGAAAAGCCGATATTCTCGGGCGAAGAACTGCGCAAGCGTCAGATCGCGGCAGGCTACTCGGTCGAGGAACTGGAGCAGATTCTCGCGCCCATGGCTGAAGATGGCAAAGAGGCGCTGGCATCCATGGGTGATGACACGCCATCGGCGGTTTTGTCCAAGCAATACCGCCCGCTCAGCCATTTCTTCCGCCAAAACTTCAGCCAGGTCACGAACCCGCCGATCGACAGCCTGCGTGAATACCGTGTGATGTCGCTGAAAACGCGGTTTGCCAACCTCAAGAACGTTCTGGATGAAGACAGCAGCCAAACCGAGATCGTAGTTTTGGAAAGCCCCTTTGTCGGCAACGCGCAATGGGACAAGCTGGTCGAGAACTTTGATGCTCCTCTGGCTGAGATTGATTGTAGTTTTGAACCCGGTCGAGGCGCTTTGAGCAACGCTTTGGCCCGTGTTAGAGCCGAAGCGGAAGAAGCAGTGCGGTCTGGTGGAGGGCATCTTGTGTTGACCGACATGCGCTCGAGCGAAGGTCGGGTCGCGATGCCGATGATCTTGGCGACAAGCGCCGTGCACTCGCATCTGACCCGTCAGGGATTGCGTACTTTCTGTTCATTGAACGTGCGGTCGGCGGAATGTGTGGATCCGCATTACTTCGCCGTACTCATCGGTTGCGGTGCGACTATTGTGAACGCTTATCTGGCAGAGGATTCACTGGCAGATCGCATTGACCGCGGGCTGCTGGATGGCACGCTGACAGAAAACGTTGCGCGCTATCGCGAGGCCATCGACCAGGGCCTGCTGAAAATCATGGCCAAGATGGGAATTTCGGTGATCTCGTCTTATCGCGGTGGACTTAACTTCGAGGCGGTGGGCCTGAGCCGCGCCATGGTGGCCGAGTATTTCCCGGGCATGACCAGCCGGATTTCCGGCATCGGCGTCACCGGCATTCAGGCCAAGGCCGAAGAAATCCATACCAAAGGCTGGAACAGTGGTCTGGACGTGCTGCCCATCGGTGGGTTTTACAAGGCCCGCGCGACGGGCGAGACCCACGCCTGGCAAGCGACCTCGATGCACATGCTGCAGATGGCCTGCAACAAGGCGTCCTATGAGCTGTGGAAGCAGTATTCGGCCAAGATGCAATCAAACCCGCCGATCCATCTGCGCGACCTGATGGACTTCAAACCGTTGGGCAAGCCGGTACCGATTGAAGAGGTCGAATCGATTACCTCGATCCGCAAGCGGTTCGTCACGCCGGGCATGTCGCTGGGCGCGCTGTCGCCCGAGGCGCACAAGACGCTGAACGTGGCGATGAACCGGATCGGCGCAAAATCTGACTCGGGTGAAGGTGGGGAAGATCCCGCACACTTCGTGCCTGAACCCAATGGCGACAACCCATCGGCCAAGATCAAGCAGGTGGCCTCGGGTCGGTTCGGCGTGACCGCCGAGTACCTCAACCAATGCGAAGAGCTGGAAATCAAAGTGGCTCAGGGCGCCAAACCCGGCGAGGGCGGCCAGCTGCCCGGCATGAAAGTCACCGACCTGATCGCGCGTCTGCGGCATTCGACCAAGGGCGTGACGCTGATTTCGCCGCCGCCGCATCACGACATTTACTCGATCGAGGATCTGGCGCAGCTGATCTATGACCTCAAGCAGATCAACCCGCGCGCCAAGGTGACGGTGAAGCTGGTGGCGTCGTCAGGCGTCGGCACGATCGCTGCCGGCGTGGCCAAGGCCAAGGCCGACATCATCCTGATCTCGGGCCACAATGGCGGCACCGGGGCATCGCCCGCGACCAGCATCAAATATGCCGGTCTGCCGTGGGAGATGGGCCTGACCGAGGCGCATCAGGTTCTGGCGATGAACAACCTGCGCGACCGGGTGACCCTGCGGACCGATGGCGGTTTGCGTACCGGTCGAGACATCGTCATGGCCGCGATGATGGGGGCCGAGGAATACGGTATCGGCACCGCCGCCCTGATCGCCATGGGCTGCATCATGGTGCGCCAGTGTCAGTCGAACACCTGCCCGGTTGGGGTCTGCACGCAAGACGAATCCTTGCGCGCGAAGTTCACCGGCAATGCGGACAAGGTCGTCAACCTGATCACCTTCTACGCTCAGGAAGTGCGTGAGCTGCTGGCCAGCCTTGGCGCGCGTTCCGTGGATGAAATCATCGGTCGGGCCGATCTGCTGGCGCAGGTCAGCAGGGGTTCGGCACATTTGGACGATCTGGACCTCAACCCTTTGCTGATCACAGTCGATGGTGCCCATAATATCGTGTACAATCGTGACAGGGACCGGAATGCTGTGCCTGATACGCTGGACGCCGAGATCGTGCGCGATGCGGCCCGATTCCTGAAGGACGGCGAGAAAATGCAGCTGTCCTATGCGGTGCAGAACACGCACCGGACCGTTGGGACCCGCGTTTCCAGCCACATTGTGCAGAATTTTGGCATGCGGAACACGTTCCAGGATGACCACCTGCACGTGAAACTGCAGGGCTCGGCCGGTCAGTCTCTGGGTGCCTTTGCGGCTCCGGGCCTGAAGCTGGAAGTGTCGGGAGATGCCAACGATTATGTTGGCAAGGGTCTGTCTGGCGGTACGATCGTCGTGCGCCCGCCGCAGGTCAGTCCGCTGAAGGCGGATGCAAACACGATCATCGGCAACACGGTGCTGTACGGCGCAACTGATGGCCATCTGTTCGCAGCTGGCCGCGCGGGCGAGCGGTTTGCTGTGCGCAACTCGGGCGCCAAAGTCGTGGTCGAAGGGTGCGGATCGAACGGGTGTGAGTACATGACCGGCGGTGTGGCCGTGATCCTGGGTGATATCGGTGCCAATTTCGGTGCCGGCATGACCGGTGGCATGGCTTATCTTTATGATCCCGAAGGCAAAGCCGAAGCGTTGATGAACAAGGAAACGCTTGTGACCTGTCCGGTTGCCGTCGACCATTGGGTGGAGCAATTGAAATCCATGATCATGCGCCACGCCGAGGAGACCAACAGCCGGAAGGCCGCAGATATCCTACAGCATTGGGACGTGGAAAAAGGTAACTTCCTGCAGGTTTGCCCCAAAGAGATGCTGAACAAGCTGAGCCACCCGCTGAGCGAAGAAGCTGCGGCAGTTCCGGCGGAGTAAGCCGGAATCCCATCACTAACAGGCCTCGCGTGCCATTTGCACCACGCGGGGCCTTTGTTGTCTGCGCGGTTTCGACAGGATTCTTGCCCGCTCTCCCGAATTTCGCCATGCTTTTTTCACCTTGTAGTGATAGCCATGACCTGTTTCGGTTTCAAATGGTGACAGAGTAGGGGCGACAGGATGCCAACGACATATCGCGATCAGTTTTTCACCTTTGATCCCGCAAGCCCGCCACCAGGAGGAACAGCTGTCACTGTCAGCAGTTTCAACCTGACTGATGCGAATGATGACAATCTTATTGACGTGCCCAGTGGCGATACGGTCAATGGACAAGACGTAACAAATTCCTGGCCGGGGGATACTGTTACGATCAACGTGTCAGGCGTTGGGAACGTGACCTATACAGGAATCACTTTTTACCTGGCCGATGGATCGCGGGTTTTCACCCCTACAGACAATCAGGTGCTTCAGCCTGGAACGCTGGTTTCGACCACTTTTGTCAACACGCAAGGTCCTCTGAATGTCGGAAATCTGGGTCCACCTTGTTTTACGGCCGGGACCATGATCGCCACGCCGGAAGGTAAGCGGGCGGTTGAGGATTTGAAGGCTGGTGATCTGGTCCTTACGGTGGATCACGGACCTCAACCATTGATCTGGGTCGGGGCTACAACCGTCGCAGCCGAAGGCAAACTGGCCCCAATCCGGTTCGAAGCCGGTGTTTTCGGTCTGGATCGCCCCTTGCTGGTTTCACCGCAGCATCGGATGCTGGTCGAAGACTGGCAGGCGTCTTATTTGTTCGGTCTTTCCGAAGCGCTGGTTCCGGCACATACACTGGTCAACGATGACACGGTGACACGCATTGAAGGCGGTGAGGTCGAATACTTCCACCTCTTGTTCAAGCAGCATGAGATCGTCATCGCCAACGGAGCGAAAAGCGAAAGCTATTATCCCGGGCACGCGCTGTCAGCCTCGGATCGCGAGACTCAAAGCGAGGTGCTGCACTTGTTTCCCGAGTTGGCAGGTCTTGATCCAATGTCGCTGAAAACCGCTCGCCCGATCATTCATCCGCGTGAGGCGCGTGCTTTCGCGATTTAGGCCGTTTCAAACCGGAACCCTGCGTCGTATAGCTGAGGCATGGCTAAGAAAGCAGCCCGCAAATCTGGCGGGAAAAAAAGTAAGGCATCCAGAAAGAAAGTACCGGTGGCGCGGCAGGTTCGCCGCTGGGTAGCGCGCGTGGCCATGGCAGTTGTGTGTCTCGTGGTTGCTCTGGTCCTGATTTATTCGGTCGTGAACCCGCCCGTGACGCATACCATCTGGTCGGAATGGCGCCGGCTGGGAAAGGTTGAACGCGAATGGGTGCCGATCGAGGACATGGCTCCGATCATGGCAAGATCAGTTGTGGCGGCTGAGGATGCAAATTTCTGTCTGCATTGGGGCTTTGACGTTGAAGCCATTCGCGATGCACTTGAGGATGGCGGAAGTCGCGGTGCGTCGACCATCACGCAACAGGTTGTGAAGAATGTGTTCCTCTGGCAGGGCCGCAGTTGGGTGCGCAAGGCTTTGGAAACCTCGATCACGCCGGTGGTTGAAATATTCTGGAGCAAGCAGCGTATTCTTGAAGTGTATCTGAATGTGGCCGAAACCGGGAACGGCGTGTTTGGGGTCGAAGCTGCTGCGCAACGCTATTTCAACACCAGCGCGTCAAAGCTGACCTCGGTTCAGGCAGCACGGATTGCTGCAATCCTGCCGTCACCACGCAACAGGTCTGTCACGGATCCAACTGCCAGAACCCGCAGAAGAGCGGCTTCAATTCTCGATGGGGCGGCCACCATCCGCGCAGATGGTCGCGCAGATTGTTTCGAGGATTGAAACCCGCTATCTGCCAAGGGTAAATCTGTCGGGTATTCACTGGTTCGATTGGAAGTCCATGGCGCGTCTGTTTCACGTTCCCCTCTCTCCGTATTGTCGCAAGGTCCGTCTGTCGCTGGCGGAGAAGAAGATCGAGGTTGAGCTGGTAGAAGAGCGATACTGGGAGCAGGATCCTGATTTCCTGCGCCGCAATCCGGCGGGAAAAGTACCCGTGTTGCGTCTGGACGGGCACATCATGTCGGAAAGCGCGGCGATCTGCGAATACATCGAAGAAACCCGCCCTGAGCCAGCTTTAATGCCGAAAAACCCCGAAGCCAGATTTGAAGTGCGACGCCTTGTCGGGTGGTTCGACGACAAGTTTCACCACGAGGTGACATCGAAACTGTTGTATGAGCGGGTGAACAAAAAGGTGACGGGACAGGGGTATCCGGACAGCAAGCATATCAAACAGGGCGCCAGGGCGATCAAATACCATCTGGATTACATGGCATGGCTGCTGGATCATCGCCGCTGGCTTGCGGGGGATCAGATGACACTGGCTGATTTCGCGGCCGCGGCGCATCTGTCTTCGCTGGACTACATCTCGGACGTGGACTGGAATCGCAGCCAGGTGGTCAAGGACTGGTACGCAAAGATCAAGTCTCGTCCTGCGTTTCGGTCAATTCTGGCGGATCAGGTGCCTGGGTTCCGACCGCCGCCCCATTACGCTGATCTGGATTTCTGATAGGGTGCGCAAGGGGGGCTGTCTGCCCCCCATCGCGCCGTGGGCGCGATTCCCCCCGAGGATATTTTGGCCAGATGAAGAGCGGATCGGATCTTAAGGAAAAGCTGGTGCAACAAGCCTTGGCAGAGGGGTTTGTTGCCTGTCGTGTGTGCCGGCCATGGGATGTTCCACTGGTGCCGAAACGCTTGCGGGCATATTTGGATGCCGGTTACCACGGGCAAATGGGATGGATGGCCGAGCGCACACAATGGCGTGGCGATCCTGCCGCCCTTTGGCCCGAGGCGCAGTCAGTTGTCATGTTGGCCGAAAGCTATACGCCGGAACATGACCCGACAGAGATCCTGAATCACCCGGATCGCGGTGCAATTTCGGTCTATGCGCAGAACAAGGACTATCATGATCTGGTCAAGAAGCGGCTGAAACGGTTGGCGCGATGGCTGATTGCCGAAGCCGGGGGGGAAGTAAAAGTGTTTGTCGATACCGCACCGGTTCCCGAGAAAGCTTTGGGGCACGCAGCCGGATTGGGGTGGCAGGGCAAACATACCAATCTTGTAAGCCGCGAATGGGGAAATTGGGCTTTTATAGGGTCTGTTTTCTCCACACTGGACCTGCCGGCGGACAAATCAGAGATAGACCACTGCGGGTCGTGCCGCACCTGTCTGGACAGTTGCCCGACCGATGCGTTTCCGGCGCCGTATCAGTTGGATGCACGGCGGTGCATTTCATACCTGACAATTGAACACAAAGGTCCGGTGGACCAAGAGCTGCGCAATAAGTTGGGCAATCGGATTTACGGCTGCGACGATTGCTTGGCCGCCTGTCCCTGGAACAAATTTGCCGTCGCCGCGAGCGATATGCGCTATGCCGCCCGGGACGATCTGAAAGCGCCCGGCTTGCAAGAACTGGCGGCGCTTGACGACGCAGCCTTCCGTGCGCAGTTTTCTGGCTCACCGATCAAGCGCATCGGGCGGGACCGGTTCGTGCGCAACGTTCTGTATGCCATAGGAAACTCGGGACAGCCGAAATTGAAAACAGTGGCCCAGAATCTGGTCGAAGACCCCGACGAGACGGTGGCCGACGCGGCGCGCTGGGCGGTGGAACAACTGTCATAATTGCCGCAAACAGGCTGGACGTGTCGTGCATAACCGCTACACCCATCCCCAGCGAACAGTGAGGAGAACCCGATGACGTTGTCTTTGGGGGTAGATACGGGCGGGACCTATACCGACGCGGTGTTGATCAGAGATGAGCAAGAGGTCATTGCCTCGGCCAAGTCTCTGACCACCCGGGCGGATCTGGCGATTGGTGTGGGCAGGGCGATCTCGTCTGTACTGGCAGAGGCGCAGGTCACGCCGGATCAGATCTCGATGGCGTCATTATCGACGACGCTGGCCACGAATGCTCTGGTCGAGGGGCAGGGCGGTCGTGTCGCGTTGATCTATATCGGGTTCAAGGACAGCGATCTTGAAAAACACGGGCTGAAAGAGGCGCTGAAGGGTGATCCGGTCCTGGTGATTGCGGGTGGGCATACCCATTCCGGGGGGCAGGCTGCGGCCTTGGATATCGCAGCGCTTGAGGCCTTTTTAGACTCTCATAAGGGGGTTTCTGGCTTTGCGGTTGCTGCTCAGTTCGCCACCCGCAACCCGGCGCATGAGTTGGAAGCGGCGAGCATAATCTCGGAAAGAACCGGGGCGCCGGTGACCTGTTCGCATCATTTGTCCGCCAAGCTCAATGGTCCGAAACGCGCCGTGACGGCTGTTCTGAATGCGCGGCTGATCGGGATGATCGACCGCCTGATCGGGCGTGCACAGGATCAGCTGCGTGCTTTGGGAATTTCTGCGCCGATGATGGTGGTGCGCGGCGATGGTGCATTAATGAGCGCGGAACAGGCGCGGGAACGGCCGATAGAGACAATCCTCAGCGGTCCGGCGGCTTCTATTGTCGGGGCGCGATGGCTTACCGCAGCGGACAATGCGCTGGTCTCGGATATCGGGGGAACCACGACCGATGTTGCACTTATCCGGGATGGAAAGCCCGCGATTGATCCGGCCGGGGCGCAGGTGGGTGGGTTTCGCACCATGGTTGAAGCCGTGGCGATGCGTACCCATGGTCTGGGCGGTGACAGCCAGGTGCATGTTGTGGCCGAAGGGCTACGGGGCGGTGTGTTCCTCGGCCCGCGTCGGGTGTTGCCCGTATCGCTGATCGCATCAGAAGCACCAGACGTTGTGAATTCTGTGCTGGATGAACAATTGCGGGCCACGACCGTGGGCGAGCATGATACACGCTTTGCCCGCCGCGTGACCGGCATCGACACCGACGGAGTCGGTGCACGGGAAGAGATCTTGTTGGAGAGGCTGGGCGATCAGGTTCTGCCCTTAAGTGCGCTACTTCGGTCCCGGATGGAGAACGGAGCGCTGACGCGGCTGGTGGATCGCGGGATCGTTCAGGTCTCGGGCGTGACACCGTCGGATGCCAGCCATTTGCTGGGGCGGGTCAGCGCCTGGGACGTCGAGGCGGCCCGTAAGGCACTGCAGCTTATGGCACGTAAACGGGTTGGGTCAGGGGATATGCTTGCACACTCGCCCGAGGCCCTTGCGCAGATGATTGTCGATCAATTGACCAAACAGACCAGTCTGGCTTTGTTAGAGACTGCTTTTGATGAAGAACAAGATGGATTTGGTGTGCTGCCGCATGATTTGGCGCGTCATGTTCTGACACAGCGTGGGTTGGCACAACACCGTGGGTTGCTGTCGCTGAGCGCTGCTTTGAATGTGGATGTGGTGGGCCTTGGGGCGTCGGCCCCCAGTTACTACCCTGCCGTGGGTGAGCGGTTGCATTGCCGGATGATCCTGCCGGAACATGCAGGCGTGGCAAATGCGATTGGTGCTGTCGTGGGGCGGCTGACCTTGCGCCGCTCGGGCACGGTCACATCCCCGGCGGAAGGGCGGTATCGCGTGCATCTGCAGGATGGTCCGCAGGATTTTACCGCGTCAGAGGACGCGTTGGCCTTGTTGGAAAAGGTTTTGATGTCCGAAGCGGAGGGCGCAGTGCGAGAAGCCGGCGCAGAAGACATTCGCGTGATCGTGGATCGTGACATCAAAACTGCACGGGTCGAGGCAAAGGATGTCTTTGTCGAAGCCATGATCACGGTCGAGGCAAGCGGACGTCCGCGGGTGGCCGCAGACTAGCCCCCCTGAAAGATTCAGAGGGGCCGGGCAGGTGGTGCTTTATTCTGCTGCGCTTGCGCGCTTGGGCAGAACCCAATCCTGTCGTGGGAAGTGGCAGGTATAGCCGTTCGGGATCCGCTCCAGATAATCCTGATGCTCTGGCTCGGCTTCCCAGAAGTCTCCGACAGGCTCGACTTCGGTCACTACTTTTCCGGGCCACAAGCCGCTGGCATTCACGTCGGCGATAGTGTCCAAGGCCGCCTGTTTCTGCGTGTCATCCACGTAGTAGATCGCAGATCGATAGCTCATGCCGATATCGTTGCCCTGACGGTTGACCGTAGTCGGGTCATGGATCTGGTAGAAGAACTCCAGCAGGTCGCGATAGCTGATCTGAGACGGATCGAACCAGATCTCGATCCCCTCGGCGTGTGTGCCATGGTTGCGATAGGTTGCGTTGGGCACGTCGCCCCCAGTGTAACCGACACGGGTACGCGACACGCCCGGCAGTTTGCGGATCAGATCCTGCATACCCCAGAAGCAGCCCCCGGCCAGTACAGCGCGTTGTTGGGTCATCAGATATCCTCCACTTGATTCACGTATTCGCCATAACCTTCGGCTTCCATCTCGTCCCGATGAATGAACCTTAGCGAGGCGGAGTTTATGCAGTAACGTAGCCCGCCATGTTCACGCGGACCATCCGGGAAGACATGCCCCAGATGGCTGTCGCCGTGTTTCGAACGAACCTCGGTCCGGATCATGCCATGCGTGGCATCGCGGAACTCTTCGACGTGTTCGTGGACGATCGGCTTGGTGAAACTGGGCCAACCGCACCCGGATTCGTATTTATGGGTCGAGGCAAACAGCGGTTCACCTGATACGATATCCACATAGATACCCGGTTCTTTGTTGTTCAGGTATTTCCCGGTGCCCGGACGTTCTGTACCACTGCGTTGAGTGACGTGAAACTCTTCGGGCGAAAGCGCAGCAATGGCCGTGGGGTCTTTGGTATAGCGAGTCATGGATCCTCCGGCTGATTTATTGTTTGCGCCATTATCTGGGGGCTGCGGAGTGGAAAGCAAAGCGATATTTCAAACCGCTCTCGCAGTTGTGCAAGTGATCTGAACAACAAAGACATGCGTATCAATCTAAAAGGGAGGGCAAGACATGATGAGATTGCTGCTTTTGACTGCCCTGATCTTACTGGGCCGCGCCGTTCAGGCGGCGCCTCTGAACGGTGAGTTCGACTCGATCGACGGAGGCACATTGGCCATCGAAGACTGGCGCGGCCAACCTGTGCTGGTGGTCAACACCGCGTCGCATTGTGGATTCACGGGACAATACGCGGCTCTGCAAAAGGTGCATGAGACCTATTCCGGCAAAGGGCTGGTCGTTCTTGCGGTGCCGTCGGATTCATTCAATCAGGAGCTAGAATCGGCAGATGAGGTTAAACAGTTTTGTGAGATGAACTATGGGCTGACCCTGCCGATGACGGACATCACTCCGGTCAAAGGCGCAGACGCCCATCCGTTCTACAAAGCCGTTGCCGCCCGGACCGGTTTCACGCCAAAATGGAATTTCAACAAGATCCTGATCGATTCTGAAGGAGAAGTGGTTGCGACCTATGGGTCGAACGTTAAACCCGATTCCCGTAAACTGTTGTCTCAGGTCGAAGCCTTGCTGCCCTGAGCGCCCTGTCGTGAAATCTGAACCGCAAGAATGCCAAGGGTCGTGACGGCAACGCCGACCGCGTCCATCCCGCCCAACTTTTCGCCCAGCAGGATCGCTGCGATCGTGACCCCGAATACAGGGTTCAAAAAGTGGAAAGTGGCGGCCCGAATGGCTCCGATCCGATCCAGTAGCAGGAACCAGATCAATGTGGCCAGCAATCCGGGGAAAAGGGTTGTGTAGATGAACGCCAGCGCCAGCGGAAGTGTCGGGTGAATGTAGATGGTCTCAAAGATCGGAGCGGCCAGGAACAGCGCGGCTGAGCCTACCAGCATCTGCAAGCCGACGACCATCATGAAGTTACCGCCAGACGTCGCACCGCGAACCGCAAGCGTGGCAAAAGTCAAAGCAAGCGCCCCCGCACCGCATAGTGCGACCCCGAACATATCGACGCCCGCGCTGATCCGGCTGCTCATGATAAGGGCGACTCCGGCGAAACCGGCGAACAGACCCAATACACCAAGCGGGCGCAGCTTATCCCCGAACATCAGCCAACCTGCCAGTGCCACCAACAAGGGCATAGTGGAAGCGATAATGGCCGCGACCGAAGCCTCGACCGTTTGCATCGCGTAGAAGTTCAGGCCCAAATACAGGGCATTTTGGCAGATTCCGAACAGGATCGTGGCACGCCATTGATTTCGGGTCAGGTTCCAACTTTGCCCCATCGCGCGGGCAATCATGACCCCCAGAACACCGGAGATCAGAAACCGCAGTGCCAGCGAAAACAGAGGTGAGGCATCCGCCACGATGATCCGCGCCGAGGTAAAGGCAGATGACCAGATCAGGGCAAATGTCAGCCCCATGGCTATGGCGCGCAGATCCATGGAGACCCCCTGTCACGTCGCGCGGACTGTCCCTGATTTTGAGATCGGTCGCAAGCAGTGCGCGTCAAAAAAGACACATGCGTGATGCAAGAAAAGTCTTGCACATGTTTATATTGATTGACTGGCCAATTAAAGATATCGGCGGCAGGACCTGACATGTCAAGGGAGGTTTGTCGGTGCTTCTGGAGTACATTCTATCTTTCGGCGTCCTGCTGGCATTGGGCCTGGTCGCTTTCTTCGTCGTGAAATGGTGGAACCTGCGCTGCGTTGGCGTGACACCGGTACATCTGTTCACGTTCATCGCGATCCTGTTCACATCCGGTCTAGATGTCGGCCTGATCATGTTCCCACTGACCGAATTCGGTGGATATGCCGACGACCCTGCTTACGCCTTCGCAAACCCGCTGGCGATCGAGTTCGGATTCTGGGGCTTCCTGATCTGGGCCTTTTATTTTCTGACGGCCTTCTACTTCTGCGTGATCGAACCCCGTGTGAGGTTCTTTGAGATCCCGCTGGTCAAGCTGATCAACAACGCGGTCATCATCGGCACCTGTGCTTTCACAGCCAGCCTTTTCCTGATCTACCTGCCCGGCTATCTGCCCGAGGTCGGAGACGGCGAATCCGTCGTTACTACCTTCTACATCATCGTGTTTGTTGTCATTCTGGCGGCGGCTTATTCTTCGACCGATCTGAAGTATGTTCGTATCCTGTCGGTAGGTTCTACTTTTCTGTTCCTTGCACTGATTCTGGGCATGTGGGCAGCTGCAGGCATGGGCGTGACCGGGTTCGTGGAAACCGGCAGCGATATCGGAGCCTATTTCGCCAACCTGCACAAATTTGTCCTGCCGCTGACCGACTATCACGCATTCTACCTGTTCTGGTGGTTTGCATGGTCGATCATGATCGGCCAGTTTACGTCGCGCTTCGTGGGTGGTCTGACCACGTGGCAGTTGCTTGCCGCGCTGCTGATCTTTCCGTCCATACCGCTGGGAATCTGGTTCACCGTTCTCTACTATTACCATCTGAACGGCATCAGTACCGCAGGCATCACCAACATTGCGATGGTAATCGTGGGTGTGACGTTCGTGATCAACTCGCTGGACTCGCTGATCCGACTGTACACCGACAACCTGAACCTGACCGTGGAACGGTTTGGCAAGGCGATCTATGTGGCTGGCAACGTCGCGCTGTTGTTTGCCCTGACCCTGCTGTTCCAGAGCCAGTGGCTGCAGATTCAATGGATCGGAGCCGTCGTGGTTGGCCTGTATCTGGCCTGCGTCGTTTATATCCTGATCACTAAACGCCAGGAGGTGATGAGTATCGATTCAATGCCTGAAGATCGTGATCTGGACTTCCACAAGGTTGAGACGGTTCACTGACCAACCTATCGAAGCAAATCGAAAAAGGGCGCCTCTGGCGCCCTTTTTTTGATCGTCCAATGTCGCAGTTCTGTACAATATGCGGACTTTTCAACCACTCGGTATCCCGACGCGGACGACCGTTGTCTTCGCTGCACGATTGAAACGAGTGTCGCGCATGGTGCGATCAACTCGTTCGCGAAATGAAATTGAACAAGGTTACTTGCCAGATGTCGGATAGATGAACCCATTTACCGGGTAGGAACTGCCATACCGGCCCGGTTGACTTTCAACCCGGACCACTGTCCAGTCATTGTTTTTCGAGACATCCTTGACGCCCATTTGCAACGACACCTTGTTGCGGTGCCAGTTGGCGTGATTCACAATGACTTCCCGGTCGGAGACTATATCGGATACGACGGCCACATGGCCCAGGGGCATCCCGCGGGTTGCCCGAAACGACATTACCGCTCCAACAACCGGTTCCTTGCCTCGCTCAAACGTTTTTCGGGCTTTCCCCCACCAGTCCTTCGCATTGCCGCGAATTTCTATACCGCTGAGGTCTCGCGCGTAGGGCACGCACCACACTCGCTGCCCTCTTGACCGCTTCTTCGAGACCTCTTGCAGAGCCATCAACTGACGTTCAGGATTGAGATCCTCATCGGTTGTGTTTTGCGCGCAGGCAGAGACAAGTGCAAAGAGGCCCACCGCGATCGCGGATCGGGCGGCGCCGGACACGCGTGGCCAAGTCGATTTCTTTCTACATACGATGGTTTGCAAGACGTTTCATTGCCGGTTCGAAGACTAATGGAGTTTTAAGGCGATCAGGCAAGTTATGGAAAGAGGCCCGTCAACGGCACGGCAAGATTTCGCCGGTTCACATTCCCACGTTCAGGCCGATGCCTGCATGGAAGGCGATTTGTGACGTTAGTGACGCATTCTGAACCGAAACATGGTGTCGGAATCGGGTTCAAACCCGACACGCACAAAACACTGACGCAAAAGAAAAAGAGCCCCCCGAAGGCGGCTCTCTATCGTTGTCCCGAAAGTTGAATTCAGCCGTTCACGCTGTCTTTCAGTGCTTTGGCGATGGTCATCTTCACAACCTTGTCGGCTTCCTTGGTGAAGGTCTCACCAGTGGCCGGGTTGCGGACCTGACGCTCGGGGCGTTCGCGACAGTAGATTTTTCCGACGCCGGGCAGGGTCACTGCGCCACCGGCCGAAACTTCGCGGGTGATCAGGCCGGTGATGGCCTCCAGCGCGGAGTTCGCAGATTTCTTGTCGGTTCCCATTTCCTCAGCGAGAGCAGCAACCAGCTGAGTCTTTGTCATAGGCTTTGCCATTTCTTGGTCTCCTTAACGTGCCCGATCTATAGGGCCTCACCGCGTAACTGTAACGGGATATTGTGGCTAAACACAACGAATAGTAGCGCTGAAAACCCTAAAAATATGGGGAAAACGTTGCTTTTTTGCGTCAGAGAAAGGCTGTTTCGTCGAAGGAGCGCAATTTCCGGCTGTGTAAGCGCTCCAACGGCATGCCGCGCAAGTGCTCCATCGCCTTGATGCCGATGGCCAGATGCCGGCTGACTTGCGTGGTATAGAAGGAAGACGCCATGCCCGGCAACTTCAATTCTCCGTGCAGGGGTTTGTCCGAAACGCACAGCAAAGTGCCGTACGGAACGCGGAACCGATAGCCGTTCGCTGCAATGGTGGCACTTTCCATATCCAGCGCGATTGCCCGGGATTGACTCAGACGCTGGACCGGACCGGACTGATCGCGCAATTCCCAGTTTCGGTTGTCGACCGAGGCCACTGTGCCTGTCCGCATGATCCGCTTCAGCTCGTAACCTTCCAGTTTGGTCACCTCGGCCACGGCGTGTTCCAGCGCCACCTGCACTTCGGCCAGAGGCGGGATCGGCACCCAGACCGGCAGATCGTCGTCCAGAACCTTGTCTTCGCGCAGATAAGCATGGGCCAGAACGAAATCGCCCAATGCCTGTGTGTTGCGCAACCCGGCGCAGTGACCGACCATCAGCCACGCGTGCGGGCGCAGAACTGCAATATGGTCGGTGGCGGTTTTTGCATTGGATGGGCCAACACCGATGTTCACCAACGTAATTCCCGAACCATCTTCGCGCTTCAGGTGGTAGGTTGGCATTTGTGGCAGTTTCAGCGGTTGTTCGATAGGTGCCTTGGGGTCCGTGATCTCGGCATTGCCGGTTGAAACAAAGCTGGTATAGCCGCTGGCAGGATCCGCCAATTGCTCGCGGGCGTAGTTCTCGAATTCCGAAACATAGAACTGGTAGTTCGTGAACAACACGTGGTTTTGAAAGTGACCTGCGTCAGTTGCGGTATAGTGTGCCAGCCTCGCAAGCGAATAATCCACGCGTTGGGCAGTAAAAAGAGACAAGGGACCAACAGCGTCTTCATGGTCATGCACACCATTGACGATGTCATCATTGGTGGTTGTCAGGTCAGGAACGTCAAACACATCGCGCAGGGTGAAGTCAGCCGCCCCCTGATGAGGTACAACCAGATCGGGATTGTTTGCCACGGCAAAATGCACCGGAATCGGCGTGTCCGACGCCGCAATTGTCACAGGCTGGCCATGGTTCTTGATCAACAGTGCGATCTGTTGGGTCAGGTAGGATCTGAACAAATCCGGGCGCGTCACCGTCGTGGCGTGAACGCCGGGTTCGGACACGTGACCAAAGCTCAGGCGGCTGTCGACTTGGGCATAGGTCGAGGTTTTGATGCGAATTTCCGGGTAATAGGCTCTATATCGCGCGGCAGGCGCTCCATTTCCCATGGCTTCCGAGAAACTGTCGCAAAGGAAATCGGTCGCCTGGATGTAAAGTTCTTCCAGCCGTGCAACGGCGGCGGCGGGATCAGTAAACTGCTCTGGCGCGGGTGCTTCGGGGGTCAGGAGTGTTGTCATGCCAATGGTTCCAGAAGATCTATTTTTTCAAATGTGCGCACGTCAACCAGTCCGAGATCCGAGATTCGAAGTTCCGGAATTACGACCAGCGCCAGCAGAGAGTGCTGCATGTACGCGTTGTTCAGATGACAGCCACAGTCCTGCATGGCTTGCACCATCTTATCAGCCTTGGCCGCGACTTCGGCAGCAGGACTGTCGGACATCAGGCCAGCGATGGGCAGTTCGACCAGCGCCAGTTCCCGCCCGTCACGGTACAAGGTGATGCCACCGCCCATTTCGGCCAGGCGGTTTGCGGCCAGCGCCATCTGATCCCGGTCCGTACCGACGACGATCATGTGGTGACTGTCATGCGCCACGGTCGAGGCCATGGCCATTTTTCCCTGATATCCAAAGCCCGAAACGAAAGCGTTGGTGACGCCCCCGGTGGCCCGGTGCCGTTCAACCAAAGCGATCTGACACACCTCGCCTTCGCCTTCGACCAGACCGCCAATGATCGGTAATTCTGCTTTCAGCGCCTTGGTCGGCGCCTGGTTTTCCACCACGCCGATGACGTTGGCCTGAACTCTGTTGGCTCCTTCCGGTGCCTTGATCTCAAAATCGGCCGACGTCAGTTCATGCCCCAGATGAACGGTGTTGCGCGCTTTTTCGGGCCAGTTCAGATGTGGACAATCCACCTTGATGGCACCGTTTTCCGCTACCACCTGCCCGCGGGCCATCACCATCTCAATCGGCAACTCAGTCAGATCTGAACTGAGGATGATGTCCGCTCTTCGCCCCGGAGTGACGGATCCGATTTCGCGCTCCAGCCCGAAATGAGTTGCCGTGTTGATCGTCGCCATCTGCAGCGCAACCAGAGGGTCGCACCCACAAGAAATGGCATGACGTACGACGCGGTTCATATGCCCGTCATTTACCAATGTGCCGGAATGACAGTCATCCGTGCATAGAATGAAGTTGCGCGGATCCAGCCCTTTTTCGGTCACGGCAGTGATCTGGCTTTCCACATCATACCAGGCCGAGCCCAGACGCATCATCGAGCGCATCCCCTGGCGAACCCGGGCAATGGCGTCGGCCTCGCATGTGCCTTCGTGATCATCTGCCGGGCCACCCGCCACGTAAGCTGCAAAATCAGGCCCCAAATCAGGCGAAGCATAGTGCCCTCCGACGGTTTTCCCGGCCCGTTGAGTGGCGGCTATTTCGGCCAGCATCTTGGGATCACCATGGATCACACCTGGGAAATTCATCATCTCACCCAGCCCGATGATACCGGGCCAGTTCATCGCCTCGGTCACGTCTTCGGGCGTGATTTCATAGCCTGTCGTTTCCAACCCGGGTGCGGATGGTGCGCAGGACGGCATCTGAGTGAAGATATTGACCGGTTGAATCATCGCTTCGTCATGCATCATGCGCACGCCGTCTAGACCCAGCACGTTGGCGATCTCATGCGGGTCGGTGAACATGCTGGTCGTGCCATGGGGGACGACCGCACGTGCAAATTCGGCCGGAGTCAGCATGCCGGATTCGATATGCATATGTGCGTCACACAAGCCGGGCAAAATGTAACGCCCTTGCGCGTCGATGATTTCTGTTTCCGGACCGACGCAATGCGAGGCATCCGGTCCGACAAAGGCAATTCGCCCGGCGGCAATCGCCACAGAATGATCCGGCAGCAATTCGCGGCTGTGTACGTTCGCCCAGATTCCGCCCTGAATAACCGTGTCTGCCGCCTCACGTCCGGCTGCAACTGCGATCAATTTAGGGGCGACTTCGGGCCAGCTTGGGAAGGGTATGTATTCCATGGCTCAACTTTCACGAATGCGCCAGCGGGTGCAACCCCGGTTCTTCGTTGTTATGGATTCCTCATGTGTATTGGGTATGCCTTCTGGTCCGGGCGCGCCCGCCGCGCGTCAGCGATGCTCGGCCCAACCTACGAAGATGCCCCGGAGGGGCATTGCCGTTGGGCGGGAGTAATTCCCTTTATGCCGCAGCCCCGATTTCTCGCCGTACCCAATCAGCAAAGGCTACGGCTCCGGGTGTATCCTCGGCCTGAGGGGATAACAGCAGATAGTAGGACTCCGGCATTTGAACGCGGTGCTCAAACGGCGCAACCAGTTGACCGCGCTCGATCAGATGACACGCGATAGTATCATGAGCCAGGCACAGACCGCCGCCAGCCATGACTGCTGACAGGCAAACCAGATAGGTGGTCGCGTAGGTTATTGGCGGGTTTTCCCAATTTAGGCCCTGATCTTCCGCCCAACTTGGCCAGTTGGACAGCAGGTTGGAGCAGTCGAAAAGTGGCTGTTCCTTAAGATTTTCCAGACACACCTGATATCCGGGAGCGCAGACCGGATAGTAGTGTTCGGTGCGCAGAATTTCGGTTCGGACTGTATCCGACGGTCGAAGCGAGAACCGAATCTCGACCGCTGCGCCTTCGGCCATTTCGCGCGACTCCCAAAGCTCGGTGAAGATATTCAGTTGAACATCCGGATGTTCTGTCCGAAATGCCGGCAGGCGCGGGGCCAGCCAATTGACGGCAAAGCTGATGTTGCATTGCACCTGCACCGCGTTTGGCTGCGCACCAGTAACCGCCCGGGTTCCGCGCATAAGCGTCCGGAAGGCCTCTCGCACAACTGGCAGATATGTGATTCCGGCCTCGGTCAGTTCCAATGCTTTGGGTCGACGCAGAAACAGTGGCTGCCCCAGATGCCCTTCCAGAGACTTGATCTGCTGACTGACGGCGCTTTGCGTCATGTTCAGGTCTCGCGCCGCGCCAGTAAACGATAGATGGCGTGCGGCGGCCTCGAAAGTGCGCAACCAGCCCAGCGGAGGAAGCGAGTTCTGCATCTACATAACCTCGGCATAAGTTCAGCTAATGGGATAGTCGTGTTTTTTTCGTTGGTCAAACCGCCGGACCCCATGCAGGTTTGGCCACGACCAGCCGCGAAAGGAGCCAAGCATGAGCCTCACCAGTCTTCGTCCCAATATCGACCATTGGTCCGAGCGCGTGGATATGGCCGCCACCTTCCGCTGGACGGCCCGGCTAAACATGCATGAGGCGGTTGCCAACCATTTCAGCCTGGCGGTGAATGATGACGGCACGCGGTTTCTGATGAACCCCAATCAGGTGCACTTTGCGCGCATTCGTGCCTCGGATCTATTGTTGCTGGATGCCAAAGACCCGCATGTGATGGAACAACCCGGTGCCCCGGACCCGACGGCCTGGGGGCTGCATGGCTCAATCCACCGCCACTGCCCTCATGCGCGTTGCGTCATGCATGTGCATTCGATCTTTGCGACTGTTCTGGCCTCTTTGGCCGACAGTTCATTGCCGCCAATCGATCAGAACACGGCAACCTTTTACGACCGTTACGTGGTAGATGAAGAATTCGGAGGTCTGGCCTTTGAAAGCGAGGGCGAGCGTTGTGCCGGGATGCTGTCTGATCCCAGGAAAAAAGTAATGATCATGGGCAATCACGGTGTTCTGATCATCGGCAGCGACCCTGCCGATGCCTTCAACAGGCTGTACTACTTTGAGCGCGCGGCCGAAACTTACATTCGTGCTTTGCAAACCGGACTGCCCCTGCGCGTCTTGTCGGATGAGATTGCCGAAAAAACAGCGCAAGAGTTGGATGACTATCCCGATCAGGCCGAGGCGCACCTGCGTGAGATCAAAGCAATCCTTGATTCCGAAAGTTCGGACTACGCGACCTGAGGCGAATGCGATGCACATGGTTGAAGCGGGTGGCTTGGTTGCGTCCGGATAACCGGACTCAAACCCGTTCAAACAAAGCGATCAGGGCGGTGTCATCCTTGTTGGGGCCAGCTGCGAGATCTCCGTATATACGGATTTCGGGCAGGGTCAGGTTGCGAATCTGATCCTGTTCCAGTTCGCGGAACGCTTCAGCAAAACCCAGTTCCTTGAAATGGCGCGCATTGATAGAAAGGGCAAACTGCGCCCCGTGGCGAGCCACGCTTAACAGCGCGGGCAGCACCTCGGGGCCCAAATGACCATGTGTGAACGTGCCGGATGAAACTATGCCGGAATAGCTGTGACGCGGAACAGGGATGCCCTGTGTCAGATCAGCCTCGATCGCGTCCCGGTAAATGTCCTTGCGCATCGCCTGATCCAGCATTTCTGCGCTGATATCGGTTGCATCAATGGGTCCGACGCCAAGCGCCGACAACACCGCGCCACACAGGCCGGTTCCCGCTCCGACATCCAGAACGGGCCCCTGACCACCCGCGCCGACAAACGCCCGCGCCGTGTGGGTGTGAAGCTGATAGTCTTCGCGCGCGGCGAAACTGTCATCATAATCTCCCGCCCACTCTGCATAGAGCTGTTTGTTCTCGTCCGGAGAACTCAGCGCGTAGGCCGAATGCAGGTCAGGTGTTTTCTTGCTCATGACCAATAGAAAGGCGCAATCGAAGATTCGATTCAAGTGCGTCCATGCGGCGCTTGCATCCCGGCACGGCGCAGATCATCAAAGGTGCATGACCAAGACGCTCTTTTCATTTGGCCATGGCTATTCTGCTCAGGCCCTGTCCCGAATCCTTGCCCCGAAGGGCTGGAAAACTGTTGGCACGACGCGAGACCGTGAAGGGATGGCTGCAATTCGGGCCTCTGGCGCCGATCCGCTGATCTGGCCGGGTGAGGCGCCGAACCTCGATGGGGTGAGCCATTTGCTGATCTCGACTGCGCCAAATGAAGAAGGCGATCCGGTGTTGGCGGCGCTGGGCGATGAAATCGCCAAGCGGGCCCGTCAATTCAAATGGGTGGGCTATTTGTCGACAACGGCCGTCTATGGCGACCATCAGGGTGGGTGGGTTGACGAAGACACGCCGCCTGCACCGACCGCCAGGCGCGGCAGATGGCGTATGCTGGCCGAGGAGCAATGGTCGGCAATTCCGGGGCTGCCTGTTCATATCTTCCGTTTGGCAGGTATCTATGGACCGGGGCGCGGGCCGTTTTCTAAGCTCAGGCGTGGTGGATTGCGGCGCATTATCAAACCGGGGCAGGTGTTTTCGCGCATTCATGTGGAAGACATCGCGCAGATCTTGAAAGCCTCGATGATGAAGCCGAATCCGGGACGGATCTATAATGTATGTGACGACGAACCTGTCCCGCCGCAGGATGTCATAGGATACGCGGCCGAGTTACAGGGTTTGCCCCTGCCTCCTGCAGTCCGGTTCGACGACGCCGATCTGACGCCGATGGCGCGCAGTTTCTACAACGAAAACAAGCGGGTTCGAAACGACCGGATTAAGGATGAGCTTGGTATTGATCTGATCTATCCCAATTACCGGGTTGGGCTTGAGGCCCTGATGAAGGGCCAATAGTGCATTTACAAGGCAGCCGCCTTGATCATGTCTGCGGCCTTTTCCGCGATCATGATTGTGGGTGCATTTGTATTGCCCGACACTAAGGTCGGCATCACCGAGGCATCAACGACTCGCAGGCCTTCAAGCCCCCGCACACAAAGCTGGGGGTCGACGACCGCCATTTCGTCCACGCCCATTTTGCAGGTGCCTACAGGGTGATAGATCGTGTCGGCGCGGGCGCGAATATGCTCGGCCCAATCAGCGTCGGTTTTGGCAGTATCCGTACCGAATAACTCTTTGTGCCGATAGTTGTCTAATGCAGGAGCCTGCAGGATGTCCCGTGTCATTCGCGCGCCCTTGATCATTGTATCCAGATCGCGTGCATCTGAAAGAAACCCCGGATCAATAGAGGGTACTTCCATTGGGTCGGAGCTGTTCAAACTGACTGTCCCCCGGCTGTCCGGACGCAGTTTGCAGACATGACAGCTATATCCGTACCCGTAGTGCAGTTTGCGGGCATGATCATCGACCATTGCGATAGTGAAATGCAGCTGGATGTCGGGACGCTCCAGGTCAGGGGAGGTTTTCAAAAACGCCGCGCCTTCGGCAAAGGGGGTAGCCGCCATCGAGACGCCCGTCTTGCCCCATCGATGAACATGCTTCAGCATTCGCGCTGCCCCTGCCGGGCCGATCCCAAAATTGTCTGTATCTCTGGTTTTGAAGATCAAAGTGAAATCCAGGTGATCCTGCAAGTTCTTTCCCACGCCGGGCAACTCGTGGCGAACAGTGATTCCGTGCGGTTCAAGATCGCTCATTGCACCAACACCCGAAACCTGAAGCAGTTGCGGCGATTTCAAAGCGCCTGCGCACAGCAGGACTTCGCGCTTCGCCCGAATGGCGATGTCTGCGCCCTTGCCTCTCGCCCGGTATACAACGCCCGACGCGCGCTTGCCCTCAAAGCTCAGCCTACTGGCATGTGCATGCGTGATTACCGTCAGGTTCGGGCGGTCGGAAACTGGAAAAAGATAACCAGCCGCCGCAGAACAACGCTCACCATTCTTTGCCGGGTCGTGAAACTGTGTAACCTGGTACAGGCCGACGCCTTCGTTGTCGCCTCGGTTGAAGTCTTCAGTATAGCGGTGTTGGAGTTGCTGAGCGGCTTGAATGAACGCAAGGGTGATTGGACGAGGTTCTTTTTGCAGAGAAACATGCAACGGCCCCCTGTCGCCATGCACGCTGTCAGCGCCAAGCTCATTGTTCTCGGCCCGTTTGAAATATGGCAATACGCTGTCCCAGTCCCAGCCGTCGCAGCCCAGATCGGCCCAGCCATCGTAGTCCTGCCGCTGACCGCGTACATACAGCATGGCGTTGATTGCGCTTGAGCCGCCCAGTGCCTTGCCGCGTGGTTGATAGCCCTTGCGCCCCTTCAACCCGGGTTGCGGGACCGTTGCAAAAGCCCAGTTGTTGATCCTGGGGCGCGCCCGTAGTGCGGCAACAACGGCGGCAGGCATTCTGACGAAAAGGCTGTTCCCACCGCCACCAGCTTCAAGCAGGCAGACACTTGTGGATGGATCTTCGCTCATGCGATTGGCCAGAACCGAACCTGCCGAACCTCCGCCTACGATGATATAATCGAAATCCATGCTATCTTTCGCACCTCTCGCGACACCATAGCTCTTATGAGCGTTCGGGCAGCGTTACCATCTCTGTTGTGAGAGTGCGTTAATCGCTCGAAAAAACAATTGTGACCCCAAGTCAGTTTCTTGCGTGCTCTGAACGATATTCTTGATAGTCAGGTTTGCGTCGATCGAAGGACCCAAGGGTGTTTTACAAGCCGCTCTTTTCTGCCTGGACTCTCGATTCCCTCTCAGAGGCGAATGTTTCTGGTTCTTCTCGGGAAATCTGCAGAACGAACGTGAGCTGAAGAGATTGATTTGTTAAAGTAAATTGTTGTTTTCATTAACTAACATAAGAAATCGACGAAAAATGTGGGGTTTTTTCAAAATGGGGGTTGCAGGTCCCAGACCTAATCCGTAAATACCCCTTCACCGGCGCTGCTGAGGCGGTGCTGACGGGCTGGAGAGACGGTCGGACGCATCGGAGAGACGGTGGAGACG
>NZ_JBXWPT010000027.1:0-31747 GCF_059612005.1 Ruegeria sp. CDSA141
CGATCTGATCATGAAAGACGGCAAAGTCTACAAGAACACGCTGGACTGAGTTCCAGATGAAGTCCTTTGCTCAAAGCCAATTTTGTAACGACTGCTTTGGGCTCGCAGCCGACATTCGGTCATTTCACTCAGACAATTGACGGGCACCAAGGGGTCAAGGTCGGCAAAGTGCTGTAAGCAGCCTTGTGCACTCGCAGCTACCAGATCACTCGGCTATGTCTGGTAAGGGCTATTACTGATATTTTATGCTAAGGCCGGTCAGTTGGCACTCAAGTCACACTGAAGCACCAAGATACACTCCCCTACGTCGTCTTTTCTCATTGATCTGGGACTGGCTTCGACAGATAGAGAGGTGTGCGGTGGCTGTCTTCCTTCGCAAGTGGCGCATTTCAAAGCGCTGCCGGAGGATCTCCGGTGGCCTTTATTCACGGCTTACAAACATGCCACAGGCCTATTCAGAGGACGTCATGCCCCTTTCACCTGACCGTCAAGACAACGCCACTCGCGCCATCGACCCTTTGCCGATACGCCTTATCAAGCGCGCTATACTGGTTCTTATCGGCCTGTTTTATTTCCTCTTCGTGGCCTTTGCCCCTCTTCTTTGCGTTCGGCGCAGAGGGTTTCGGGGTTGGTATTGGCGCCTGGTGAAACGGTCATGTTCACGCCTGCTGTGGCTCCTCAGCATCCGCGTCGAGATGCGTCCTGAGGAAAAGAATGCCCTCGCCGCCGACACCAACAGCATCATCGTGGTCAACCACCGTAGCCATCTCGATGGCTTCAGTCTCATGCACGTGGTGCCCGACACCAAATGGTTCACTTTCGCGGCGAAGTCAGAGTTCTGGAACAGCAAACTCCTGCGCACTGGTTTTGATGGAGCGGGTCTCGTCCCTATCAACCGAGACTCCGGCTCAACGGCCATGGATACGCTGATAAAGGCTGTCAGGGAAATGCCTGCCCGCTGTTCCATCGTGCTATTCCCAGAAGGCACCCGATCCAAAACAGAGTCGCTTGGGGACTTTAAAGCGGGTGCTGTCTTAGTCGCCCGAGAAACCGGCCGCACGATCACCCCCATTGTCATCCATGACAGCGATAGTCTACTTCCACGCGGCAAACATTTACCGCGCAGCGGGACGATCCGTGTGGAGGCATTGCCAACATTCGCGTGCGATCCTGCCGCTAGTGTGGATGAGGATCTGGCGCGATTGCGCAGGCAGATGATGGCTGTGTTTGAGCGGTGAAGTCTGTTTGACAGAAATATGCAGAAACCGAGTTTGTTGAGTTTCGGCTACGCGTAGCGGCAGATAACAGATTTGCGGAGCAGTTGTACTTGTCGGTGGGGTTTTCTCCAACGGGCATCGATATGCGAAAACCTAGTTAGTACCCGCATTTCAGTATGCTCTTGGCCATTCCTATTTATGGATGGGCTGCTTGGTATTGTCTCTGAACTTTCAGAAGAGAATCGACATTTAAGTGCCCTGATCTCGCTATTCTTGCCGGTGGCAGAAAAAGCAGGGAAGACACGAATTTGCCAGATGTTGTACGATGTATGAGTGATCAAAAGCTAACACTAAGCTGCCATCAGACCACCAGTTTCGCCTGCGATATCGACTATGCAGTCATCGCCAGCCTGAATGCGATTTGCCGGGCTTTCCCCTCCGAGTTCCAGTTTGGGTGAGGTTAACCAGAACGCGCATTGCCACGGGGTCATCTCACGTGGCAGGGCTTTCAACACTTTTTCCATCAAAGGAAGCGGGGTTCCATCCTGAGCAAACTGGAAAGATGGATAGGCGTTGGCTCCTTTGTAAGGTAAAGAAAGTACCTTCCCGGTTCGTGTCCAGATGTCGGCTATCCGCGTGATCTGCCAGGAGCCCTTCTGCCATTGTGCGTGCACGCCTACATCGTCCAGCAACGGATACTCACGCGCAAAATCATCCATCCGGATGTCATTGACCGCGCAACAATGCCCCTCGAAATTATGCAAATACATCTACTTACTCACTGAACTCACTAACAACTCATGAAACGATACTGCCAAAAAACCGTTCTAACCAAAGTTAAGAAGTTCACATTGGGCAAATTAAACTTCAGCTAACCTCGTTTTTTTTACCTAGTGCGCTGAAATTATTGTTGGTTTGCTTACGATGACCCGCCGTTCTGATGCTCGTAAAACCAGTTCTGAATTCTTGGCTTTGTTACTCATTGGAGTATTAATCCTCACAAGCTGAGGGCATTGGCCATGAATCTACCGAACCAATTTCTGGTTTGTTAGTGAACAACATCAACGCGTTGGACCAAGCCGCCAATCTTTCTGTCCAGTGTTGGAAACTAGTACCGAGCGCGGGCTCTCTTTTCTACGATCACGATCCTACTCGTCTGACACTCCCGCAAAAAGACAAACAGTCCTGATCCTAAGATTAGCGTGACACCAAGCGGGATGGGGAGGTTTTGTATTTCTACCGACCTAAATTCCTTTCTCTGGTCACAATACGGACTGACCATTCCAAAAATTTCCTACCGCCACCTTGAATTTTTGGACCAAACATTCCAAATCATACGCATGAGCAAAAAAACTCTCCCAAATGGCGACATCAAATCACCCGCAGGCCCGGGTAGGCCTCGCGCCTTTGACGAAGCTGAGGCTTTGGAGAAAGCCTTGTGCGTTTTTTGGCACAAGGGCTACGAGACCGCATCTGTGGATGATCTGACCAAGGCCATGGGTTTGAGCCGGTCCAGCTTCTATGGAGCGTTCGGCAACAAGCAGGCTTTGTTTCACAAAGCCCTCAGCCACTATTCAAGGCGTGGTTTAAAAAATCTGCGTGACGTTGCAGATGCGGGCGGAAATGACCCCGTTGGTGCGATAATGGAAGCTTTGGCGAACCCACAAGGTGGTCGTGACGGCTGTATGCTGATCAATTGCCTTACGGAGCTTGCTCCTCATGATGATGAAGTGGCGGCTCTCGGGCGACAGCATTTGGAGAGTATTGACGAGATTATTGCGGGAGCGCTTGAGCCTTCGGATCCGGGACAGGTACTCGACAAGGCACGCGCCTTTGCCTCCCTTGCAATTGGCACGCTAGCCTTGCGCAAGGCGGGCGTTCCCGATGAGCAGATATCGCAAACCCTGAAACAAGCCCGGATGGTGATTTCGCCATAAGGCCCCCCGCCACCATAAGGAAATGAAACCTAACACAAACTCAAACAAGAGACAGTGACCCTAATATTGGACCAATTAGTCCAATAATATCTGAACGAAGTTTACCAAAGAAGGAAGCAGCAATGGCTGATGAAAAACTGTTCTCCGGCATCAAAGCTGGTGCAATCGAGCTGAAAAACCGCATTGTCATGGCGCCACTGACCCGCAACCGGGCAAGAGCCGAGGATGACAGCGTCCATGAATTGCAGGCCAAGTACTACGCGCAGCGGGCAGGTGCTGGTCTGATCATCACGGAAGCATCGCAAATTTCGCCCCAAGGAAAAGGCTATGCCTGGACGCCCGGCATTTATTCAGAAGCACAGATCGACGGCTGGAAAAAAGTGACTAAGGCCGTCCATGCCAAGGACGGGAAGATCGTAATCCAGCTTTGGCATGTGGGCCGGATTTCGCATACCAGTATACAGCACGATGGTGGCGCCCCTGTTGCACCATCCGCAATTGGCGCTAAGGCCAAGACGTTTGATGGTGAGCAGTTTGTTGAAACATCTGAACCGCGGGCTCTGACCATCGATGAAATATCTGGCATCGTTGCCGACTACCGGAGGGCCGCAGAAAACGCCAAAGAGGCCGGTTTCGACGGTGTCGAGGTCCACGCAGCCAACGGATACCTTATCGATCAATTCCTGCGGGACGAATCCAACAAGCGTGAAGACGAATATGGCGGTCCAGTCGAGAATAGAGCACGGTTCCTGAAAGAGGTCATGGACGTAGTTGTCGATGTCTGGGGCGCCGACCGCGTCGGTGTCCGCCTCAGCCCATTCTCGTACGCCAACAACATCTCCGACAGCGACCCGCAGGCGACATTCACCCATGCGGTCAAATTGCTGAATGGCTATGGGCTGGCCTATCTTCATCTTGTGGAGGGACAGACCGGCGGCCCGCGCGATATTCCGGAAGGTGGCGATCTGAAGGCGCTCTATGAATTGTTTGACGGTGCGAAAATGGGCAACAACGCTTATGATCGCGAAATGGCGATTGAATCGGTTGAGACAGGTGCCGTCGATCTGGTGGCCTTTGGCCGGCCGTTCATTTCCAACCCGGATCTTGTCAACCGGCTGGAGAAAGACGTCGCGCTGAATGAGCTCGATCCAAGTACTCTCTACGGCGGCAACGAAAAAGGGTACACCGATTACCCGTCGCTGGAAGAGGAAGCGATCGCCGCGGAGTAGTACATCGCTGTTAACTCCATGGTGATAGGCAATACCAAGCAAAGTGAGCGCGCCGGATTGGACGCGCTCACCTAGCGGTTACGGCAATATCCACTCTTGAAGCAGGGAAAGGTCATAACCAAAGGCGTGAACCCACGCAGTGGCATGAATTGTCTAACGTCAGCGCCAAGCCGCCGCTGCGAGATGTTGGGTGAAGGTCCGCTTGGGTTATACTCTGCGAGTTGAGGCACAATGTAGAAAACGGCCAGATGAGGTCCATACAACATTGCCATATTATTCAATGAAGGATGACTGCCTGAACGCGGCTATGGGGATCAAAGTTTGCGACAGGTCTGCCAAGAATCCGCCACTGGTTTCTTCGATCAACCCAGCCATTTGGAATAGTCGCTGACCAACAGATGTGTCGGAGCAAGATCCTCCTCAACCTCGGCAAAGCGGCCGATGGGTTCACGAAAGATATTGTCGGTCTCGTCATCGTTGACCGTTGAGACCTCACCGATCAACACATCCCCTCCTTCGCCCCAGAACGCGTGCCAATCACCAGGACGCAGGGTAACGCTTTCACCCGGTGCCAGGCGCAACTTCTCGCCCGGTTGGCAATGATGTCGGATGCCGTCCAGCCAGACCACACCGCCGCGATCCTCTGCGAATCCACCCGCGTCGTCTGAGCCGAAAAGCTCGACCACCAGAGTTGCGCCACCGCGGTTGATGATATCCTCAGCTTTCAGAACATGCGTGTGCATTGGCGATAGCTGGTCCCGCCTCGAAATCAATAGCTTCTCGGCGTAGCACATGCCGCCGCCCTTGGCCAAATCACTCTGCAACCCGTTGCGCAGGGTAAAGAGGAACAGGCCCATCTTGTCAAAATCACCGTCACCGTAATCGGTGATGTCCCATCCGCATCTTGCGTCAATGATGTGACAGGCATCACTTTTACGGGCTTTAAACTCCTCGGGTGTCCAATAGGCAAAGGGCGGCAACGTGAACCCGTGAGAGCGGATCATCTCATCTGCTTGGGCCATGATTTCATTGATGCGCGAGCGCTTCATGCCGGCACTCTTTTGGTTTTGAGGATTTCGATTACCATGGCTGCGGTCCACGTAAAGCTACTGCCGCCACAAGGCTCGCCGCTCATCGGGTCATAATACTCCGCAAAGCCGCTTTTCTGAATAAGCTTTAGGCTGTCGGAGAGGATCCGTTGCGCCATTTCCCTCTGCCCAGACCGACTTAGACCTTCGGCAATCAAATAATTTACGATTAACCATGTGGGCCCGCGCCAGTAGCGCAGGCTATCAAAAGCGCCATCTGCCGGGTCGTGACTGGGCACCAGATAGCCGCAACGCTCGCCCAATAAAGCGATCCTTCGTGCGAGCGCATCAGCACGGCCATGAGGTACATCAGCAATTGCCGCGAGCAACCCACCAATCGTTGGTGTGTCTTGCAGGCGACCAGCGGCACGGTTGTAACACGAGTATTGCCCAAGCGCCGGGTTCCAGAGGCTTTCCAGAGCCGCGCGGCCATTTGCGGCCATCTCACGCGCTTCAGAAGCGATTGACGTATCGCACAAGATTTCCGCCAAATCCGCAACTTGGTCACAGGACCGTATCAGGATGCCGTTAAATCCTGGGTCAACGAGGCAAAAGGGCGAGGCATCGTGGAGCTTCGCATTATCCCATCCAAGTCCTCGGAAGTACTCGACCAACCAGATATAACACTTGTATTGCTCGTCCGACGGGCGGTGATCTGGGTTGGCGTGTGTCGTATCGCGCCGCGTAAATGGCGCGACCCCCTCGATCGGCACCGCGTCCAGCCCTTCATCCCAATCCACCGAGTTGTCTCGACCAGATTCCCAAGGGTGGATGATCGCAACCAGCCCCGTGCCGTTCGGATCGCGGTTGCGATAGAACCACTGATGCCACGCATGGACTTTGGGCAGGAGCTTGGCCAGCCGCACGCGGGCTGCGGCCTTGTCTTCCGCCCGATCGTAAAGCTTGCGTAAAGCAAAGCCCACAACCGCTGGCTGGGTGATACCAGTCGTCGGCACCACGCGTCCAGTTTGCCAAACGTCAGGACCAGGGAAATACCCATCATCAGGTTCGTGAAAAATGATATGCGGCACCATACCGTCGACCCACTGATGGGCCATAAGAGTCTCGACCTCGACCCAGGCCCGCTCCATGTTGAAATGCGAAAAGCCAAGTGCGGACAAGGCGCTGTCCCAGTTCCACTGGAAGGGATAGAGGCCATGGGTGGGCACAGTGTAGGTGCCCCGGTCATTGTTCTCCATGACCTTGCGTGCCTGATCGATCAACGCTTGGCTCATCTTGTTTCTCCTTTACGCGACAGCCAAGGTGGTTTCGGGGTCGAACCAGCGTCCCCGGCCTTCTTGCGGCGCTAACGTAAGTACGTCACCGGGTTTCACGTGGAGTTCACTATCCAGCACAGCGCGGAACTGGTGACCTTCGACATCACAAGTCACCAACAAATGCGCGCCAAGCGGTTCCACAACCTTGGCTCGCGCTCCAAAACCCTGATCAGCAACACGCAAATCTTCCGGGCGAATGGCCCATTTCAGGTCCTTGCCATTTGCCGGCCCATCGAAGTTCTGCCCGGCAACAGTCCAACGACCAGAGCCCGCAGCTTCAGCGGGGAGGAAATTCATTGGCGGATTACCGATGAAACTGGCCACGAACTCGGCCGCTGGATCCCTATACACTTCGATGGGTGAGGCTGCCTGAACAATTTTGCCCTGATGCATGACGCTGATCCGGTCGGCCATGGACATGGCTTCGACCTGATCGTGTGTCACATAGATGGCAGTGGTCTTGCTTTCGGCCAGAACACCCTTCAGCTCGGCGCGCATTTCCATCCGCAACAGCGCGTCAAGGTTCGACAGCGGCTCATCCATCAGGATCACGTCCGGCTCCATTGCCAACGCGCGGGCGACAGCGACCCGTTGGCGTTGACCGCCTGACAACTCACCCGAATAGCGCTTTAGAAGCTGTTCGATATGCATCAGCCCGGCGGTTCGTTCGACCCGACGTTTGACCTCATCATCGGGCAGTTTTTGCATCCGAAGACCAAAGCCAATGTTCTCGAACACGGTCAGGTGCGGAAACACCGCATAGTTCTGGAACACCATCGAGATGCCGCGATCTTTGGGAGAAAGGTGATCTACGCGACGCCCACCGATCCAGACCTCACCGGTCGTCGCTGTCTCAAGCCCTGCAATGATGCGCAGAAGCGTGGATTTACCGCAGCCCGAGGCGCCCAAAAGGACCATAAATTCCTGGTCTGCGATGGTCAGGTTGATATCGTGCAGAGCCTGGTAGGATCCAAAATTCTTGGCAACGTTTTTGATCTGTATTTCAGCCATAACAGTTTCCTTTCAGTCACCGCTCAGCGGTTGGCGATGCCCCACATGGCAAAGAGATATTTGCGCACAGCAAAGATGAAGATCAGCGCAGGCACCACGAGAATGAAGCCGCCTGCGAATTTCAGGTGCAACGGAGCTTCGCCCAATGTCTGCAATAGGAACGCGGGAAGCGTCCGGTTCTCGATAGTCAGCACGGCAGCCGCGAATACTTCGTTCCACGAGATCACAAAGGCGAAAATCGCCGAGGCTGTAATCCCTGGCAGAACCAAAGGCAGGATCACCTTGGTGAAGGCGGTCAGCCGTGTGCAGCCCAGCGTCCAGGCTGCCTCTTCGAGCTCCAGCGGGATACCAGAGAAAAGCGAAAAGGTGATGAGAACCGCGAAAGGGATCGCCAGTGTCGTATGGACAAGCGCCAGACCGAAGGCCGTGTCATCCAGACCTGTGCGGATAAAGAGAACCGCAAGGGGCAGCGCCAGCAAGGGCAGCGGAAAAGCCCGGGTCAGCAGGATCAGCAGCCGGAACAGCTCTTTCCCACGGAAGTCGAACCGCGATAGGGCGTAGCCCGCGGGGGCTCCGATGGCGATGGACATCACCATCGTCATCAAAGCCACCACAACCGAGTTCCACAGCGCCCTCAGCATCCCCTGGAACCCCATGAAGAATTCCAGGGATCCCATATTGAACTCCGGGATGAAGCTCTTGGGGAAACTGTTCACTGTATCCGGTGAGGACATTGTGTTCACGAACAGCAGGTAGAGCGGTATGATCACCCAGGCACACAGCAAGATCACGCCTGCTCGGTAGAGCCCCCTTCCCGCCTTGCGGGCGTCAGGGGCCACAACGTCTGCTACAGCCGTCATATCGTGGCTCCTTTCGGGACGCGCAGAGCGCGCATGATGATCAGCGTAAACACGATTGAGATAATCAGAACGATGATCGCCAGCGCTGCTGCTGCCCCACCATTTTGCAGGTCAAACTGATAGGCGTAGATCTCGCCCATAAGCACCGGGAAGATCGTGCCCCCAAGAGCTGCAACCACGGCGAAGACCTCGAAGGCCAGGATGACGCGCAGGACCAAGGCCGTTTGCAGCGATGGACGCAGAAGCGGCAAAGTGATCCGGGTGAACTGTTTCCAGCGCGAGGCGCCAAACACTTCCGCAGCTTCGTAGTATTCCTTAGGGATCAGGCCGATGCCCGCCACAAGGATCACAAGCATGATCGCAGTTGCGCGCCAAATCTCAGCAAGCATAATCGCCAGGAACACTACCCACGGCGTTTGATAACTCAGCAAACTTACAGGTTGGTCAGTGACACCAAGCCCGACCATCATCGAGTTCAGGAAACCCGACTGCTCGAAGATCGCCAGCCAGATGATACCGGCGGCAAGATCAGAAATACCCAGCGGAATGGTCCATATATACAGAACCAGATCGCGCCCCTTTTGCATCTTCGTGACCATTGTGGCCATCAGAAGTGACAGCGCCAGCTGGATCGGTACCACGGCCGCGGCCAGAAGAAAGGTGTTTTTCATCGAGATCGGGAACTTCCAGTAGCTCACAACCTCGCGAAAGTTATCCAGTGAAAAGCCGTCTCCTGTTCCAAAAGCCTGCTGCGCCACCAGCGCAAACGGGTAGAGGAAAAACAGGCAGAGAAACAGCGTCACCGGGAGGATCAGAAAGTAAGGCAATAGCCGCGCTTCCATCGGACCGCTCCTTTAAGTTGGGATTATGCTGGGGAACCGGGCCACAGCTTCTGCGGCCCGGCAGTCATGGAAGGTTTTATTCGACGGGGCAGGCACCTTCCGAAGGCGCATCTGGTGCCCAGCAAGGCGCGCCGGTTTCGTTCATGATCTTTTCCAGCTGTTTCTTTTGATCTTCCAGAACCTGCTCAATGGGTTGACCAGCCAAAACAATGCGTTCGAACGCATCCACGTATACACGGTTGAAGTCTCCGCCCATGCTACCCAGACCTGCAGGCAACAGGCCGGGATTTGCGTCAGCCGAGCTGCTCATCTTGGCAACCGCTTCGCCGGCAGCTTTGACCGAAGGCGGTAAATCGGCGGGCAGCTCAACATCAACCACAGGGAAGAAGTTTGTTGCCTTCAGGGTCGCGATCTGTGTCTCGGGCTGCATCAGATAAGTCACCAAAGCTTTGGCACCTTCGGCATCCGGCGCGGTGCGTGGGATGGCAACACCTGCCAGAACGGGCATGAAGCCACGGCCAGTTGGGCCTGCAGGTGCTGGGAAGGCAACGAAATCATCTGGGCGTTCATTGAATGCCTGCGCCAAACGCGACGTGTGGTCAAAGACGATCCAGGCATCCCCGTTCAACAGCTGTTCCTGCATGAATGAAAAGTTGGTCGAGGCAGGGTTCGTATGGCTCCACAGCTCTTTGAACTTTTCCCATGCCGTCACAGCCTCGGGCGAAGCAAAGGTCCGCACAACACCGTTGGTGTAGGACGGGTAAAGATAACCTTGGAAAAAGCGGTGTTTCAGACCCTTGGGACCTGCCGGAAATCCGAATTTCTTCTGACCCGTCGCTTCTTCAACGTTCGCCGCCCACGCAATCAACTGGTCATAGGTCAGTGCATCAATGTCCGCACCTTCAGGCAGGTATTGCAGTGCTTCCGTGTTTGCGGCCATGATGTAACTCGCTTGCATCCACGGCATATATTGCAAGCTGTCAGTACCCAGCTTAGCGAGATCATTGAAAGTGCCCGACGCCGACATGACGCCAAGTTCGCTAAGGTCCATCAGGTCATCAGGATTCATCGCCGAGAAGTTGCCATGCAAGGAGCCCAGCAAGTCGATGCTGCCTGAGTCGGCTTGCAGCTCGGCTTGCAAGCGAGTCAGCCAGGGGCCATCTTCGTTCGGTTGGTAGTCAACCCCGCCCTCGAAGCCACCAAGAACCTCGGTTCGCATAGCCTGCGCTTCTTCGGCGGGCCGGGCCTGGGTCGACCAGAACAGAGTTTCAGCTTGCACGGCAGCAGCGCCAGCAAGCATGGCAACACCTGACACGGCAACCGACAGTTTCAGATGAATCGACATGATTTCCTCCCTATGTCTGAGGCTGACCGAAACCCGACAACCTCTCTCCCTCGCCGACACCTTTGGGTCAGTCCGCGGGCGAATGCAGTTAATATGGTATATCGTTGTATCTTGAGTCAAGCCTGTTGCCGCCAAGCTTTTGCTATAATTTGCTTGCCATTTGCAAAACCACTTGCGATTTTAGGCAAACGTTATATCTAAACTGTGACCCATGACGAAAAAACCCACCTTATCCAGCGTTGCCAAAGAAGCGGGCGTGTCGGTTCCAACCGTCAGCCAGGTTATGCGTGACACCGGCCGAATTTCAGAGAAGACACGTCAGAAAGTCCTGAGCGCAGCCAAGCGTCTGCGCTACGTCCCAAATCAAGCGGCGGCCACAATGCGATCAGGTGACAATCGCGAAATCGGTTTTATCCTTAACAAATTGGCCAACCCGTTTAACGCAGAGGTTGTGAGTGGCGCCGTCGACTTGCTCGAAACCGAAGGGTTCATGGTGTCGATCCTCGATGCGCAAGGCGATCTTCAACGTCAGGACCGCCTTCTGGAAGCCTGCATCAGATTTGGCCGACGTGGTTTGATCTGGGTTCCGGCACTAGACACAAGCGAAGTATCTATGGAGCTTCTGAATGCTCACGGTGTTCCCGCTGTGACATTCATGCGAAAGGTGTCGCAGTCTTTCGACCATGTCGGCATTCTTAATACCGAAGCCCTCGCACAAGCCACGCAGCACTTGATTGATTTAGGGCACAAGCACATCGCCTATTTTGGCGGCACCGAGCAATCGTCCGTGCGTGAAGAACGCATTGCCGGTTACCTTGGCGCTTTAAAGCAGATGGATGACGTGCAGCCAATTGTCTGGCCATGCGATGAGAATAAGAGTGCTGGCGTTGACGCTATTGCCGCACTCCGTCACCAACACCCCGAGGTGACGGGTATTGTTTGCAACGGAGACGTTGTGGCGCTTGGCGCCTGCTTCGGATTGATCCGGTCCGGTTGGAAACCAGGGCATGATTTTTCGGTGGTGGGTTTTGATGACATCGAGGATGCGGCCGTCTCGACGCCCGGCCTAACAACCATGGCGATCGACCCGAAGAAGTTAGGCAAGCGGTTGGCCGAGATCCTTCTGGACCGGATGCGAACACCCGATCTGCCAGTCTGTCATTTCGAGTATTCTGCGACCCTGACAATTCGAGGAACATCAGGAGCAGCCCCTAACCTCTAAAGTGTATACGTCAGTTGCTGTCGCAGGCGTTTATTGCGCTACCATGCGAAATTTGACACTTTGGACTCATTGCTGACGTTTTCTGCATACACGATCAACGGCTTCTATCGGGCGAGTTAAGTGAAGGTGCGTTGGGTCCGCTGATGAGCTGACCACTCAACCAGAGATAGCTTCAAATAAATCCGGTTCAGCGGCGTTAGTGGTTGTTGTGATGTGGTCAATCATTAAATGGTGCGTTAATCTGCTAATCGAACCTCCGTTCGGCGACGACCGCAATGAGGACACCAAACCAGACATTTGGACTGGACAAGGCATGCCCGCTCAGCGCCTGGTCCTTGGCATTGATGTCAGGATGTCTGGCAGCGCGCTAAGCTTTATTTGAGCTTACGTTTCCCAAGGTGGCTTTGCGCCAATCTCTGCGATCAAAAAATCAATAAACACCCGCACTTTTGGGGACAGCACGTTGGACTTGGGATAGATCAGCCACAAGACATTGTCTTCACTGGCCTCAAAGTTTGGAAGAACCCGTATCAAACGACCTGACTTCAGTTGGTCACGCACGCTCCATAGAGCGTTCAAGGAAATACCGGCTCCGGCCAGCGTGGCGCGGACCTGGCTTTGACCGTCGTCGATAATCAATTGGCCTTTGGCTGATGCGGGATCGAAAATGGCGTTCTTGCCCGCCGGTCCTGTCAATGGCCGCGGTTGGCGGTTTTGGAAAGCTATCAGATGGTGGGTTTTCAGATCGTCAGGCGTCTTGGGCGTGCCGTATTCATCGAGATAATGCGGCGCGGCGCATAGAATACGGCGATCAACGGCCAGCTTTCGACCTTTTAAGCTGGTGTCGACAAGCGGCGCGTTCCTGAGTGCTAGATCATAGCTTCCCTCGATCAGGTCGAACTGCACATCCGACAGACGCAGATCGATTGTGAGATCGGGATGCTGTTTAAGAAACTCAGGAAGGATTGGCGCGATGTAGAGCTGTGCAAAACTGCTTGGCGCAGCAAAGCGCAACGTGCCCTTTATGGTTGTTGTCTGCTTGCCCAGAGCAGCAAGTGCGGCCTCTTCTTGCGCGATAATCTCGCGGGCGAAGGGCAGGAAGTCAGCACCTTCAACCGACAACGACACTTTGCGTGTTGTGCGATGTAACAGTTCGGAACCCAGGCTCTGCTCCAACTTCGCGAGTTTTGCGCTGGACACGGCCGGGGCCATACCCAATGCGCGCCCCGCCGCGCTTATGTTCAGCATTTCTGCTGCCCTTACAAACAATCGCAGCGCATCTGTATCAAGCCCCATTATATCGCAAACCCGAATTATCATTCCATCAATGAGCAGTTTATATGCAATTGGATTGACGTTAAATCCCTTCCATCGATGCAACACAGCATACGAAGGAGGCGCATATGACGCGAACAGCCACAGTCAACTACCACGTTCACAAGCCGCACCGGCAAGCTTTTGAACTGGATGCCGGCGGGATTGCTGGAAACCTGGTTTCCCCCAAACTAGCCTCCACGGCTGTTGCACTGGAGGACGCCCGCGCAGCGGCCAACTCCGTTACATTTGCGTCTGATGCTGTTGAATTCACGACGCTGGAAACGCAGGTTCGGGGCTTTGCTGGTGCCGCATGGAAATCGATATACGATGCCGAGTTGACAGCGATGCTGTCGGACAGGCTGGGCGCACGCGAGGTTGTGGTTTTTGACCATACGGTTCGGACAGATGACCCGAGTGCGACGCGCAAACCTGCGCGCAACGTTCACAGTGACTACAGCAAGGACGGAGCCGAACAGCGGCTTGTCGACCTGTTGGGTGCCGATGTCGCATCGGAATGGGCGCAAGGTCACTTTGCATTTATTAATGTGTGGCGTCCCGTGGAGCATCCGATCAATTCAGCGCCGCTTGGCTTTGTTCGCCCGTCATCGGTTGACGCGTCTGACTGGATCCTGCTGGATCTGATCTATCCTGACCGCAAAGGGCAAATCATGGGGCTGGTGGGAAACCCCAAGCATGAGTGGATCTATCAATCCAAGATGACACCGGATGAGGTCGCGATTTTCAATATCTATGACAATCAAGGACTACCTTCGATTGCGCATAGCGCGCTCGATATGGTCGAAGATTCAAGCATCTCCACCATTCGCAAAAGCATCGAGAGCCGCACCTTGGTGCGCTACTAGTGGGGTCCCGAGATGTTGGATAAAATGCAGCCTAACGAGTTTACCCAGATCAACGTGGCTTATAACCGGGTGTTCCGTCCCGAGCGCTTGAGCATTGGCCTTGTGCTGCCGCTTGAGGCATACGCAGTCGGCGCAGAGCCGACGCTGCGCGGTCATCTGGAGGCGGCTCAAAAGGCCGAGGAACTTGGGTTTGCGGCACTTTGGCTGCGCGACGTCCCGTTCAATGTGCCAAACTTCGGTGACCCGGGACAGGTTTTCGATCCATTTGTCTATCTGGGTGCTCTGGCAACAGCAACAGACCGGATTGCGCTTGGAACGTCGAGTGTCATCCTGCCATTGCGTCACCCCGCGCATGTGGCCAAGGCAGCGGCGACGACCGATGTGCTCTCGGGCGGACGGTTGCTGTTGGGCGTTGCTTCAGGTGACCGCCCCGAGGAATACCCGGCGATGAACCACAGCTTTGACGACCGAGGGGCGCGTTTCCGCGACAGCGTTGAGTATATCCGCGCAGTGGGGTCCGATTATCCGGAACATGAAAACGCGCAGGGCAAACTGGGTGGCGGGATTGACCTATTGCCCAAACCGCATGGCACGCGTCTGCCGATGCTTATTACCGGCGGTAGCCAGCAATCCCCTGATTGGGTGGCACGGAACGGCGACGGTTGGATGACCTATCCGCGCAATGCGTCTGCCCAGGGGCAGGTCATAGCGGATTACCGACGACGCGTTAGGGAGGCGGGCCAACTGGATAAGCCCGTCATGCAATCGCTTTATGTCGATATCGTGGACGACCCCGCTGCGCCTCCGCGCCCGATCCATCTTGGGTTTCAGTCTGGCTCCGACTTCCTTCGCAGCTATCTTCGCGAGATTGAAACGCTTGGGGTCAATCACGTCGCGCTGAACCTCAGGTTCAATCAAGCGCCTATCGACGCAACCCTTGAACACTTGGCAGACACTGTGCTGCCTGACTTTTCGTAAAGGATCAGACCGATGACCAAGACCATTCTCATTACAGGTTCAACTGACGGCATTGGTTTGCTGACGGCCAAGAAGCTGGCATCTGACGGGCACAACGTGCTGTTGCATGGCCGCAGTATACCCAAACTGGAGAGCGCAGCTGCCGAAGTCGGTGAAAATGTCGAAACCTATGCCGCTGATCTGAGCGACCTGTCCGCGGTGCAGGGACTGGCTGAGAACGTGCGGGCGAAACATGACAGGTTGGATGTTTTGATCAACAACGCGGGTGTGCTGAAAGCCCCGCAATCGGTGCTTGAGAATGGGCAGGACATCCGCTTCGTCGTGAACACGCTTGCACCTTATCTGCTGACCGAGTTGCTGCTGCCTATCATTCCTGCTGACGGGCGCGTCGTGAACCTGTCATCGGCGGCGCAGGCCCCGGTGAACATCCGAGCCATGCAGGGCAGTGTTCCGCTGGCGGATATGGAAGCCTATGCCCAGAGCAAGCTGGCCATCACCATATGGACCCGGGAATGGGCCAAATCGCAATCCGATGCGCCTGTCATGGTCGCGGTAAATCCAGGATCGCTTTTGGCCTCAAAGATGGTGAAGGAAGGCTTTGGCTTGGCTGGGAACGATATGAACATCGGCGCTGATATCTTGATTGATGCGGCATTAGGTGAGCGGTTCGCTGATGCGTCGGGCGCCTATTTTGACAATGACAGTGGTGCATTCTCAGATCCACACGCATCAGCACTCGACAAAGGCCACGCCGCCGACGTCATGAACACCATCAAAGAATTGGTTAACCAGACCAACTGATCCGCGCGGCGCTAAAACGCCACGAACTTCCACCTTTAACACCCCCTGACCCCTCACGCGTGCTGCGTCGAGGCCCAAGAAAGGACTGCCTGATGAAATACGAGAGCTTTCAAACCTTTGACATAGCCGTTGAGAACGGCATCGCCACAGTGACATTCAACTTTGGCTCTGTGAACGTGCAAGGCCAGGAAATGCTGGCCGATCTCAACAGTCTGGCCATGCGCTTAGAGCGAGACCGCGACACCAAGGTCGTAATCTTTCAATCTGCAAACCCGGAAATCTGGGTCTGCCACTACGACACCGAACTGCTCAAGGACATGTCGACTGAGGCCGTATCCCGCGAGGATGCACTGCTTTTGGATCTACAGTCGGTTTGCGAGCGGATCAGCAAGGTGCCGCAGGCCACAATCGCAAAGCTGGAAGGGTTTGCACGCGGTGGTGGACATGAGTTGGCGTTGGCGCTCGACATGCGGTTTGCCGCGCGGGGCAAGTACAAGTTCATGCAGATGGAGGTCGGAATGGGCATCCTGCCCTGTGGCGGCGGCGCCTCGCGCATGGCGCGCCAAACAGGCCTTGGAAAAGCGCTTGAGATCATTTTGAGCGCGCAAGACTACGATGCGGATGATGCCGAGCGTCTGGGCACTATCAACAAGGCTTTGGAGCCGGATGAAATTGGCGCTTATGTGACTGCACTGGCCGAACGGATCGCACAATTCCCGGCAGAGTCGATCAATGTCTGCAAACAGATGGTCTATGAATCGATCGACAAACCAATTGATGAAGCGCTGAAAGCCGAAGCCTATTGGCTTTATCAGGCCACCAGCAAAACTCCGGCCGTCAAACGGTTCACCATCGCGGATGAACAAGGTTTGGAACACGACATCGAAAACCAGCGCAATTGGGGCGATCTGGTGATGCAGGTGCAGGACATCAACTGACCACCCCCAAGATAATGATCTCGTCAGGCGTGCGTGATTTCCACGTAGGCCTGACACCATGTTCACAAAAGGAAAATCTCAATGAAAGCAATGGTTCTCAACTCTTACGGACCCGATGCGCTGTTCGAGCTTGCTGAAATACCCGACCCTGTCGCGACTTCTGGACATGTGGTCGTCAAAGTGGCCGCGACCAGCGTCAACACCGTCGACACAATGATCCGAAGCATGGGCGCGGACCTGCCTCTGTCCCCCCAATTGCCCGCCGTGCTTGGCATGGATTTCGCTGGCACGGTCGTTGCGATTGGCGACGGTGTGACAGGTTTTGCGATAGGCGATGAGGTGTACGGTTGTTCTGGTGGATTGATGGATCTCACGGGCGCTTTGGCAGAGCACATTGACGCAGATGCGCGCCTGATTGCCCACAAACCCAAGACGCTGAGCATGCGGGAAGCCGCAGTGCTGCCTCTCGTCGGCATCACCGCCCACGAAGGGCTGACCCGCGCCGGTGTTGGCGAAGAGCAGACTTTATTGGTTCATGGCGGGGCAGGTGGCGTTGGTCATGTCGCCGTTCAAGTAGATCAACGGCAGTTCGCAAAGTGAGGCGACTAAGCTGGTTCCTCGGAGGAACTGAGAATACAGGCCTTTGAATCTTGGTGTCGCTGTGACCCCATCCCGCGATGCCGTCATCCGAAAATCGTAAATGCTGCGATATGCACAAACGGCAGAAATGCGAAAGCTACACTGCGGCGCGGTAAGATTCGCCGCACGTCTTCTGTAGGCCGTGAGCGCGTTTGCGGTTTGGTACAACTCAGTATGGTCGTTTTGAACGGAATATCACAGCAATCCGATCCAAGATTTGTTTGTTTGCGCTTCGTGACGGCTGCTCCGCCGCGTCGAGCAACTCTTCCATTCGGGTGCGTACTTCAGAGAGCGTCATCGACGGCTTCTGCTCAAAGAAACCATAAATGGCGTCGATACCCAGATAGTCCGGGATCTCTCGCTGATCAGCACTTCGGTGGCTGACATCCTTTTTGGCTTCAATCCAGAATAAATCGAGTTCCTGGGCCCAAGATTCTCCGAGTTTTTCTAGATATGGCAGCGTCAGGTGCCCGAACCGGTTGTAGCCTTGGTTTTTTGAGGGGCCGGACGCGAGAAACCTATCCAATGACTCCAAGAGTGAAACTGTTCGCTCGGGTCGGATTAGCCCCCAGACGGCAACGGCAATTGAAACGCAAGTTTTGTACACTGTATCGGGTGAATGCCATAGCGCCATCTGATCTAAGTTGTGCCTAGAACAAGAGGTCCTCAACGAGCTGTGAGATCAATTGGCTTTTGCCAGACACTCCCGCCTTTCTGTAAATCGCAGTACATTGAGCCTTAACGGTTCCAATTCGGGTTTGCCTCAGATTGGCGATTTCAGCCATAGACATCCCTTTCAGAACAAGCCATGCGATCTCTGTTTCCGCGCCAGTCAGGCCAAGCTTTTCGAAATACGCCTCTACTACTGTTGTGAACTCGCCGGACGTGATCCGGCGGGCGGTTTCGGCCCGGTGTGTCGCTTTTTGGGCCACGAGCGCAAGCCGGACACCCAGAAATGCACCAAGTATCAGCCCGATACTGGCGCCCGCTTCGACAAGCTCTCGCACATTCCAACGTAGCGGAACCGATGGGATGCCCAAAATAGATGCCAGAATTTCCCACAGGAAATAAGCACCACAAAGGCACTGGATAAGGACAAGGGTCCAAACGACCCATGCGCGGTTCATCATGCGCGGCACCGTGCGCTGGTAAATTCTGTTTCAGTAGGTTGTCTCATGTCGGATTACCCACCGTTTTTTCCTTTACCGCCTTGTCCGCCACCCCCTTTGGGACCGCCATGCGCATTTGGTTCGCTCGGCTGGGAAGGTTTGTCTGGTTTGTTGGCTGGCGGTGCAGGGCGCCCGTCGCCATGTGATTTCTTCGAGAAACTTTGGTCTCGCAAAACCTCTCCGGATGTACGGTTCAACACCACCTCGCGCAGCTCATTCTGATCACTCGCGGTGATGACGATGCGGCCCAGCCAAGACCGTTTTACTTCCTCGACCGTGTAACCTTCGGCCTCAATCCGCGCGATGACGTCATCCGCAACGGATACCTGAGCCTGCACCGGCGAGTGCAAGAGCATGACCACCGCAAAACTTGCGAGGATAGGTGATCTAAACATCATAAAGTTCCCGTACCTTTGCAATTTGGCTAAGGGGTTACCGCGCACCGTGTCAACCGGTGCGCGGTGGCTTTATGTTACCCGCGAGGACCGTCCCGACCGCCGTGACCGCCACGACCTTCGCCACTGCCGCCCCTTTCGCCAGAGTCAACCGTCTCGGTGCCGGAATCCTGATTTCGGCCTGCATCGTCACGCCCGCCGCGACCTGCTGGGACCCCTTGTTCGGCCAGTTGATCGCCGATGTTCCGCCGATCTTCGGGACTCAAGCTTGAGTGGTCGATATCCCCCAGCGCCACGGTTTCGCCGGTTGAAGGGTCGACGACTTCAACCTCTGAAATGTCGAGGGCGTTCCGATCACCGCCTCGGGGCTGGACTCCCTGTTCTTTCAGCTGATCCCGAATATCGGCACGTTCTTCCTCGGACAATGCTTCGAAATCCACTTCCGAAAGCTCGACGGTTTCCCCTGTACTCGGGTCAACAACCGAAATGCTTTGGGCAAGTAGCGGCTGGAACGACACTGCGGTGATCAGGGCTGCAAGGATCAACGGGCTGTGAGGGAGTGAGAGAGTACGCATGTTTAGTCTTCCTGTTTGTAAGGTTTAGCGCGGCTTAGATTGGTGCCGTGAAGCCTAGATGCAGTGAAAACATCGATTGGAATACTGGACGCGAGCCTGATTTTTGGCGGTATAAGCTAAAGTCATAAAAGCGCCCAGCATGGCCGAAATGCTCAAAATTGGCGCGTTCATAATGCGTTCTTCACGATGAGATTTTCGGTGTCAAAGGTCTATATGATTTTGGCTTAGAACGTCCTTTCGCAGCCTGAGTACAATGGTTTTCTGATCGGAAAACATGTCACCCAAGTCCCTTCAGCCGTCACTACAAAACGAACCTCGCGACCAAGAAGTGGACACGATATGCGACCAAGCACCCTGAGCTTCATAATGGCAAGCCTGATGCCTTTGTCGGCCTTTGCTGAGGAGGAACCTGCGCCCGTCGATCAGCACGAATTATCGCGCATGATACAGAACGGAGAGGCAACCAAGGCGTTTCTAGAGGCCTTCGAGGCAGGGGATGAACTGACCGAGTTCAGCTTTGACGCAGCGCGCGGGGTCGGTGCCAATATCGGCGAAGGTCGTCGTTTTACGCGCATTCCCCGGGCTGATCTCGCCGGCCCATCGGAGTGGGCTTCGCATTTTCCAAAGCGCGAAGGAGGGGCTAACGCGACATCGTGTATTGCCTGTCACAACGCGCCGATTGCCAATGGGGCGGGTGACGTTGCAATGAACGTTCTTGTGGATCCTGCGCATACGGGCGACGCAACCAGATATCTTGAGAGAAATACACTCCCCTTGTTTGCGCTTGGTATCCCTCAGCGGCTTGCAGAAGAAATTAGCACGGACCTATATCAACAGCGTGATGCAGCCCATCAGGTTGCCTGTAATTCGGGTCGCGCCTCAGTTCAGTTAGAGTCCAAGGGCGTTGACTTTGGAACGTTGACACTGACGCGTATTTCGCAAGACCCTTGTTCCGTCGACACGGATTCCAGTGGGTTGAGTGGTATAGACCCGGACCTCGTGATCAAACCGTTTGGATGGAAGGGTAATCATGCAACGATCAGAGCATTCACCAGGAATGCTGCGCACAATGAACTGGGATTACAGGCCGTCGAGCTTGTCGGAGATCAGGATGGCGATTTCGATGGTGTGGTGAATGAGTTGACCGTCGGCGACGTAACGGCTCTTACAGTTTACATGGCAGCCCTCGAACGGCCGGTAACCAAGATTGAATTGGCCGATCTGGGTTTGATCGACCTTTCTGGATCCGAAAGAACCAGTATTCTGGCAGGAGAGGCGCTTTTTGCTCAAATCGGCTGCACCAGTTGTCACATGCCAGCGATGAGCCTTCGGGACGCAATGTTTAAAGAACCCAGCGAGATTCCGGGTTTCTACGATGCCAGGTTTCCAGATGGATCTGACCCGAATATTCATGGACTGAACGTCGTCAGTGCAATCAAATTCAATCTGGCCGGAGATCAGCCCAACAACTCGATTAAGCTGCTGGACGGTTCAGTCCACCATCTAGGTGCAATGGCGCGGAATGCCGAAGGTGAGCCAGTGGCCCGATGGTACACAGACTTCAAACGACACGATATGGGTTCCGACTTGGCAGATCCCGATGACCCTCTTGGGTTGGGGGCTTCTATGTTTCTGACGCGATCACTGGCGGGTGTCGGAGCAACTGGACCCTGGCTGCACGATGGTCGGGCGACCACTCTGCAAGAGGCAATTGTGAGTCATGCGGGTGAAGCCTCAGACAGCGCCACTGCCTACAACCACCTCAGCGAAAGTGAACAAACAAAAATCATCGCCTTTCTGGAGAATCTAACTATTTACAAGACAGTCGAAGAATAGTTGCTGGTTGAGAAAAGTAGAACGGCAGATTTGGCCGGTGCCGATTGAATTCTAGTTGCCTGAATACTGCGCGTTGAGTGAATATCTGGAACGCGGGCATTGATCGCTCTATGAGAGTGTGACGGCCCGCGTCATTAGATTTCAATAGCTTCTGCAATCACAAGCGCGTCTTCCAACTCAGCGTCCAGATACCTAATTGTACTGACCATTTTCGCATGACCTAGCAGAAGTTAAACCGTACGTAAGTTGCCACGCTTCTTGGTTATACCGCAAACTTTTGGAGCGAACGACTGGTTTGGCGGTCCGCACAGCAGAAAAGACGCCCATCGGCCAACGGCAGGTATGGGCCGGACATTGAGCTTGAACCATGATTAACTAATCAGCTTCCTGAAAGCGGCCATTCCGACGTTTGCAACATTTCCTTTGCTTCGATGGCCGAGATGGGAACATGTCTGCCGTCCTGTTAAGCGAGCAGTACACTTCGCAGTGCATCTTCCCAGAGAGTTTACAGGGGCTTGCGTGCCCAGCACATGCTGCCTTTCGCCAACAGAAGTCTGGGTTTAAGCAATGACGCTCGGTGGAGCGCCTCAGAGATCGAACGCCTGACGATTTCGAGGCGCATATGGAGTGCCATAACGGTAAGGCCTATAAGGCTATCCAGCGCCTTGGCACTACACTGTTGATTCATCGCGCTGACCAGTCAGATGATCCGAGCTAAGTGGGCCGTGCTCGCGCGTGCATGAATGCAAAGGGCATCATCCGTAAAGAATTCCAGTGACTTCTATAACATGCTCTCTAAACTCCGTGCAGTTGTTAGTCAGAATTGACGTGGGAGTTTGGGCTCAGTTGGGCGACAAAAAGGCATCAGGGACCCCGATAAGTCCCGCGCCATCATCTGCGCCAAGTTCGGAGTTAAGCGCAGCTGATCAACAGGCGCGGTTTGAAGCCACCGCTCTGGTGATGCAGGCGATCTCTGTGACCAAGGACGACGTTCAGCCGGTTTGCGATCTGATTGTTGCGCTTGCCAAAGACCTTTGCGACGCTGTTTTTGCTGGTCTGGTTCTTGGACAGGAAGGCGACGCACTTCAGCGGCTCGTGGCCAGTGTTAACCTGCACCCTGACATTCAGCAGCTCTGGCGCGACGGCAAATACACGATGGAGCCGGGCAATTCTCTGGTGACTGAAACAATCCTCAGCGGCGAGACCAAACGTGTTGTGGATATGGGAGACACTGAATTCCACAAGTCCGGCGATGAGCGGTTCAAGCTGATTGTCGACAAGCATGGGTGCCGCAGTAATCTGTTTGTTCCTCTAAAGGTGGATGGCGGTGCAATCGGATGCTTGATGTTGGCGCGAGACGAGGTGCGGCCCTACACCGACGATCAGGTCAAGCTCGTCGAAACCTTTGCCGCCCAAGCGGTAATCGCCATTGAGAATGTGCGCCAATTCTGCGAATTGCAGATCCGCCTGGCACGCGAAGGCGCCACGCGGGAAGTTCTCGAGACAATTAGCCGATCGCGGGAAGATGAGACGCCGGTGTTCCAGACGATCCTGGAAAACACCGCCCGGCTTTGCGAAACAGATGTCGCCACATTGAGCCTTTTGAATGAGGCAGGAACCCACCTTGAATATGCGGCTCATTTCGGTGATCAGTTGGCGACCTACGAGGTCGGCGTAGATCGCTGGTCACTGGATTCACATCTCCAGATTGCGGAATCCGTGCGCGAGGCAAGCGTCATTCACAATGTCGATTTGCGCCTGACTGACCAGTATATCAAAGGCGACCCATGGCGCCGTCAACTTGTAGACGAAGAAGGTGTCCGGTCATTTCTGACGGTCCCACTAATGTCGGCAGATGGAACGCCCGTGGGCGTCATCGGCATTTACCGACGTGAGGTTCGCGCATTTACAAACGACGAGATCTCTCTGGTTGAGGGCTTTGCCGCCCAGGCCGTGATCGCCTTGGACAACACGCGACAATTGAATGAGTTGCACACGCAATTAGAGCGTCAGACGGCAACACAGGAAATTCTAACGGCCATTAGCCAAAGCCGTGATGACGATGCGCGCGTCTTTGACACAGTGCTTCAACAAGCCACTAAGGTTTGTGGCGCAGATCAGGCTGCGCTTGTCTTGATCAATAAAGCTGGAACCCACGGCCGTTTGGCTGCGAATTGGGGGCATCAGAAAACCGAATTTGATATCGGACAGGAATGGCTAATCGAAGGATCGGTTACCGTTGCCACGGCGATACGGACAGGTCAGGTTTTTCGCGTGGATGATCTGGTTGAAACGGACTTTTTCCGCTCAGGGCATCCTACAGCCATAAAGATGGTCGAAGTTGAAGGCATTCGATCACGCGTTGCGGTTCCCCTGATGCAAGGAGATCAGGCCATTGGTGCCATCGCGGTCAGCCGCCGGGAGGTCCGACCATTTGCTGACCCTGACGTGCAGTTGATTGAAGAATTTGCCAAACATGCAGTCATTGCCATCGAAAACACGCGTCAGTTTCGCGAAGTACAGGAACGACTCGAACGGGAAGAAGCGTCGCGCGAAATCCTCGAAGTCATCAGCCGCAGTCGCGATGACGATAGCCCTGTCTTCAATAGCATACTCGAAAATGCCAGCCGTTTGTGCAAAGCGCCGCTGGCCTTTCTGTGTGTCGCCGATCACGAACGTGGCCTTGCAACAATTCCGGCCAATATCGGTGCGCGAACGGATTTTGATGAGGCCCTGAAGGGGTTCGTGGAGCCCTTGACCCGTACGGAACTCGTTGCAATCCGCCCTATGATCGATGGCCAGGTCATCCGGCAAGACGATATTGTAGATGATCCGCTTTATTATCGGGATCGCGACCCAAAGCGGGTTCAGATGGTTGAGGTCGAAGGGGCTCGCTCGGTCCTTGCTGTGCCGTTGATGAAGGACGACACGGGTCTTGGGGTGATCGTTCTCTATCGCCGTGAAGTTTCGCCATTCTCGGATGATGACGTCGCTTTGGTCAAAACATTTGCGGCCCAAGCCGTGATCGCGATGGATAACGTACGCCAGTTCCGAGAGGTGCAGGACCGTACCGCGGAAGTCACGCAAGCCTTGGAGTATCAGACTTCAACATCCGAAGTGCTGCGTGTGATCTCAGCGTCTCCCAATCAACTGTCGCCCGTTCTGGACGCCATTCTTAAAGAAGCGTCGCGCATCTGCGAATTGCAAGATGCCTATGTCGCGATGCTGAACCCGGACGATGGGCTTTTTCATGTGCACTCGACGCTCACACAGGACACGGCCTTTACAGAATACGTCAAAGCTCACCCGATTTCGCCAACGGAGAACGGTGTAAGTGGGCGTGCGATCTTGTCGAAACGCACAAGCTATGTCGAAGATGTCGAAGCGGATGAAACCTACACCTGGTTGGAAGAAAGCGGCGTAGGTGATTACAAATCATTGCTTGGACTTCCGCTTGTCAAAAACGGCGAAGTCGTAGGCGTTATCTCTGTTGGGGCGCCAGTGGTCTTGGGTTTTTCCGCCAAACAGATCAAACTGCTGGAAACTTTTGCGGATCAGGCCGTTATCGCGATTACCAACGCAAACCTTTTCCACGAGTTGGAGGAGCGGACAGAAGAAGTCACGCAGGCACTGGAGTATCAAACTGCCACTTCAGACGTATTGTCGGTGATTTCGCGATCTCCGAATGAGCTGGAGCCGGTGCTGAAGGAGATACTGAAAGTCGCCAGCCGGATTTGCGAGCCAAAATATGCGGCAATCTCGATTCTGAATCCCCAAGACAACCTTTACCATACTGACATCATGCTCGACTTTGACAGTGATTTCATGAAGTTCATGAAGGCACACCCAGTGCCGGCAGGTCATGGGAGCGGTATTGGCCAAACAGCTGCACGCGGCGAAACAGTCTACTACGAGGACACTGAAGCTAACGAATACGCCTGGAAGGAAGCCGCACGTATTGGCAAGTATCGCTCGCTTCTGGGTGTCCCATTGGTCAAGGATAAGGTCGTGGTCGGTGTGATCGTGCTCTGCCACGACAAAGTCGCACCATTCGATTCAAAACAAATCGCCCTCTTGGAAACGTTCGCGGCCCAAGCTGTAATTGCGATCAACAACACCCGGTTGTTTGAAGAAGTTCAGGCCCGTACCGCCGAAGTTGAAGAAGCACTGGTGCGCGAACAAGCAAGTGCAGAAGCTCTGCATATTATCAACGAAGCGACTTCCAATTTGCAGCCGGTGTTTGACCTTATCGTCAAAAAATCAGCCGAACTCAGCCGCGCGCGGTTCTGCGTGTTGGATCAATATAAAAACGACAAATTCTATTACTGTGCGCAACACGGATTTCCGTTGGAGTTGTTTTCGGAGCTGATGTCGGATTACCCGGTCTCTGATACAGAAGGGCACATGTCGGCTTTTGTTGTCGAAGCAGGTGCCCCGGTTCAAATCGAAGATGCACAGAAATCGACGTACTACGCCCCAGAGTTCGCCGCAGCTGTTGGATGGCGTCGTATGCTGGGCGTGCCAATCAAGGCAGGCGGCAAAGTGTGGGGCTGCATCAACCTTGGCTGGCCAGGCACAGAAGAGCCAGCACCTGAAACAATCGAGTTGGTCCAAAGTTTCGCTGCCCAAGCGAGTATCGCCATCGAAAATGTCCGTTTGATGCAAGAAACTCAGGCTCGCACCGCGGAAGTCGAAGAGGCGCTGAAGTACCAGACAGCCACGTCTGAAGTGCTCGGCGTCATATCCCGCTCACCGAACGATCTTCCACCGGTTTTGGACGCCATCCTGGAGGTTTCGTCGCGTATCTGTTCACCGGAATACGCGTTCTTTGCAATGAAGGATGCTGACGATGGCCTTTACCGCGTGGCCATGTCCCACAATGTCAGTGGTGCTTTTCTCAAATTCCTGTCCGATAACCCTATCGCGCCAGAGGAAGGTTCTTGCATCGGGCGCACGGCCTTGCACGGCAAGACGGTTTATATAAAAGACACCCGTAGGGATCCGACTTACACATGGAAAAAAGCGGCTGAGATCGGGGACTACCTAACCACCCTTGGTGTCCCCTTGGTCAGCAATGGCGTAACTGTTGGCGTTATTGTTATGGCGCATCGGCAGGCAGCAGCGTTTAGCGACAAACAAGTCAGCCTGCTGGAAACTTTCGCGTCCCAGGCCGTAATCGCCATCAACAATACGCGACTGTTCAAAGAAGTGCAGGCCCGCACTGCAGAAGTTGAAGAGGCATTGGGGTATCAGAAAGCCACATCCGAAGTGCTTGAGGTGATTTCCCGTTCCCCTGACGCTTTAGAGCCGGTTTTGGAAGCGTTGGTGGCGGTTTCGTCGCGCATCTGCCGCCTGCAAGATGCATTTGTGGCGCTTAAGAAACCCGAGGACGGAAAATTTCATTTCTTTGCCGGGCACAATCTCACAGAGAGTTTTGCCAAATTTCTCGAGTCGCATCCATTTGAACCGGGGGAAACGTCGGCGACCGCCCGGGCGCTTTTATATGGGCGCGCCGATTACGTTGAGGATACTCAAGCGGACCCTAATTATGATCCAGTCCTTAGGACCAACTTGCATGGATACAGGTCGGTTCTCTCTGTACCTTTGATACGCGACGGTGACACGATAGGTGTCATCAGTATGGGCAGCCGAAATAAAGCCGCCTTTGAGGACAAGCAAATCAAGCAGATGGAGACCTTTGCCTCGCAGGCGATCATAGCGATTCAAAACTCTCAATTGTTCAACGATACGCAAGTCGCACTCTCTCGCCAAACGGCAAGTGCGGATGTCCTCAGAGTGATCTCGGAATCGCCGACAGATACCAAACCGGTTTTTGAGAAGATTGTCGGACTGGCTACGGCTCTTATCGATTGCGACTTGTCGATTGCCATGCAGGCTAACAAAACTGAATACTGGCAAGTGGCGGCCGCAACTCCGGATGGTTTAGAGGAAATCACTTGGACTGAGCGCCTGCCAATTGATCCCGACGACAACCTGCCATCCCGCGTCATCCAGAGAGGCAAGACGCTGCAATTGGATGACTCGCGCTTTGATGAACTATCTCCGCGGGACACGGAAATCGTCGAGCGGCAAGGATTCAAGTCGTTCTTGATGGTACCCTTGATGCGAGGGAAAGACTGTTTCGGCACTCTCGCCTTTATTCGGAAAACGTCGAAGGCTTTCAGTGATGACGAAGTAGCCATTGCCGAATCTTTCGCGGATCAGGCTATCATCGCGCTGGAAAACGTGCGTCTGTTCAATGAAACACAAGCATCATTGGCACGCCAAACCGCAAGTGCGGACATATTACGGGTGATCAGCCAGTCACCCGATGATATCAAACCTGTCTTTGAGGCTATTGCCAAAGCGGGTGTGCGGTTGGTCTCGTCCGATATGGTTGCAGCCATGACTGCGCAAGACAACACGTTCGAGGTTCTTGCGAGGGTTACCGGAGAAGGCGTGGAAGCCCTGGAAGGGAACCAGAGCTTTCCCATCGATCCCGACCCTATGTCCAGCTTCCCGGCACAGGTTTTACACGAAAAAAAGATGCTCCACTTGCCAGATTGGGACGCGCTTGAGCTCTCGCCGTTCGAGCAGATCACATACGACAGGCACGGAATTCGGGCAGCTCTTTTACTTCCCCTCATGAAGGGTACGGCGTGTCTGGGTGTGCTGGTCTTTGCCCGACAAACGGCCGGCGTTTTCACCAAAGACGAGATCGACCTCGCGTTTTCATTCGCCGATCAGGCTGTGATTGCGATTGAGAACGTGCGCCTTTTCCGCGAGGTCGAAAAGGCCCGTGAGGCGGCCGAGACCGCTAACGAAGCAAAAAGCGCGTTCCTCGCCACCATGTCCCATGAAATCCGCACACCAATGAATGCCGTCATCGGGATGAGTGGGCTCTTGATGGATACAGAGTTAGATTCCGAGCAACGCGATTATGCCAACACGATCCGCGACAGTGGTGACGCACTACTGGGCATAATTAACGAAATCCTCGATTTCTCAAAAATCGAAGCCGGACAGATGGACATCGAGAACCATCCCTTTGATCTACGTGAGTGTATCGAAAGCGCGCTTGATCTGATCAGCAGTAGTGCCGCCGAGAAGCAGCTTGATCTGGCCTATGAGTTTGACGACGCTCTGCCCCTTGCAATCAGTGCTGACCTGACCCGGTTGCGGCAGATCCTGCTGAACCTGCTTTCCAACGCGGTGAAGTTCACCGAAAGCGGTGAAGTGGTTTTATCTGTTGAACAAACCGCCAGGAAACGCGGATCGATTGAGCTTACTTTCAAAGTCCGCGACACTGGAATTGGCCTGAGCGAAAAAGGGATGAGCCGTCTGTTCCAGTCCTTCAGTCAGGCAGATAGTTCAACAACCCGCAAATATGGCGGCACCGGACTCGGCCTGGCAATTTCCAAGCGTCTTGCGAAACTCATGGGCGGCACCATGTGGGCACAAAGTGACGGCGAAGGGCATGGCTCGACCTTTGTGTTTACGATCCGGGCCAAACCCTCCAAACCGGTCAAATCATCCTCGCGCGATCTGACGGGTGTTCAGTCCGAGCTTGAAGGCAAGCACATCCTTATGGTGGATGACAACGCCACCAACCGTAAAATCCTGTCGCTCCAGACCGAGAAATGGGGCACTCAAACTACTACCTGCGAAACCCCGTCCGATGCGCTGGCCACGCTCGAGAAGGCTAAAAAGTTCGATCTGGTCATTCTCGACATGCACATGCCAGAAATGGATGGCGAGGAACTTGCCCAGAAAATTCGGGCCAAGCATCCGGACTTGCCGCTGATCCTCTTTAGTTCTCTTGGTCCACGTGAAATTGACCTTGAAGACGGCCTCTTTGCTGCCAACCTCGCCAAGCCATTGCGTCAGTCGCATCTCTTCGACACTCTGGTCACTTTGTTTTCGACCGAAGATATCCCCGTGAAACCGACCAAGCCCGCAGACAAACCCCAGACCGATCCAGAGATGGCAAAACGCCACCCTCTGCGTATTCTGCTAGCTGAGGATAATCTGGTGAACCAGAAACTTGCGCTTCGCCTGCTGGAACAGATGGGCTATCGCGCTGATTTGGCCAGCAACGGCGCTGAGGCGGTCGAAAGTGTGAACCGGCAAACATACGATATCGTATTGATGGACGTGCAGATGCCCGAAATGGATGGGCTCGAAGCTTCACGCCGCATAAACAAAGATTTCCCCGAAGAAGACCGACCGCGTATAGTCGCCATGACTGCCAACGCCATGCAAGGCGACCGCGAGATGTGTTTGGATGCCGGGATGGACGACTACATCGCCAAACCGATACGCCTGCCTATTCTTATCGAAGCCCTTTTGAATGTTCCCAGGAAAAGCAAGTAATCCATGACAAACGGCCCAATTGATCTTGATATCTTCGCTGAACTCAAGGACGCGACTGGCGACGAATTCGCCGCCGAGCTTGTAAACACCTTTCTCGACGAAGCCCTCGGCATGATTGCCGAATTGAAAGCGGCTGCCGACGTGTCCGATGCTGATGGATATCGCCGCGCGGCTCATTCCATTAAATCGAATGCAAACACCTTTGGTGCGACTGCACTGGCCGAGTTGGCCAGAAAAATCGAGCTCGGGGACATACCCGCGACTGGTGACCTTACAGATGCGAAAGCCCTGGAGGCCGCTTTCGCCAAAGCTGCTGTGGCCCTGCGGACCCTGAACAATGACTGATGCACCCGGCCATCTCCTCATCGTTGATGACAACAAAGTCAATCGGCTACTCCTGTCTCGCAACGTTGAACTGTTGGGGCACAAAGCCTCTGTCGCGGAGAACGGCCTCGTTGCGATGGAGATGTTGTCGAGTCAGTCTTATGACCTGCTTCTACTCGATATCGAAATGCCGGAAATGGACGGATTTCAGGTTCTGGAGGCAATCAATGCGGACCCCGACCTGCGCGAATTGCCGGTGATTGTGACTTCTTCGGTCGAAGGGCTCGACAATATTGTGCGCTGCATCGAGTTAGGCGCAGAAGACTACTTGCCCAAGCCGGTGAACAAGACGCTTCTCAGCGCCCGCGTCTCCAGCTGCCTTGAAAAAAAGCGACTGCGGGACGAACAAAGACGCCTTCTCGAACGCTTCGCAACCACCGAGGTTGCGCAAGACCTGCAAGAGTCTGGGTTTGCCATCGGTGGCAAACGTGCAAACGCATCGGTTCTTTTTTGCGACATTCGCGGTTTCACAGCCCTTTCAGAAAACTTAGCGCCCGAGGCAACAATTGATCTACTCAACACCTTCTACACGTTGATGTTCGAGGCGGTGACCAGCAATGGCGGCATTGTCAGCCTGATGCTGGGTGACGGGTTGATGGCTCTCTTCGGTGTTCCACAACCTCTGAACAATACTGCGCAAAGTGCTGTAGCTGCGGGGCATGAAATGCATAGCATGATAGAGATGCTGAATCATGACCGGCTCGCGGATGGAGAACGGGGTCTCAGGATCGGGATCGGTATCGCCACAGGCGAAGTCGTCGCGGGCTATGCCGGTACTGACAATCGGGCGACCTATACCTGTATCGGATCCGCAGTAAATCTCGCAGCCCGATTGGAAGCGGAAACCCAGAACACCGGAAGCCGGATTTTGGTTGATCAAGAGACCCTGGATCTGCTCGACGGAGTTGATATTCAGGAGACATTTGGCGGGAGCCAGATCAAGGGCTTCTCCGATCCATTGGACATTCACGCTTTGTGATTTTCCGACACGAGTATCGTTTCTCCGATATCATTTCCTGAAAGATCGCTTACTACTAAACTCCCCGTCGTCGCAGCCGCTCAATTTGGATTCGCCAACCCCATGCAAAGAGCACATGCAGCACCCCGATGCACGGCGACGTCCAAACGTAGTGGCGTTCAATGCAAAAATCCTGCAGTAAGGGGTTGGTCGGTTTGCCGTATGCATGTCGCAGGCGGCAGGCATGGTTCTGGGTCAGTCAACCCCGCCTACAAGCACGGAATGCGCACCAGAGAAGCTCAGGAGATGAGGAAGGCCGTTACTGAACACGTGCGTATTTCACGCCAACTCGAACGCATGATAGTCGACATGTAGAGATCCTCCGAAAGGAATTGCCCTAAGGCTTCGTGTCCTTAACCCATGAAGCCCAAAGCGCCTTCATTGTTCAGAATCTCAATTGCAGTACCCAAGGCTTCCTGATCCGAAACAAACT
>NZ_JBXWPT010000028.1:0-20804 GCF_059612005.1 Ruegeria sp. CDSA141
GCCACCAGTGCAACTTGATCCTTAGGCGATGGGATTTGGCCCAGGTGCGTAATGCCGCCTGCCAGTCATCAACTCGCCGAGATTCAAGTTCTTTGTGGAGGTCAAAGGGGATTCGATTAGGCCAATCTGACATGAAGAACAGATAGCGAACTTCAGGAGCTTGTCCAAACGGATTTAGAAGCTTACCGTCGTCTCATGTGCAATCTGTACTCCAACACGATCCCCGCCGAAGCGATGCGCCGACTGTTTGATGTTTCCGTTGAACGGAACTATCTCGGGAATGCTGAACCTCTGCCCGCAATTTTTCCGAAACAAATGGGGCCGGTCGTCAGGATGGCGGAGGATGGAAGGCGAGAACTCTTACCGCTTAGTTGGGGATTTCGCACAACCAAGAGGTCGACAAAGACAGGGGCGATTATCCAGCCTGCAGCGTGGAACAACGCGCGAGATGACAAGGTACGCTCAAGCGGGCTGTGGAAAGGAAGCTTCGAGCATCGGCGTTGCCTCGTGCCTGCCAGTTCGTTCTGCGAGGCCAAGGGCCGCAACCCCGCAACCTACTATTGGTTTGCTCTCAAAGGCGATGAAGGCCGCCCGCCTTTCGCGTTTGCCGGATTGTGGCAAACATCGTGCTACCAGGGCAAAGAGGGGCAGGAGGAAGTCGCAACTTACACCGTCATCACGACGACAGCGAATGAAATTGTGAAACCGGTACACCCGCAAAGAATGCCGGTGATCCTGAAGCCAGACGACTACGAGCAATGGGTGACTGGAAATCCTGCAGAGGCATTTGAACTACTTCAACCCTACAATGCAGACGACATGCAAATTGTTCGCAGCGGAAAGAGTGAGAAGTCAGATCCATTGACCTGATCGTTTTACCTTTTGAGTTTTGTATTCGTCGGATTTGAGCCCAAACTTACAATGTGAAATCGCCGTCAAACTAACTGAATTCAAACTACTCATTATTTCCTGTGCTGGATCTGGTCAGCAGGCGTTCTCGGATAGCCCGCCACGAGTCTGGGACAAGAAACGCTGTTCCGTTGGGGGTTAAATTATAGATCCGATACATCAGAGCTCTGGGATTCGTCACAGATTTTCGAGCAACAATATCGAATGCAGCTGGTTCATTTAGCGACACACCTTCGTCACCAACATGAGGAACAGTCAAGAAGTTGTGCGCGATTTCGTGGGAAACCAACGTGCCGAAAGAGTCGTCCATAGGAGGACTCACATTCAGTGTAACGCCAGCGATGCTCCCGTTCGGTCCAGACTGGGCACTTCCCCCGAGTGGCATTTCGCCGGGTTGCTGGGTACGTATTGTCAGGACGTGCTCAGCTCGATCAGGCCTGCCAGCATCGGATTGCTCTTGATTAAATGCTGCGAGTCGCTGCGCTACAGGAGTGCGGTCAGGCCACGCGAAGTCAAGCGGTATTGGCTCAATCCGGAAGCGTAACCCTGCTTCCTGATCCCCATCGAGAGGAGCCACACCCGAGCGGATAGGGAAAATACGAGACAAGTCTGCCAATGCCATAAAAAGGGTTTCCCATTTCTCTGCGGGAAAGGGAAATATCTCAACCACAATAAGAATTCGCAGGTCCTTCGTAGGATGAAACTGCTGTTGCCCAAGGTGCTTTTCGCCGACGAGAGTGCCACCACGGTACAACCGTGCAATGAAATTATGCCGTCCGGGCTTCGAGATGTCCCGGCCTCGGACATAAAAGTTGATATTGTCATCTTCGGCGAAACTTTTAGTGTCGTTTGAAAAAACACCATCACCAATATCGCCGGGAACAACTGTGGTCCCCGAGGGGCCTGAAATCTCGACTTCGGCATAATCGACTCGGGCCGGATTGAATGGCAGTGAATGGATTGGAAGTAAATCCGGATCAAATCCGAGGGCTTTCGAAGAATACTCAGAGTCTTCTTCACCCAGCAGTTCCGATGCCATAGTTACTACAGGTGGGCGGCGACCAACAAACAATCGAACCAGAGTATCTTTACCTGCGACAAGCTGGTAGCCAGGAATACCCTGAGAGACTTCAGAACCGAAATCTGACATGTCCGATGGAACTTGCGGCAATGGAGGCCCGTTCTCTTCACAAGCTTTCAGTGCCTGCCGTCTCCGTTGAAGCAGCGAAAGCGACTGCTTTCGAAATCGAATAAACGCTGACTTTTGAATTGGGTCAACAGTGCTTTGAATCTGAATGTCGAGCACTTCGATGCTCTGCACTAACGTCTCAATTTCGTCGCGGATACTTTGACAATGCGCAGACATACAGCAACCTGTAGATAGAAGTTATAAGAAAAACTTGGTTAAATTCTAACTCTAGCACAGAATCCAAAAAATATCGACGTAGCGAGGCAGGTCCGCAGGGCGAAATTTGCCTAACAGGTATCACCTGCAATAACCGGCCCTTCTCAGCCGTGACTTGGCCGCTGCCGTCTCTAAGTGCCTGTATCGGCCACCCGAGTACCTCCGGCAGTCTAAAGCATGGCCTAACGCACTGGCGCGAAATTTCTCTAGCGGCTGGCATTGCGCCTATTGTGGTGAGCTCATGCCGGAATGGAAACGGGTCGATGCCAAGTATTGCAAGGAAGGTTGCCGCAAGATGGCGGCACGGAAACGGCATCAAAAACAGAGCGAACTAGATAATCCATTGCTGCAACGCTGGAATAGGGTAACTCAAATGGCCGAAAGCAATACGCTTGCCGCTCCTACAAACCCCGCCGCTGCTACTGAGCTGGCAAGCAGTATGCAAAAGACTTCCAATCTGCTGAGTTTCATTTTGTTGGCTACTCCCAGTTTGGTTCGACATAGAGCAATTTAGGGCGCTCGCAAATCGGGTGCAGATTTAGACGCAAAAACCCGCTGTGTCAGGAGCACAAACCCGCTCAAGTAAAGCGCCGAACATCTTACCCCGTGTTTCCCGAGGACACTTGGAACTTGACCTGTAGCCAAGCTGCATCACCAGAGAGGGCTTTTGCCATTGACGAATTACAAAGGAGACTTGGGCTGGTCTCTGTCCATCTCTACAAACTCCTTGTGAAACAGGTTCCGTATTGTTTCTTTCCTCAGTCTGGAGCTGCCCTTTTCTTCGTCCGTGCACAGCTCACAATCACCATCGTTGAGATGAGCACTACGGTTTTCTTTGGCTTGAACCTTCCGAAAGGCAGTTAAGACATTCAGCACCAAGTTCTTCCCCTCCCAGTGTGACACTCAAATCATGTCACTGCGGGCCCGATCCGAGCCAATGTGGTGTCCAGGCTCAAGGATCTCCTTCCGTGAGTGCCAACCCGCAGCGACACGGCGGATGTAAGAGTTTCGCTTTGAGACGTAAGGGGGAAGAAAGAGGGGTATTGCGTCATCGTTTGACTAGGTGGTCAAAAAGTATTTACGTAGCCGGGCTTTGCGTCAACTTCTTAACGGCTGCGATTTCTGAAGTGACGCGACGTCGCAACGCGCTCAAGATTATCGAGAATGGAAACGGGTTAAACTGGGTTGTAACAAATTAGTCCACGCAGCCCAGTAGGTGGCTAGAAGGGTGGACAGAACGCAAGATTCTCACTCCATGCCATTGATAAAAAATGATTTATTTTGATTGATTGGTGCCGCTGAAGGGACTCGAACCCCCGACCCCATCATTACGAATGACGTGCTCTACCAGCTGAGCTACAGCGGCACCTTAAGCCATACGGATCTGGTTATGACCGGATGCGAAAGGTCGTTTAAACTGTCACTCTGCCGTCTGCAAACCCGGTAGTAATCGGTTTGGTGTCGTCAGGCTCGGCGACCGATCTCAACCTGTGAGCCGTCAGCCTGTAACCAACCTGTCGAATTGGAATTTTGGTTTGTGAATTTATTGTAACGTCGCGGATTCAAAATTGACTGAATTTCAATAATTCCATATTTCATGAAATATGACAAAAGAGATAGTCGATCAACTTGCCATCCTTGGCCACTCGCAGCGTATCACCGTGTTTCGCATGTTGATGCGACGGTTTCCTGACAGGGTTCCCGCGGGCGAGCTGGCGACAGAGCTGGGTGTCAAACCCAGCACCATGTCGAACTACCTGAATGCGCTGCTACGGTCGGGGCTTGTTAAGCAGGAACGATCCGGGACGTCTCTGCTCTATTCGATTGAAATGAAGAACGTGCAGCAAATGCTCGATTTCCTGATTGTGGACTGCTGCCGCGGCCGACCTGATCTTTGTTTGCCTTCAACCAAGGGAAGTGAGACTATGACTGACCGGAAGTTCAATGTGCTGTTCATTTGTGTCGGCAACTCTGCCCGCTCTATTTTTGCCGAATCCCTGCTGAGCGAGATCGGCGGAGATCGGTTCAACGCGTATTCAGCCGGGACACAACCAAGTTCGGAGTTATACCCCTTTGCGGTGCAGGTTTTACGCGACAAAGGGCACGATACCTCGATCCTGCGGTCAAAGAATCTGTCCGAGTTTTCGGCACCGGACGCGCCTGCCATGGATTTTGTCTTCACCGTCTGCAACCAGGCGGCCAACGAGGAATGTCCGGCATGGGAAAGCCAACCGATAAGTGGCCACTGGGGTATGGAAGATCCGGTCAAGGCCGATGGCACCGACGCCGAGAAAAGCCTGGCCTTTCAAAACGCCTATGGCGCACTGAAGCGACGGATTCAGGCCTTTACATCGTTGCCGGTCGAAAGCCTTGACCGGATCGCCTTGCAATCCGCCATTGATGAAATCGGGCGCGCTTCACTCGAGGAAACGAAATGACAACCTACGCACTGAACGGCCTCGGCCGGATGGGAAAACTGGCCCTGAAACCTCTGCTTGAACGAGGCGCAAAGATAGCCTGGATCAACGATGCCGTCGGTGATCCCGAGATGCATGCGCATCTGCTGGAATTCGACACGGTGCACGGGCGCTGGGACGCAGAATTTGCCCATGATGCCGACAGCATTTCGGTTAACGGAACCCGCCTGCCTTTTATTGGCACCAATGACCTGAGCGCGTTGCCGCTGGACGGTGTTGACGTGGTGATCGACTGCACCGGCGTGTTCAAGACCGAGGCGAAGCTGGCACCATATTTTGACGCTGGGGTGAAGAAGGTTGTTGTCTCTGCTCCGGTCAAGGATGGTCCGACAGCCAATATTGTCATGGGTGTAAATGACGGAACCTACGACCCCGCGGCGCATAGGATCGTGACGGCGGCCTCGTGCACGACAAACTGTCTTGCGCCTGTCGTAAAGGTCATTCACGAGAATCTAGGCATCCGCCATGGATCGATGACGACGATTCACGACGTAACGAACACGCAGACAATTGTGGACCGGCCTGCCAAGGATCTTAGGCGCGCACGCTCGGCCCTGAACTCTTTGATCCCGACGACGACCGGCTCGGCCACGGCCATCACTCTGATCTATCCGGAACTCAAAGGTCGTTTGAACGGCCACGCGGTTCGGGTGCCGTTGCTGAACGCCTCGCTGACCGATTGCGTATTCGAGGTTGAACGCGAAACCACGGTTGAAGAGGTCAACGCCTTCTTCAAAGCCGCAGCCGAGGGTGAACTGAAGGGCATTTTGGGATATGAGACGCGCCCGCTGGTGTCCACCGATTATACCAATGACGAACGCTCTTCGATCGTCGATGCACCATCGACCATGGTTGTGAACGGGACGCAGGTGAAAATCTACGCGTGGTACGACAACGAGATGGGTTATGCGCACCGGCTGGTGGATGTCGCGCTGATGGTCGGGGCATCGTTGTGACGCATCGGCCCGAAGGACTGTCGGCCTATATCGCGGTCACGGCTGCCTATTGGGCCTTCATGCTGACCGACGGGGCGCTCAGGATGTTGGTGCTGTTGCACTTTCACACCCTGGGCTTCTCGCCGGTGCAGCTTGCCTATCTGTTTGTGCTCTATGAAATCGCCGGGATTGTCACCAACCTGTCCGCCGGTTGGATCGCCGCACGGTTCGGGCTGACCTCGACCCTCTATGCTGGGCTGGGGTTGCAGATCGTCGCGTTGCTCGCCATGACGCAGCTAGACCCGAACTGGACCGTCGCAGCTTCGGTCACATTTGTCATGATTGTGCAAGGGGCCAGCGGAGTGGCCAAGGATCTGGCCAAGATGTCTTCGAAATCGGCGGTCAAGTTGCTGGCTCCATCCGAAGGAGGCGAGTTGTTTCGATGGGTTGCGATTCTGACAGGTTCCAAAAACGCCGTAAAAGGGCTGGGATTCCTGTTGGGGGCCGCCATGCTTGCAACGCTGGGCTTCATACCGGCAGTGCTTGCCATGGCCGCCGTTCTGGCGGTGATCCTGGTCGCATTGAAGCTGTTCATGCCTGCGGGCCTGCCGAAGGGGCGCAAGGATACCAAGTTCTCTGAGGTTTTTTCAAAATCCGCAAATGTGAACTGGTTGTCTGCAGCACGTGTCTTCTTGTTCGGCGCGCGGGATGTCTGGTTCGTGGTCGGCATCCCGATCTATTTCTATGCTGTTCTTTCAGATGGCACCGAAGAGGGTAATCGGGTCGCGTTCTTCATGATCGGAACATTCATGGCGGTATGGATCATCCTCTATGGAGCCGTGCAAGCCAACGCGCCAAGGATTCTTCGTGCGTCAGATCGAACCGAAGGTGATCTGATCCGCGCTGCACGCAGCTGGGCGGCGATCCTGTTCTGTGTTCCTGCGGCTCTAACACTGGGTGTGTTGATTTCGGATGGTCCCGAGACCTGGCTGACCCTGACACTCATCGCAGGCTTGCTGATCTTCGGTGTGATCTTCGGGGTCAACTCATCGCTGCATTCCTATTTGATTCTTGCCTTCACCCGGTCCGAGCGTGTGACGATGGATGTCGGCTTTTACTACATGGCCAATGCGACAGGGCGGTTGGCCGGCACCGTTTTGTCTGGCCTGACCTATCAGGTCGGGGGGCTGCCCCTGGTGCTGGGCACGGCGGCCGTGATGGTTGGCCTCGCTGCTCTGACGTCCGGCAAACTTACGGATCAAACTTCTGAGGCGCTATTATGAGCATTTTTGAACGGTATCTTACGATCTGGGTTGCGCTTGCGATGATCGGTGGCGTCCTGATCGGACTGGCCGCGCCGGGTCTGGTGCAGCTGGTGGCAAAAGCCGAGATTGCCAGTGTCAACCTGGTCGTGGCGGTGCTGATCTGGGCAATGGTTTACCCGATGATGGTCAACGTCGATTTCGGCGCAGTCGCCGGGGTTGCCCGCCAGCCGCGTGGTCTGATTGTGACCCTGGTGGTGAACTGGCTGATAAAACCTTTCACCATGGCACTGCTGGCCGTTCTGTTTTTTGACTATGTCTTCGCGCCCTGGATCGCGCCCGAAGATGCTGCGCAATACACTGCCGGTCTGATCCTGTTGGGTGCAGCCCCTTGCACCGCCATGGTGTTTGTGTGGTCGCAACTGACCAAAGGCGACGCGACCTACACGCTAGTTCAGGTCTCGGTTAATGATCTGATCATGGTCGTGGCTTTTGCGCCGATCGTGGCCTTTTTGCTGGGGGTCACTGACATCGAAGTGCCGTGGCAGACTTTGGTTTTGGCCACAGTCCTTTATGTGGTGCTGCCGCTTATCGCAGGGTTGATCACTCGCCAAAAAATAGGCTCTAAAACGGCTATAGAAGCCTTTTCGGCGCGGGTGAAACCGTGGTCCGTCATGGGATTGATTGCAACTGTAGTTATCCTGTTCGGCCTGCAAGGTCAGACCATTCTGGCGAAACCTGCGGTCATCGTTCTGATCGCCGTTCCCATTCTGATCCAAAGCTACGGTATTTTTGCCATTGCCTATGGCGCCGCTTATGCGCTGAAGGTTCCCCACCGGATCGCAGCGCCATGTGCCATGATCGGGACATCGAACTTCTTCGAACTGGCCGTTGCCGTTGCAATCAGCCTGTTCGGCCTTCATTCCGGCGCGGCACTGGCGACGGTTGTGGGTGTCCTTGTCGAAGTGCCGGTGATGCTGTCGCTTGTGGCATTCGCCAACCGAACCCGCCAGCGTTTTCCGGAACCTGCGACACGATAGGATTGGTCAACGCAGCAGAACGACTGTCATATCTGGCGGCTGGGCGCCGCCAGAGTCCCGTCTCACGCTGCTTCAGAAATCCACGCCACGCTGGGCTTTGATACCGGCCTGGAACGGATGTTTTTCCTCGGTCATTTCAGTAACCAGGTCGGCATAGTCACGCAGCGCTTGCGGTGCATCACGTCCGGTCAGGAATACGCTGGTCTTGTCCGAGCGCGCGTTCAAACCCTCGATGACCTGTTCGACCGTCAGGTATTCGTAACGCAAGGCGATGTTGATCTCGTCCAGTACAACCAGATCGTATTCGCCACTGGACATCAGGGCACATGCCTTGTCGAAGGCTGCATTGGCAGCAGCTATGTCACGCTCACGATCCTGCGTGTCCCAGGTAAAACCTTCACCCATCGTATGCCATGTCACCAGATCGCGCTCTTCGAAGAAACGGCGCTCGCCGGTTTTCCACTTGCCCTTGATGAACTGCACCACACCAACCTTCTGGCCCCAGCCCAAGGCGCGAATGACCACGCCGAACGCGGCCGAGGACTTGCCTTTGCCTTTGCCGGTATTGATCAGGACCAGACCACGGCTTGGATCCACGGCCTCGGACACTTTCTTGCGGTGCTGGGCCTGCACCTTCTGCATCTTTTCCTTGTGATCCTGCGCGTTGCTCATTTGGGAACCTCTTTGACTGTTCGGCCCAACCTAGGGGAAGATTACAAAAGGTAAAGTCACGCTTTGGGGTCAGTAACCGACCGGGCCTTGCCACGCTCCAGCCCCAACTGGTGTTCGCGCCAGATGACAACAACATTGCCTGCGATCACCAGTGCGGCCCCGATCAAGATTGCAAGCGTTGGCAGTTCGTCGAACCAGACATAGCCGATCACAATCGCAAAAAGCATGGTTGCATAGTCATAAGGTGCCAGCATCGAGGCCTGACCAAACCGATAGGAGGAAGTGACCAAAATCTGCGCGACGCCGCCGATCAGGCCCATCATGACCATGATCAGAGCCTGATTCCACGTTGGCATTGACCACCCCCAGAATGCTGTCAGGGCGGACAAAAGCGTCGCGGTCATCGAGAAATAGAACACGATGGCCGCAGGGTGATCGACCTTGACCAATTGCCGGATATGGATCTGAACGAAAGCACGGGCAAGGGTAGCACCCAGCACACATAACGCGCCGATGGTGGCGGCGACCTCCATCTCGGTTGTGCCGAGGCGCGGCCAAGTCATTATCAGGACCCCCAGCAAACCCAGCACTACTGCGCCGATGCGGATAAGCCGAATGCGTTCACCCAGCATCACGGCGGCCAGAATCAGGGTGAAGATCGGCGTCGCATACCCGATTGCAGTGACTTCGGGCAGCGGCAGCAGGCTGAGGCCGGTAAAGGTAAGGCCCATGGCGCTGGTCCCCAGAACGCCACGCCAGAAATGGCCCATGGGTTTCTTGACCACGAAACCCTTGGACAATTCCCCACGCGCAATGAGCCAGAGAATAATGACAGGTATCGCGAACAAGGACCGAAAGAACACCAATTGGCCCGGTGGGAACTCATCCGACAGTGCTTTGACCAGCGCAGACATCGATGTGAACAGGAACAAGGCGCCAAGTTTCAGCGTTACTGCAAGCAGAGGTCGATGCGATGTTAAGGGTTTTGTCATCGGCGCGAACCTGCGCCTTTGACAGGCAAAGATCAACGGGTGGGTTCAGCAATTCACCCAGGATTGAGGCAAGGAGCAGCCGATCTCCTCGGCGAAGTCTTCTAGAAAGCGGATCATGCGCGCGGTGCGTTGCTCGGCAATCAGTCGGCCGGTTTCGGTTAGCATGTCACCCGGCAGCCGCAGCAGTTTAACCTTCCAATGGTCGAGCGAGAAATGAAGGTCGTCCAGAGGTCGGTTTTTGGCAAAAGGATCTGCCGGGTCATAAAGAGTGCGCCCCAAAGCACCGGAAACGGAAAAGTTGCGGGCGATGCCGATGGCGCCCAAAGCGTCAAGCCGATCCGCATCGCGCAGAATGCGCGCCTCGATCGTTTCAGGGGGGATATTGGCCGAAAAGCTATGGGCTTCGATCGCGTGCCGGATAGCGCGGACCTGAGCCGTATTAAACCCGATTTCCCCAAGAATAGGCTCTGATTCCATCGCGGACCTGCGCGAGGCAAGATGCCGGTTGGGATCGTCCTTGGGCAGATTTACAAGATCGTGCAGATAACTTGCGGCCAGCAGCACGGACATATCGGCTTGATCATTCGCGATGGCTTGGGCGTTGGTCCAAACACGATCCAGATGGGCCAGATCATGGGCGGGATCAGTTTCCATGCGGTGTGCGACCACAGCACGCAGACGTGCGCGCAGATCAGCCGATCCGTCCACGGTTCTCTCCGATCTGGCCGCGATGCAGCAGAAGGTGGTCGAGGATCACGCAGGCCATCATTGCCTCACCCACTGGAACGGCGCGGATACCGACGCAGGGGTCATGGCGACCTTTGGTGATGATCTTGGTTTCTTCGCCGGATTTGGTGATCGTCTTGCGGGTGGTGAGGATCGATGATGTTGGCTTGACAGCAAACCGCACGACAACGTCCTGCCCGGTCGAGATTCCGCCCAGAATGCCTCCGGCGTGGTTCGAGCTGTATTGCGGGCCATTCTGACCCATGAAGATTTCGTCGGCGTTGGCTTCGCCGGTCAGTTCGGCGGCGGCCATGCCTTCGCCAATCTCGACGCCCTTTACAGCGTTGATGGACATCATCGCGGCGGCTAGATCAGTGTCTAACTTGGCATAAACTGGCGCTCCGATCCCGGCGGGGATACCGCGCGCGACGACCTCGACCACTGCTCCGACCGAGTTGCCGGACTTGCGCAGATCATCCAGATAGGCGGCCCAGTCCTCTGCCGCAGATGCGTCCGGTGTCCAGAACGGATTCTGTTCAATCTGGGACCAGTCAAAGTTGCCGCGATCAATTTTGTGCGGTCCGATCTGGGTCATGTAGCCAGTGATCTGCACGTTTGGAGCGATTTGTCTGATGGCTTCGCGCGCCAGACCACCCGCCGCAACGCGAGACGCCGTTTCACGGGCCGAGCTGCGCCCGCCGCCGCGATAATCCCGGATGCCGTATTTCTGCCAGTAGGTGATATCGGCATGACCCGGGCGGAACTTGTCCATGATATCGCCGTAGTCTTTCGAGCGCTGATCGGTGTTTTCGATCATCAACTGCACAGGCGTGCCGGTGGTTTGCCCTTCGAACACGCCGGACAGGATTTTCACCTGATCGGGTTCGCGCCGCTGGGTTGTGAACTTGTTCTGCCCCGGTTTGCGCTTGTCCAGCCAGTGCTGGATCATGCCCTCGTCGATCGTGACACCCGGCGGGCAGCCATCGACGGTGGCACCCAAAGCGGGTCCATGGCTTTCACCCCAGGTGGTGACACGGAAGAGATGGCCAAAACTGTTCATCGACATGGGGCGTGCTCCTTTGAGCGTCGTGATTAGCGGGCAAGGCCCTTGGCCTCAAGCGGATTTGCGGTTGGGGCGTGTTTACCCCAACCTTACGAGCTTATGCAGCCGCAGCCAGTTGGGCGCGCGTGGCCGTGATTTTCAGCGCAGCTTGTGCGGCTTCGCGGCCTTTATCCACAAAATGCGCGCGGTAGATGGCGTTGTGGTGATCAGTTTCCTGATATTGGTGCGGGGTCAGCGAGACCGACAGGACAGGAACACCGGTATCGAGCCCGGCGCGCATCAACCCATCGACCACCGCTTGCGCGACGAAGTCGTGCCGGTAAATGCCGCCATCCACGACAAATGCGGCGCAGGCAACTGCGGCGTAGCGGCCGGTTTGGGCCAGATCGCGGGCCATCAGCGGCATCTCGAACGCGCCGGGAACGTCGAAAACATCGACCTGATCGGCCGGGATCAGTTCTAGAAATCCATCGAGCGCGCGGTCAACGATGTCGGAATGCCAGTTTGCTTTGACAAAAGCATAGCGGGTGTGTGTCATAATGATCTCCTTTCAGTTTGGTGGCCTGCTGGCGGTCGCGAAAACCTTCGCTGCCAGCCCGGCATGACACGTCACCCAAGGCGATCACGAGCAGGCGCGCCGCATCGCCGGCGCACTGCACGTTCTCTTCCATCCGGACTTTAACCGTCGGCTCTGGCCTCTCACCAGATCTGCTGACACTCTTTCGTGGTTCCACACTTTGTCCGAAAACCGGTTCCCACTTTTCGGATCGTGGACACGGCAGAGCCGCTCGCGGGCTTGCGGGTCATGGCCCGCATACCGCCGGTGGGGAATTCCGCCCCGCCCTGAGAACAAGGCGGACCTTGCCAAGAACCGACCCCATCTGCAAGAGATTTGGCAGGAGGTCGTTCATGCACCCAAATCCAGCCTACCGCGCCGAAGACAAAGCGCGTCATATCGAATTCGCCCGCGACCGGGCATTCGGCGTTCTGGCGATTTCTGGCGACGGCGCGCCATTGATCAGCCACGTGCCGTTTCTGCTGTCGGAAGACGGTGCGGTGGCCGATCTTCATTTGGTACGATCAAACCCGATCGTTCGTGCGCTGCGGGGGCCGAAAGAGGTCAGGATCGCGGTGCAGGGGCCTGATGGGTATATCTCGCCCGACTGGTACGGTGTCGCAGATCAGGTTCCGACATGGAACTATGTTGCCGTGCACCTGACCGGAACGCTTGAGCTGCGCTCGCAGGACGAGCTGCGCGAATTGCTGGACCGACAATCTGCATTCTATGAAAATCGACTTCTGCCCAAAGCGCCATGGGTCACTGGGAAAATGTCTGATGACGCGTTGGCCAGAATAATGCGAATGATCGTACCATGCCGGATGCAGGTAGAGGATATCCAGGGCACCTGGAAACTGGGCCAGAACAAGCCGGACGATGTAAGGACCGCTGCCGCCGATCAAGTCGCCAGCGGTTTTGGCTATGAAACCGGTAAGCTGGCCGCCTTGATGCACAAGGCGTAGCCAGCACCGGGAAACAGGATTACTCGGAACTGAATGTTGCCAGATAAGCGGCGATATCTTCCGCACCCTTCTTCAGTTTGACGCTCATGTTAGAGCGGGCGGTTTCGTCATCCAGATACTCTTTGATGAAACCGATGGGGTCCTTGGAATAGGCGGCGATGTTTTCTTCGGTCCAGATCAGACCTTCTTCGCCAGCACGGATCATATCGTCAGTGAACATGCCGATGGGCAGGCGTTCGCTGCCATAACGATAGTCATTTTCTGATCCGGCGACGCGTCCGACGACGCCGTAGAGATTCGGGCCGGTGATTCCGCCTTTGACCAGGACTTCACCGTCCTTGATGATCGCATGACACGAGGAGCAACGGTTATACATTGCTTCACCTTTCACCGGATCGCCTGCGGCAAAGGTTTGCGTGGCCAAAGCCAATGTGAACATCGCAGCGGCTGGGGTGACTTTTGACATAGGGGGTCTCCTTGCTGGAGTTCGCGCGTTTTTTGCGCTGTCCGGCATTCGCGCAAAAAGTGCAACGGTGTATTTGCGCTCAATTTGCAATTTAAATCATCTATTTGGCGAATATGATTTCCCTGAAAACAATCTGCGTTTGGCGTTGCTGATTGTCGAGAATGCACGCGCGAATAAGACGCTGCCCAGGTGGTCTGAAACCGACTGGATGGGGCCCGCAAAGCAGAGTTCTGAGCTCGAATCAACAACCGCTGATTCGAAGCCGGAGGCAAAGTTGCGGGCAAGATTCACCAAAAAAAGCCCTTCGGCAGGTGCATGAAGCGACACATGCGGCGTATTGCGCGTTTATGAACGCTGGACGAACACTATTCTCCCCGATAGTAAGCGCGGTTAAGACGCCGCATTCATGCGGTGCGCGAGCTATTTGCCCGTCCGCGGGCGCCAGACAATCGGAGATAACCTCGTGTCCCACGCAGAAGACCACGAAGGCACCCGCAGAGATTTTCTGTATTACGTCGCAGGCGGCGCAGGTGTCGTTGCAACGGGTGCAGCTGTATGGCCCCTGATCAACCAAATGAACCCATCGGCAGACGTTCAGGCGCTGTCCTCGATCCGTGTGGATGTGAGCGGCGTCGAGCCGGGCACACAGCTGACGGTAAAATGGCTGGGCAAACCCGTTTTCGTCCGTCACCGCACCGGTGCCGAGATTCAGGAAGCCCAGGATCAGGACGCCGAAGGCGTTGATGCGCTGCCAGATCCGCTGGCGCGTAACTTCAACCTAAGCGCTGATGCGCCCGCGACTGACGCAAACCGCGTCATGCCGTCTCCGGAAGGCGAAGCGCCGGGTGCTTGGATCGTTCAGATGGGCGTATGTACGCACCTTGGCTGTGTACCTCTGGGAGACGCCGGTGACTTTGGCGGCTGGTTCTGCCCCTGCCACGGCTCGCACTACGACCTCGCCGGTCGTATCCGTAAAGGCCCCGCGCCTGAGAACCTGCCTGTCCCGCCCGCAGAATGGGTGGACAACAGCACAATCAAACTCGGCTAAGGGAGACCCAAACTTATGTCCGGAATTCCCCACGATCATTACGAGCCGAAGACAAACGGCGAGAAATGGCTGAACAGCCGTCTGCCGATTGTCGGCCTGCTGTATGACACACTCATGATTCCAACCCCCAAGAACCTGAACTGGTGGTGGATCTGGGGCATCGTTCTGGCGTTCTGCCTGGCGCTGCAAATCGTCACCGGCATCGTACTGGTGATGCACTATACCCCGCATGTTGATCTGGCCTTCGCCAGCATCGAACACATCATGCGTAACGTGAATGGTGGTCACTTTATCCGCTATGTGCACATGAACGGCGCGTCGCTGTTCTTTGTTGCGGTTTACATCCACATATTCCGCGGCCTGTTCTACGGCTCGTATAAAGCCCCGCGCGAAATCACATGGATCATCGGTATGCTGATCTATCTGATGATGATGGGCACCGCCTTCATGGGCTACGTTCTGCCCTGGGGCCAGATGTCCTTCTGGGGTGCGACCGTGATCACCGGCCTGTTTGGTGCGATCCCGTTTGTTGGTGACGCGCTGCAAACATGGCTGCTGGGCGGACCCGCCGTGGATAACGCGACGCTGAACCGCTTCTTCTCGTTGCACTACCTGCTGCCGTTCATCATCGCGGCACTGGTTGTCGTGCATATCTGGGCCTTCCACACCACTGGCAACAACAACCCGACAGGTGTTGAAGTGCGTCGTGGTTCCAAGGACGAGGCGAAGAAAGACACGCTGCCGTTCTGGCCGTATTTCGTGATCAAGGACCTGTTCGCGTTGGCCGTGATCCTGGTCGTGTTCTGGGCCATTGTCGGCTTCATGCCGAACTATCTGGGCCACCCGGACAACTATATTGAGGCCAACCCGCTGGTCACACCTGCACACATCGTTCCTGAATGGTACTTCTTGCCGTTCTACGCGATCCTGCGCGCCTTCACCGGTGAGGTCTGGGTCGTTCAGTTTGCCAGCTTCATCACCGGCGGCATCATCGACGCCAAGTTCTTTGGTGTGCTGGCGATGTTCGGTGCGATCCTGGCCATGGCACTGGCGCCTTGGCTGGACACGTCGAGCGTGCGTTCGGGCAAGTACCGTCCGATGTTCAAATGGTGGTTCTACCTGCTGATCATCGACTTCTTCGCCCTGATGTGGCTGGGTGCGATGCCCGCCGAGGAGCCCTATGCGACTTTCTCGCTGATCGCCTCCGCCTACTGGTTCGCCTATTTCTTCGTGATCCTGCCGATCCTTGGTGTGATCGAGAAGCCTCTGGCACAGCCCGAGACGATCGAAGAAGACTTCAACGCGCATTATGGCAAGGCTGACGCCGAAGCCACGCCGGCCGAGTAAGAAGAGGGACCGGAAACATGTTCAAGAAACTTGCAATCGGCGCCGCGTTTGCCTTGGCCCTGACCCCTGCTGCATCCATTGCAGCAGGTGGGGGTGAGCAGCATATCGAAGACTTCGACTTCTCGTTCGAAGGCCCGTTCGGTACATGGGATCAGCATCAGCTGCAGCGCGGCCTGCAGATCTATACCGAGGTTTGCGCAGCCTGCCATGGCCTGCAATATGTACCTCTGCGCGATCTGACAGCGCTGGGCTATTCGGAAGAAGAAGTTATCGCTTATGCGGCGGACAACTTCGAAGTGTTCGATCCTGAGCTGGACGATTTCCGCCCGGCCATCCCGACCGACCACTTCCCGGCCAATAACGGTGTTGGCGCGCCGGACCTGAGCCTGATGGCCAAGGCCCGCGCGGGCTTCCACGGGCCTTACGGTCTGGGTATCAACCAATTGGTCAAGGGCATGGGCGGTGCCGAATACATCGCCTCTCTGCTGGACGGCTACACCGGTGAAGAAAAAGAAGAAGCAGGTACCATCCTGTACGAAAACAAAGCCTTCCCTGGAGGTTGGATTTCGATGGCACCGCCGCTGTCGGACGAACAGGTCGAGTTTGCTGATGGGCACTCGAATTCAGTCGAACATATGTCGGAAGACGTTTCAGCCTTCCTGATGTGGGCGGCCGAACCGAAGATGATGGAGCGCAAGAACGCTGGCTTTGTCGGCGTGATCTTCCTGACCGTTCTGTCGGTGCTGCTCTATCTGGTCAACAAGCGCCTCTGGGCTCCACATAAGGGCAAGCTTCGTAAAGAAGATTGACCTTTCTCAAGATGCAGAAATTGAAATCCCCGCGCCATCAGGCTGCGGGGGTTTTTGTTTCTAGAACGAGTAAAAAGGTCCGAACCCCTTCTTGGCCTTTGAGCGGTTCTTCCTCGAGGTATTTTTCCGGATGAGGGGGGATCAGGCCGTGAGTTGGGACATGGTCTGCCCCGTGATCGCAGCGCGCACAATCTGCCCTTCGGGTTGCGCGGTTGCGAATGTCACCTCGGCGAATTGCTCGGTCCGGCCCATATGAGGGTTCTCCATCAGGATGTGATGGGTCTTGCCGATTTGCTTCGACAGGTGTGTTGCGACCTGAGCGTCCCCCGCCGCACGCAAGCGGGCAGCGCGATCCTTGATGACTGTTCCATTCACCTGCTGCGGTATGCGCGCTGCCGGGGTGCCTTCTCGCTTGGAATAGGGGAAGACATGCAGCCAGGTCAGATCGCAATCGGTGATCAGTTTCAGCGAGTTTTGGAAATACGCTTCCGTCTCGGTCGGGAAGCCTGCAATGATATCCGCACCGAAGGTCATAGCGGGGCGCAGTTTCCGTGCGTCCTCGGTAAAGCGGATTGCATCGTCGCGCAGGTGGCGGCGTTTCATGCGCTTCAGAATCAGATCGTCGCCATGCTGAAGCGACAAGTGCAGGTGCGGCATCAGACGCGGCTCGGTCGCGATCGCCTGCATCAGATTTTCATCGACCTCGATCGAGTCGATCGAACTGATCCGTAGGCGTGGCAAATCTGGCACCAGCTTGAGAATCCGCATCACCAGATCGCCCAGTTTGGGCTGCGCGGGCAGGTCGGCGCCCCAGGAAGTCAGGTCGACCCCGGTCAGCACGACTTCGTTATAGCCGCGATCCACCAGCCGCTTGATCTGGTCCACCACCACGCCTGCGGGGACGCTGCGCGAGTTGCCGCGGCCGTAGGGAATGATGCAGAAGGTGCAGCGATGGTCGCAGCCGTTCTGGACCTGCACGTAGGCGCGCGAACGTGTACCGAACCCGTCGATCAGGTGTCCTGCCGTTTCCGTGACAGACATGATGTCATCGACCTGCACCGCCTCGGTCTCACCAATAAAATCGGCCGCCATGCCTTTCCAGGTCTCAGGCTGCATCTTTTCAGTGTTACCGATGACCGCATCGACCTCGTCCATCCGTGCAAAGGTTTCGGGCTCGGTCTGAGCGGCGCAACCAGTGACGATCAGGCGAGCATTCGGATTCTCGCGCCGTAGCTTGCGGATTTCCTGCCGGGCCTTGCGCACCGCCTCAGCCGTCACTGCGCATGTGTTCACCACCACAGCGTCTGTCAGACCTGCCTGTTGCGACAGCTCTTTCATTGCCTCGGTTTCATAGGCGTTCAGGCGGCAGCCCAATGTGGTGAACTTGGGCGGGTTCATCCCAGTGACCTCAGAAATTCAGGCGTCAGAGTGCCAGAAAAGACGTGGCACGTTGGGCCGGTCATCCAGACACCGTCGTCGCGCCAGTCGATCCAAAGCGTGCCGCCATCCAGATCAATCTGCACCTTGCGCCCGGTTAGCCCGCGACGCGCGGCAGCAACGGCAGTTGCACAGGAAGACGACCCGGAGGCCAGTGTGATTCCAACTCCGCGTTCCCATACACGCATACGGATGTGATCCGGGCCGATGACTTGTGCCACCTGCACATTCGTCCGTTCCGGGTAAAGCGGGTGGTATTCATAACGTGCACCGAACTCTGCCAACGGGATCGCTTCGGCGTTCTCAACGAAGAAAGTACAATGCGGGTTGCCCATTCCTGTTGCCGTTGGGGCGCCTTCGATTGGCAATTCCAGCGTGTCCATCTCTTCTGCCAGCGGAACTTCGCGCCAGTCCAACTGCGGGTGACCCATGTTGACCGAGGTGCGCCCATCGCCAGCATTCCGCGCATGAAGTGTTCCGCGTACGGTGGTGAGCGTCAGCGCAGAGCGACCCGTCTCATTCATAAGCAATCGCGCAATACAGCGGGTGGCGTTGCCACAGGCAGCAGAGGTTGATCCATCGGCGTTGTAGAACACCAGATGCGCGTCAGCTTCACCATTTTCAATAACGGCCAACTGATCGAAACCCACACCAAATTGCCGATGCCCGATGCCTTTGGCCAGCGCCGGCGTGATCGGGGCATCGTGCGCGCGTGCGTCAACGATGACAAAGTCATTGCCCAGCCCGTGCATCTTGATGAAGGGCAATCCGGTATCGAGTCTCTGTTGCATGGCGGGCATATATCGTTGGTCGGAACATGAATCCACCCTGTCGCGAAGATTCCTTAAAAAAGGGGTTGACCCTCCTGCGCCTCCTGCCTAATTAGGCCGCCTATCGGGTTGCCGGAAACATGAGTTGTAACGGCGAAACGAGGCGCAAAATAAGGGCTTGAACCTGGTTGAGGAATTGCCGTAAAGAGCGCCACGGATCAACAGATCCAACAAAAGAGTGGGCCGTTAGCTCAGTTGGTAGAGCAACTGACTTTTAATCAGTGGGTCGCAGGTTCGAATCCTGCACGGCTCACCACTTTTTTCAGATAGAAACCAATTTGTTAGCTATCCTTGCGCCAACATGGCGGCTAGTTTAGCTGGTTACCTGGATACTCTTGGGGGACAAAACCCTAAGGTAAATGCGTCAATGAGTATGCTGTTCGCTTCGACCAGTACACTTGCGGCTATGAAGGCTTCACGTGTAAATCCAATTTGACTGATCTAGCTACCGAGTACGATGACTTGGTCTACGACTATAATAACCTAATGAGCTCGTATAACGCGCTTCGCTATGACGCTGAGGAACTATTTGAAAACTACCAGCGACTATTCTCAGAATACAAAAGTGTAGTTTCAGAAAGAGACAATATCGTGTCGTGCGTTGAATCCGCCTCTTCGATTTCGGAAGCTCGATACTGCTTTTAGTTGAGGTTTTTTTTTCATTGAAGCGTCAACTTCGAACGGGAATTAGCGACGCAGTTCGTTCCAGCGGTATTCGACGATTTCGGTATCCAAGAACGTGCGGAAATTGTCATCGGATACCATTGTCAATCTGATTGCATTTGAAGCGTCGGACCATACTGCAATGCCCTCTAAGTTGCCGTGGGTGCGTATCTTGGTTTGTAGAAGAATGTCGGTTTCGACAATTCTGTCTTCCACGAACGCGAAGCGCCTCACCCTATTTGAAAAACCAATCCCCCAAACAAATCGTCGTTCCAGCAAATACAAATGACCATCAGGTCCAGTGTCAGCTCCCACCGGCACGTAAGAACCACTTTTCCGAATCTCGCCTGATACAGACCATTCACCTTTCTCTAGGCGAAGTATAGGAAAGGAATTTTCCGGCCATGTCTCTGGTATCGCAATGACCCGGCCCTGTGGGTCAAGTGACAGCGCTTCTAGTCCCTGATTGTAAGGCAACGACCTGAACGCTTGGGTTTCGGTCTCGTAGTCGATATGGTTTGCCGTGTATTCGCCGGGGTTGAAGTACTCAACGTCGTGGTAGTTTTCAGTGCTGACCCAAAGCCTACCATTCTTCTCCAACGCGAGCGCTTCCAGGTCACTGTTTACTTCATCATGGTAATTCATCGAGCCCGGAGTTCTGGGGCGAACAATCTCCATGTTTTGAATGCCGACAATTGAGTCACCTTGCCTTCGTACTTTGGCAAAAACCAGCATCGGCCTGTCTGACACGGCAATCAGCTTTGTTCCGTCTTCACTTATTTCCAAACCAGATAGGCCGCCAAATCTTTCTTCTTCCGGCCATCTCCAACTTAGCTCACTCAACAACTCCAATTGCGAAGCAGCACCGTCATTTAAGTGAGCAATATATGCTCTCAGGGAAGCTAGGCTGGCCAAAACAGAGCACACCACAAGAAAAAGCGAAGTACGTTTCAAAGGAATTTTCCGAACAAGTCACATTTCTCGCATGACAATGACGAAACGAACAATAACGTCGCAACAGAATCCTGCAATCGTTCGCGCCAGAAGTGGTAACCACTGATTGAGCATACTCGGCCCAAGTCTGAACCTACTATCACGATACCAGAGGATGCGCTCAAATTTGAATAATCCCCAAGAAAAAAATACACCGAGCGCAATCGGTGCAGGGCCAAGCCCGACAAGGGTCAAGTTGCATTGGTGGT
>NZ_JBXWPT010000029.1:0-20738 GCF_059612005.1 Ruegeria sp. CDSA141
GACGGCGCAAAGGGCCCCGCAGGCCCCACCGTTGCCTCTGTCGCAGGCGCATTCCGTGCGTTGGCGGATGGAAATGCTGATGAAGCGATTGAGAAATTCGTAGGTGTCATGTCTGAGCACGAACGCCTAGGCGGTAGCCGGGCGCAACGCGACTTAATTGAGTTTTCATTGGCGCATGCGCTAGCAATTTCGGGACAATCGAATGAAGCTCGACGCATTCTCAACATGCATCGACCGCATACCTCTCATGACCATGCGGTAGCAGGTTTGGCGGGGTAGGATGCCTATGCTCTTTGATGCCCGCTATGAGCGCTTGTCCGCTTCAGGTTCGATGTTGATCAACCGATGTGTCTGCTTCTCGAGTTCTAGAAAGCTCGCTGGTGAAGGCCCGTTTCGGGCTGATACTGTTGAAAAGCTCCACTTTCGCCAAAAACCGCCGAAAAAGTAGTCCGTAGAAAGCCAACCGGATAATTGGGAAAGGGGGTTGGCCAAAACACTGGTCTGCCGATGAGAGAGTAGTTCATGGCCAGCTCTGGGCATGCGGTATCGACTGTTTTGATACAAGTGATTTTGGCGGATAAGTGAGGAAGCAGAATAATCAAGTTTTTCAACACTATCCGGACAAAGCAATCATTTGCATTAGCCAATTACTCAGACAATTCGCGACGCAAACCAATTATCCCGTGACATTAGATAACTTGCCCACGCAGGATTTTGAAATCCAAGCCGGACGTCGTTCGCCACTTGGGTTCTAATGTCCTCGACTTGCGCCAGTACGTCTGGCAGCGCTTCTGTAATTCTCTTAACCGCCACTTTGAGGCTCAAAAGATCTTCCGCCGCCAACTGGCCAATTCTTATCGAAACTTGGCGCAGCGTCTCATCGAAACCGTCGCCTTGCAAATTGGACGCTCGCCACAGATCGAAATCTAGCACTTCCTGCATCCGGGCTTTGCCAAATGTATCTTGCAGCGTATGCCGTTCCGCAGGGACAAAACCAAGCCGACGTTGAACTGCGTCGCTCGCTGGGTTCAATTTTGGCCATACACGCGTGTAGATCGCATCGGCGTCAGAGGTTTCGAAAACGTGTCCACAAAGTATTCGGGATGAATCGCTTGATACCCCTTTTCCCAAATAGGAACGAGCGACTGCAACAAAAGTCGCCACAGTATTATGGGGCAATCCCGGCGCAACAAATACGCCACGAATTCCTACAAATTGGTTATCGCTGGCTTCGTCCCGGACGGTCCACAGACCAATGTGTGTGGCATTGTTGGCGCTCCGCACTCCATCGACGGCAAGAGTGTCGATCCAAGCATCGGTTGCCGCCAGTGCACCTTTACGCGAAGAGACGTTGTGAATGAGAGTTTTGGCGACCTCTGCGTCCCCAAATATGTACTCTGCCACATCTGATCGATCCGATACCATACTCGGCCGCAATCGGTATCCAGAACGATTGAGATTAGCTTCCAACTTGCCGCCCTTTCTCTGCGCAAGCATCTTGCAAGAAATCGGGTCGGGTCAAGGATCGTTATCGAAAACCATGCTTCTCGAATGGACCGCTTCGGGCTCAGACCGGCCATGTGACGGCTTCAGTAGTTCATCGGGTCGGTTCAGATGGCATTAATGTCGGCCTAGCGGGACTGAAGCTGACATCGAAATTACTCAAACTAACGGTCTCTCACCAGTGAACAGCCTGGTCCGATATAGATCACTGATTTCCACATCTCTTCCGTCACTTTGCAGTTGTCGGTTCCTCTTCCTTGGTCATCTGTTCGGCTAAGTTTTCCGAGCGCGAGTCTCTTCAAAAAGATCGGCTTTTCAATGTCAAAAAAATTACTCCAAACTGCGTTCATCATCGCTAACACCTCCAGCGAACTACGTGCCCTTGAAGGCTGCACGACATTTTTCGTTTTGCGTGAGTGGCAGAACGGCTAAAAAGGGGGTAAATTCACCACTTTGGGAATTTTACCGATGCCATTTTCGGTTCAGATCGTTGCCTCCCCAGAAACCAGCGCTTCCAGCGTGTTTGGCCTGTATGACACTTTGTCGGCCGCAGGTCGGGACTGGGAACATTTGGTGAGCGGCGAGGAGCCTACGCCGGTATTTGACGTTAGCCTTGTTGGCCCTGACACCGAGGGATTTCGTTGCGGAAGTGGCGTGTGGACCGCGCCAGACCAGACATTTAAGAACGCAGACGACGCTGATATTATTGTCGTACCTGGACTGACACTTTCACCGCACGACCGGCTCGACCCCGAACAACATCCTTGTTTAGCGTGGCTTGCTAAGCGCGACTTGGCCAAGACGCGTATCGTGTCAGCCTGTACCGGGGCGGTCTATCTGGCGGAAATAGGTATCTTGGATGGGATTGAAGCGACCACACATTGGGCTTGGGAAGGCCTTTTTCGAAGGTTTTACCCAAATGTGCGGCTTCGCATCGACCGCGGCCTTTGCTTTGCTGATGCGTCCCGCGGACCCGTTACGTCGGGTGGGACAACCGGGTGGCAGGAACTCGCTACGTTCCTGATCGCGCATTACGGCGGCACGCAAAGGGCGGTACGGGCAGCAAAAGTCTGGCTTATGGCCAACCGCGGAGAACTTCAGTCACCATTCAGTTCAATGATCACTACGGCACCTCATGCTGACGCCATTATCTCACGGGCTCAGTTATGGATTTCCGACAATTACGCCATCGATAACCCAGTCGCAGAAATGGTTAAACGTTCCGGGTTGCCGCCAACTACGTTTGCACGACGCTTTCGCAAAGCAACGAGTAAGTCACCGCAAGATTACGTTTTGGCGCTGCGAATTGAAGAGGCTCGGCAGTTGCTTGAAACCACCGACGGCTCCGTCGCGGAGGTTGGAGAAGCAGTCGGCTATACCGATACGCCGTCGTTTAGGAGGTTGTTCAAGCGAAAGACTGGACTGACCCCTGTCGAACATCGCAAAATGTTCGGTCAATCTCGGTTTTCTAGCTACTCCTGATGGACGATGTTTAAGATTGGCAATCCTATTGATCGCATAGGGCTCGGTGCCGCCTTTCACGGCCTTACACATAAGTGACTGGAGGCAGCCTATTCCGTTGAAAAACTCTTCCTTGATAGACGCGCAAGTCGCTGATTCATTCCCGTACTGAACGGGAGAATGAGCGATGATGGGGCCATGGCAGCAAGCACGAGGGTCACTGTTCTACGAGTTCTCGATTGAGGACTATGTCCCGCAAGACCATATACTTCGGGGTATAGACCGGTTCGTCGCACTGTCTGATATCCGACAGCAGCTTGCGCCATTCTACAGTTCGACAGGTCGACCATCAGTTGATCCGGAATTGATGATCCGGATGCTGCTGCTCGGTTACGTAATGGGCATCAGATCCGAGCGTTGGCTCTGCGACGAGGTGCATCTCAACTTCGCTTACCGTTGGTTCTGCCACGTCGATCTTACCGACCCGGTGTCCGATCATTCGACCTTCTCGAAGAACCGGCACGGACGGTTCCGCGATAGCAATCTGCTCGGACACCTGTTCGAGATGATTGTGGCGCGCTGTATCGTGGAAGGGCTGGCAAGCGGCCAGCGCTTCGCGGCAGATGCCGGTCTGATTCAAGCTGACGCCTATCGGCAAAACTCTTCACCGCAGCAGGATTGGTCGCCTGAGAATATCGTCCCTGAAGATGCACCCCGTGCCGTCAGGGAATACTTGGATACGTTGGATGCCGCCGCCTTTGGTGCAGCAAGGCCGGAGAAGCCGAAGTTCACCTCGCATTCCGATCCCGCGTCGCAATAGACCGGTGCGCGAGGTGGACCCGCCTGTTTTGCCTATTCAGCCAACTCTCTGATCGGCACCGACAACGGTGTGATCCTGGATGTCGAAGCAACCCGGTCGATCAGGCGGGCCGAGGTCGGCACTGTCCGAACCATGGTTGGTCGGGTGCGCGCACGCCATGTATTCAAGCCGGAACGGTTGATCGCAGACACGGCCTACGGCACTGGACCCATGCTGAGTTGGCTCGCCGATCACGGCATCGCTCCATATATCCCGGTTATCGACAAATCTGGCCTCAACGATGGAACCTTCGAGCGCGCCGACTTCACCTTTGACACTGAGAGCGACACCTACATCTGTCCCGGTGGAAAGGAACTCAAGCAATACCGCCGGGTCCTCACAAAGCGGGGGGAGCCCAGACCAGACAAGGACGGCATACTTCGCTACCGCGCCCGTAAATTCGACTGTGAGATCTGCCCTCTGATGAGCCGATGCTGCCCGAAGGAGCCGCAGCGCAAGGTAAGATGGTCGATCCACGAACCATCCCGCAACGTGGCTCGTGCTATCGCCCAAGCGTGCATACCGGATTGAGTTTAGGCGTTTCTTGGAATGACGGACCTTTCTGACGTAAACTTCACCAATGGAACGTCGACTTGCCGCGATCTTGGCCGCTGATGTGGTTGGTTATTCACGCTTGATGGGCGCGAATGAGATCGGCGTTTTGAACGCTCTCAAAGCACTTCGTTCGGAGCTGTTCGATCCGCAGGTTGAGAAACATCATGGTCGCATCGTCAAACTAATGGGTGACGGAACGCTCGTGGAGTTTGCTTCGGTCGTTGATGCAGTGAACTGCGCGACTGAAATCCAAGCGAAACTGGCGAAGAGAAACGGCAACCTGTCTCCTGAAGAGCAGCTTGAATTGAGGATCGGCATAAATCTTGGCGACGTGATGATTGATGGCGATGACCTTTATGGTGACGGTGTCAATATCGCTGCACGGCTTGAGGAGTTGGCGGAGCCTGGTAGCGTTTGCGTGTCCGAAGTTGTTGCAACTCAGGCAGCCGGCAAAGCTAACGTTGGTTTCGAATACTTGGGTGAAACCCGCCTGAAGAACATTTCTGAGCCGGTGCGAATTTATCATGTGAATCCTCAGAGCCGAGCAATCAGCCGCCGCAGCTGGGTTAGGAGCCGTGGCGTTCAGGCGGCAATAGGTGGAGCGCTTCTGATCATTGCGGCATTTGTGGTTTGGCAAGGCATGCATCGCTGGGGGGCCAATGAAGACGTTCCTTTTGACGAGGCTACGGCTCTGACCCGGCCTACAGGTCCTACAATAGCGGTTTTGGCGTTCGAGAACCTAAGTGGAGACCCGTCGAAAGATTACTTGTCCGATGGCATCAGCGAGGATGTGATTATCGAACTCGGACGCTATCGCGACCTCAACGTCTTGTCGCGGCACACCACCTTCTCCTACCGAGGGCAGCACCAGGATGTGCGCGGTATCGGTGAATCCTTGGGTGCCGAATTCGTGCTTGAAGGTACAGTACGGCAAGCGGGTGATCGTCTGCGGGTAACGGCGCGCCTGATTGACACCCAGAGCAGAGCGCAGGTCTGGTCCGAGGCGTTCGATGAGAAACTTACGACCGCCAATCTTTTCGATGTGCAATCTCGGATCACCGAGCGCGTTGCAGTTGCGATTGGTGACACGCGCGGCGCCATCAGGCGAACAGACGAAAGGCGGGCAAGGGCGAAACCGCCGGAACGGCTGTCGTCGTATGAATGTACTATGTTCTATGACGATCTCTACGATAGACCGGATGTGCAGAAGCGGGTCCAAGGTTGCATTGAAAGGGTAATCAAGGAAGAGCCGGATTATTGGCGCGCCTGGGCGCAGCTGGCCGAGGCATTGCGTGTAGATCTAAGCTTTTTTGGGGATCGCTATGCTGGCACATATGAGGAAAAACTCAACCGAGCTTTGGCTGCCGCCAACGAAGCCAAGGCACTCAACCCAAACTCGGCCCGTGTTCGACTTATCTTGGGTATTCTTCTGCTCATGAATGGGGATCGCGACGGCTTTTTCGCCGAGGCGGAGGACGCGCTCGCTATTGGAGGCGACCGCAGCGTGGAGGCGGAATTCGGCTACTGGCTGGTCTGGACCGGGCGTTTCGATCTGGGCGCGGCGCTTGTACGGCGGGCTATCGACCTCGACCCAGGGTCGACCATCAAGGATTGGCATCAAGCGCTCTCGGAGTACCACTTTCACAAGGGTGAATACGAACTTGCGCTTGCCGAAGCGCGCAAGGGCGTGCTGCTGGATTATTGGTGGTCGATGATCCCCGAAGTCACGGTTCTCGCCAGGCTTGGACGCGCTGACGAACTTGAGCGCGCCCGAAACCGGCTTGAAGCCACGCGTCCCGGCGTGAAAATCGCCGACATTGTTTGGGTGTATCGCCGTTACCAGCGTCCGGACGCTCTTATAGCGCCCTACGTTGATGCCTTCCGGAAGGCAGGATTGCCGGAGGGCACTTATCGAGCATTGGATTTGAACGACCGAGGCTAAATCGTTGTCGGTCCCGGAAGCAGATTGCGCGCTCTAGATTGACTATATTTTGGTCTGAAAAAATGGACCTACTACGGCGTTATTCCGGTGGCCGCTTGGTCCCGCACTTCGGAAACTGAAAGGCTGGGTGAAAAAGCCTGCTCTGGACTGATAGTCGTACTTGCGAGATTTTTTCAATAAAGGCCGCTGGGAAGCGGCCTAAAAAAATTATACCTCAGTAGCTTCAGCGATGGCGAGCTTGTCTTCAATATCTATGCCTAGCAGCGGGTTGTGCCAAAGCCGTCCATGCAGGCGCGAGCCGATTTGTGCTATGATCACAGCTGAGGGAATCAAAAGCCGAGTCATCGATTGATCACCTCGCACCAAGGGAGTTTCAATGAAAACGATGTCTTTCAGGCTGATACCCAACCCAAACGACATGGTGGCCTCGGATTTCACCGATCCTGGCTCCTTCACGACCAGTGATACGAATGAAAGAAACTGGTTCAAGTTTGCAAACGAAGACGAGACTATTCTCTCGGGCGTTTGGGAATGCCCACCCTGTCGTGAAGAGATCGATGCTTATCCGGTACATGAAATGATGACCGTGATTTCTGGGTCCGTAACACTGACGCATCCTGACGGAGACGCCGAGACCTTCACGGCTGGCGATACGTTTTTCATCAAAAAAGGGAGCAGGTTGATCTGGGAGATCACAGAAAAATTGCGGAAGTACTACATGATCGTCTCTTAGGAAGTTCGTATTGCGAGGCGATCCCTGCGATCAACCTATGACCAAAACGGGCTCGAAACATACATTCTCCGGTTGCTGCACGAATGGCAGCTATGGGTTGCGAACGGTGCCCTAGAGCCCTGAGCGGACTTCGTAATCAGCCAGTTGGAGTGAAGAGCCGCATCTACTATTGTCAAAGCATGTCGAGCAAGGGACAACAATTGCAACGAAAATTGGCGGCAATACTGGCCGCGGATGTCGTTGGGTATTCGGCGCTCATGCACAAAGATGAGCACGCTACACTTCTAATGCTTGATCACCTGGAAAGTGATATCGTCACCCCAACAATAGCGGGCCAATCAGGTCGGGTCGTGAAGAGCATGGGTGATGGTTGGTTGGCGCGATTTGACAGCGCGGCGCAAGCTGTGACCGCAGCAATGCAGCTACAAGAGCAGTTGGCTGAACACTCGTTAATGAACATGCGGATCGGTGTTCATGTGGGAGACATCACAGAAAAAGGTGACGACATCTTGGGTGACGGTGTAAACATTGCCGCGCGCCTTGAGAGAATTGCGCCAACCGGTGGCATCGCTATTTCTGAACCCGTACACTTGAACATTGAACACACTCTGGCAGACGCGTTTAAAGCTGTAGGGAAGAAGAAGCTCAAGAACATCGAGCGCAGCCTGGATGTGTGGATTCACGATGGACCGCACCAGGGCGCATCGCAAAGCTCGCATTCTTTCACAGAGACGAGCTTGCCAAAGCTCTCCATCCATACTGTGACGTGCAGCGACCAACGCACTGAACTAAAGGAAATGGCCGCAGCTCTCACTTCAGATTTCGGTTCTTATTTTCGAACGATCAACTGGTTAAACGCGGCGATATCCTCCACGGAGCCACCAGAGGGATATACGCTTCGCGGCATGCTGCGTAGACACGGTGACCGATTGCGTTTGGAAGCCCGCTTAAATGACCCTTCTGGTTCTGAAATCTGGACTCAGAAGTTCGACGGTTTGGTCGAAGCTATCTTCGATTGGCAGGACGAGGTCGTAGAAAAGCTGTTGGATGCGGTTAGTGGGATCTTGATTCAGTCTGAGACCGCAAAACTCTCCGCATTGCCAGAAGTCGAACTGACCGCCGAGCAGTGCGTCCTGATGGGCATGATCGCTTGGTCGGATGCCGGTATCGACAGCTACGAAGAGACGTTGGCATATCACGCCAGGGCCATTGAGGCTAAACCAACCCTCGCTGCCGCCTATGCCGAAGCCATTTGGACAATGAATGGCGCAAGAACTTATGATCTTCGTCGCGAGCTGTCATCTTAACTATGAGAAATTGCCACGCTGGATCGAGGCCGGACGGCAGATGGCAGGGCAAAGCCCAACGCTTGATCTGAGTGTTGCAGTGGCTGACTACAATGTGGATGGGGATGCGGATCGACTTTCCGTGGCGCTTGAGCAAATCCGGCAACGAGCGCCATTAGATGCCCGCCTGCATTTGTTTATGGGTTGGGGATACAACTGGGCCGGGTTTCCTAAAATGGCATTGAGTTGCTTTCAGACGGCGCTTCGGTTGGGCCGATATGGAGCCGTTTTCGTGGGTGCTTCCGGAGGTGCCGCCACCTCTTGCGTAATGCTTGGTCGAGATCATGATGCTATCGCCTTTGCAGAAGCAGGTCTGCGCTTCTCAAAAAACTATGCCGCGCTCCACAGCACGAGGGCCGCTGCTCACGCAATGCTTGGGGAGCCTGAGAAAGCGTCCGTGGCTTTGGCGCAAATGCTGCAAATGGAACCTGGTGAGACGATTTCGAAGTGGCGTAGCAACGTGGACTATGCTGGCTCTGAAGGCGCTGAACGTTACTTTGAAGCGCTTCGCAGGGCAGGGTTGCCAGAATAGCGGTGCCGGAACCAAGTCGCGCTGACAAATCCGGCAGATTGATCGCGCATCTTGGTAACTGCAAAGCTCGGGTTTGAATGTCGGGTTTGGGCTTATCTTGTTGAAAAAATCTTCCTTGATCGACGTGCAAGTCGCTGATTCAATTCCTGTACTGAACAGGAGAATGAGCGATGATGGGGCCAAGGCAGCAAGCACAAGGGTCACTGTTCTACGAGTTCTCGGTTGAGGATCATGTCCCGCAAGACCATATTCTTCGAGGTATAGATCGGTTCGTTGAACTGTCTGATATCCGCCGGCACCTTGCTGCGTTCTATAGTTCGACTGGCAGACCGTCCGTTGATCCGGAACTGATGATCCGGATGCTGCTGATAGGCTACGTGATGGGCATCAGGTCCGAGCGACGGCTCTGCGACGAGGTGCATCTCAACCTCGCTTACCGCTGGTTTTGTCGCCTAGATCTCACTGATCCGGTGCCGGACCAGTCGACCTTCTCGAAAAACCGGCACGGTCGTTTCCGAGACAGTGATCTTTTGCGGCATTTGTTCGAGACGGTTGTAGCGCGTTGTATCGAGGAAGGGTTGGCCAGTGGGCAGCGCTTCGCAGCTGACGCCAGCCTGATCCAAGTTGATGCCAACCGGCAGAATTCCTCACCGCAGCGGGATTGGGCACCTGAGAAAATCATCCCTGAAGAAGCACCCCCGCGCCGTTAGGGAATACCTGGATACGTTGGATGACGCCGCCTTCGGTGCAGCAAGTGCGGTGAAACCGAAGTTCACCTCGCACTCCGATCCGGCCTCTCAATGGGCTGGCGCGCGGGGTGGGCCCGCCTATTTTGCCTATTCAGCCAACTATCTGATCGACACGGACAACGGAGTGACCCTGGACGTGGAAGCAACCCGGTCGATCCGCCAAGCTGAGGTTGGCGCGACCCGAACCATGGTCGACCGGGTGCGCGAACGCCACGATCTGAACCCTGAGAGGCTGATCGCAGACACCGCCTATGGCTCTGGACCGATGCTGAGTTGGCTCGTCGATCAAGGCATCGCCCCACATATCCCGGTTATCGACAAATCCGGCCGCAACGATGGAACCTTCGAGCGCACCGACTTCACCTTTGACGTTGAAAACGATGCCTATATCTGCCCTGCTGGCAAGGAACTCAAACAATATCGCCGCGCCTACACAAAACCGAGAAAGCCCAGGCCGGACAAGGATGGGATCCTGCGCTACCGCGCCAGCAAACCCGACTGCGCCGCCTGCATCCTGAAGAGCCGATGCTGCCCGAAAGAGCCACAGCGCAAGGTGACGCGCTCCATCCATGAACCATCCCGAGACGTGGCTCGTGCCATCTCCCAGACCACCCAATATGTAATTTCGTGCAAGCTCAGAAAGAAGGTCGAGATGCTGTTTGCCCATCTCAAGCGCATCCTCGGTCTCGGGCGCCTTCGATTACGTGGCCCATGCGGCGCTCGGGACGAATTCCACCTCGCCGCCACCGCCCAAAACCTCAGAAAACTCACAAGGCTCATCCCGGCTACCCAAAAGATACCCGCTATCTGACCAAGATCTCGGCTGTGCAGATATAAACGACAAACCCAAGAGTTTTTCAACGGAATAGGCTGGGAGCAGACCTTCAGTACGGCGAGCCAAAGCGGTCGCTCACAGCCCAAACCGGGCATTCAAGACCAAGCCTTGCATATCCCAAGAAGTACAAAAAATACAAAATTGATCAACGGAGGCTGCTGCAATCACTGGACGCGAAGCACAATAAGTCAACCAACGCGAACAAAACACAATTGTTGACCAATAGTATCGAAATCGTATTGTTGAATATAGAAAACAATAGGCTTCCGCCGTAAGGCACCTGGAACCAATTCTGTGACAATAGGATTGAGGGGTACTATGAAAAAAATACTTTTGGTCGTTCCAATAGCTACAATTCTTGCCGCCTGCGAAGACAGCAGCACAACTAGCGGCACTTCAGCGACGCCGACTGCCGCGGAACAGGCATGCCTTCGTGATGTCGCAGCAACTACCAACAATCCTGATGTTGCACTGCTCGGTTCAGAGTTTTCTGAAGCCGGAACCCTTGTGCGCGTCGGCGTTGGGCCTGACCGCGCTCCTTGGCAGTGCATCGCCTATAGTGACGGTGCAACAGATGGCATCATGTCGTTATCGGACGAAGGCACTCTCTAGCCTCGCCAAGTTCGCTCAAAACACTTCAAACCCTGAGACACAGTACAGAAGACGGCGCAGTGTCATTTGCCAGTGACAATTAATGGACAACTCCGAACATTGGGGAGAGAACGCGTGGGTAAACTGATATTGGGCTGATCGTTGGAGGTATCGGCGGTGGGTATGTTGGGCATCGGAACTGGCGCAGGCGTAGGTATTGTGACGAGCTTGTCAGCAGGTGGTTGTGGTATCGCCAGCGCTGCCCAGCAGGAGGATCTACTGACTAAAGAGGAAGTGAACCAAGTCTTCAACCGCGCGGTTAGCAATCTGCGGGAATTAACACCGGACACTGAGGGCAGCGGTGAGGCAATTGTCGGTGCAGCAAGCGAATGCGACGGCGTACTGCAAGGTTTACGGGATGCTGCCAAATCCAATTAAATTAGGGAGTTTAGAATGATGCGATTCATAGTTTTAACTTTGTCCCTCTGCGTCTCGCCCGTAGTCGGCTACGCAGCGGAAGTTGGACAGGAGGCGATTGACGGCTGTATCGATCAATTACGTGCTGTCGGCGGGCCCGACGGGCAAGGTGGTACGGTGCTCTCAACGGAGTTTTCCGAAGCAAATTCGCTTGTAATGCTGAAAGATCGCGGCGAGACGGTCTGGCGATGCCTCGTCGCCAACGATGGCCAAGTCGCTGAACTCAGTGTCGCACAGGCCGCAGATGACGGCCAAGGCGCAATGGCCGGTTCAGACGGTGTACCACCGGTCGTTTCGGGAACACAACGTGTCCAGTTCGCAAAAGGCACCAGCGGAGCGGCTTTGTCTGGCACGCTGAACGCAAACACATCAGTCCGATATGTGCTTGGCGCTGCAAATGGCCAGTTTTTAAGGGTGGACGTTAGCTCACGCGGAGGTGCGCTGGACTACGAGATTTTTAATCCTGACGGTTCGCTTCTGCTGGATCTGATCTCTTCAGACACGCCCTATTATGGCCAACTCTGGCAATCCGGCGATCATGTGGTTGAGGTCGTCAACGCCGGGGCGCAACCAGTTACCTTCGATATTGGCATCGGAATTGAGTAATCCCACGACTTTGAAAAGGGAAATGACCATGAAATCTTTTGCTCCTCTAACCATTGGATTTGCTGCCCTGGGCCTCGCGGCCTGTGATGAGCCCAGCCCATCCGCAGCACCAGGTCAACCTGCTGTCGGCAGTGCGTCCGATCTATCTGCGTTCGAGGGTGCCCGCGCGGGGCAAGCGGAAATGGGCATTCAGAACCTCGGCTATGAATTGATCCGCTCCGAAGGTCTCACCTCATATTGGTTCAATCGTGATACGGGTGCCTGCGCACGTATAACGACTGCTGAGGGCCGCTACTCTGATGTCACCATGCTACCATCGCAAGACTGCTAATGGATTGGGTACACGCCATAGTCACGGGGCTTTTGTGTGGCGGTGCGTATTGGGCCATAAGAAGCATGGGATGGTTCGAGAACCGCTCGAAGTTACAGCAGGCGTTAATATTCATTCCGGTCATTTTCGTTTTGGTGTTTATCCTGAACTTGATATGGCCTTCCAGTTGAACGCGGCAGGCTTTGAATAGAGCGACCTATGACCGTGTATCAAACGTCAAATGGCTAACGTGATTAGTGTCGACAAACGCAAGGATCAGAGAAAGAACTCTGCCCGTTCTACTACCCAAACCATTGCGACCAAACTTGCGCATGCGGCAACGACAGCGCGAGAGCCGACCCATACTCTGGTCGAAACGCACATCACTAGCGCGGAACCGAGATCGATATCGAAAAGCTTGATAAGGGACGTTCTGCGCGACTTTGCAAAGTCTGCTATCTGCGCATTCCAGAAATTCGGATCTGACAACGTTGCTGGTGCGGCGAATGGCGGTTTCGTCCGTTGAAATCACCCCGCAGAGTGGTCGTTCGTACCAACTGCCGCGAATGATCGCTTCGAGCCCAGAGTGACCAAACTTGGCTGACCCAGGAACTTCCTACTTAACACCAACGGAAGTTCGGCTAGGTTTGGTGGAATTCGGCTAGGTTTGGTGGAATACTGTCTAAACGCTGATGGATACAAGGGGCTTGATTTTGGACAGAAGCGCTTTGATTGGGTCATGGAAAATGCATGCATGGACGCGGCAGTCGGTGACAACGGGTGAAATTACCGATGCACTGGGGCCCGAGCCAATTGGCTATATTGCATACCACGCAGACGGGCGAATGATGGCCACTGTTTTCAGACGAGATCGCCCGAACTCAGGCCGAAATGGCTGGACTGAGAGCGAAAAAGCCCAGCTTTTCGACGACATGCTTGCCTACGTCGCGTCTTATTCGCTCGAAGAAGACCGCGTCGTTCATCATGTTGATGGGTCTTGGAACCCAAACTGGCACGGCGACCTTTCACGTCCATTTGTGCTCGAAGGTGATAGATTGGTGATTAGTGGAGCTCCCGGTATCGACCCCAAGACAGGCGAAGAAGTCGTTTATCGGATGGAATTTACGAAGGTATAGCGCTCTCACGATAGAATAGCCAAAGGTCGGCCCGTATCGGTTTCTGGATACATGTGGCCTAACACAAATGTCTGCTTTGGTCTGCACTGCCGACCTCCGGCGCACTGGGAGGCCTTTGATGGCTGACAGATGTTGTCAGATGACCGCTTTGAGCCCAAAGCAGAAACGCCATGCGATTAAGCAGAAGAACCTGCTAGCACCAAAAATCAGTGGTCAACAATCTTACTCAATTTCCGAGGATCGCGCCCAGAGATTGATTTCCTCTTCCGAGCTTACCTCGTCAATCTTAGCGAGTTCCGCTTCGGTAAATTCCAAATTCTGGACCGCACCTACGCAATCCACGATCTGCTCAGGACGCGAAGCGCCAATAAGGGCTGTCGTAATCCGGTCACCTCTCAGCACCCAAGCAAGCGCCATCTGAGCTAATGATTGACCGCGTGACGCCGCTATATCGTTTAGAGCCCTGACACTCGTCAATGAACGTTCGTTGATCATGCCGTCCAATAGAGACTTGCCTTGGGTCGCACGACTGTCTTCGGGAATGCCGTTCAGATACTTCGATGTCAAAATACCCTGGGCAAGTGGCGTGAACGCAATCGATCCCACGTTCAATTCGTCAAGCGTATCCAACAGCCCGTCCCGCTCAACCCAACGGTTGAGTAGGTTATACGACGGCTGATGAATCAGGCACGGCGTGCCAAGGGCTTTCAAGATAGCCAGCGCTTCGCGCGTTCGTTGCGAGTTGTAGCTTGAAAATCCGACGTAAAGTGCGCGCCCAGAGCGCACTATATAGTCTAAGGCCCCCATAGTTTCTTCCAGAGGGGTATCTGGATCGTAACGGTGGGAATAAAAGATATCTGCGTATTCTAACCCCATCCGCTTGAGCGACTGATCACAAGAGGCCACAAGATACTTTCGTGATCCCCACTCCCCATAGGGGCCCGGCCACATATCATACCCTGCCTTGGTAGATATGATGAGTTCGTCCCGATAGCCTGCGAAATCAGTTTTTAAAATTTCACCGAATGCTTCTTCCGCCGATCCCGGCGGCGGGCCATAGTTATTTGCTAAATCAAAGTGCGTTATACCCAAGTCAAAAGCAGTGCGGCAGAGATCGCGCTTTGTCTGGTGCGGGGTATCCCCACCAAAGTTGTGCCATAGCCCAAGGCTTATCGCGGGTAGCTTTATGCCAGACTGCCCACAACGGCGATAGACCATTTGCTCGTAGCGGTCCGGATTAGGAAGAAATGGGCGTGGCCGAGGCTTCGGGGGGCGTTGTAATTTGCTCATCTGTCCATAATCCGAGATCATCACCCCGTGTCAATTCAACGAGATAGTAATCGGCAATCAGCGAAGCCTGCCGTATAGACGGAACATGCCTCAGGCATTGCCAGCGCAAATTGTCAAACTGCAAACTAGTCCTCGAATAACGCGCGAACCTTCGACATGTCATAGGCATGTTCCGTCAGGTTTTCTGGATCCCATTCGCTTCGCTCAGCTTCAAAAAAATCCCCACCGTATACGTGGATTGCTCCGGTCAACTTGGGGATAGGGTTTGTAACCGAGTGAATGAGGTCCTTACCAAGCGGAGCATATTCACCCGTCGACAATGCTCGAGCCCCCGCCGCTTCAATGCGTCCGTTAGGGTCATCTGCTACGCGCTGCCAAAAAATGTTATCTTCTCGGCCACCATAAATACCGATCACGGCCCACATTTCGTGATTGTGGGGCATTATGGTCATTCCTGGCTTCCATACGACGTTGACGATTGTCAGATCACCTGACTTGTAAATGGGAAAGATACCGCTTTCGGTCGGCTCTCCCAAGGCTTGCGTCACGCCCGCGGGATCGCGCATCGCCCGGTCCACCACCTCAGCCACCGATTTGTGAGACGCGTCCTGATCTACTGCGGTCCGGCAGTCCGCTACAAACTGTTCCATGTTCCACATATCTTCAGCCCCCAATTGCATACGATAAATGCAACAGGGTAGCACATGCTGTAAAATAGACGAAATTGGGACCCAGATTGCAGCTGCATGTATCGGGCATCTAAGACTTCCAATGACTGCTTGGCTTGCTTAGCGTTCTTTCGCCAGATCGGGGCGGATGTCTAATTTGCGGAACCATCCGTCGATTGCATCGCATAAATTAGGCTGTCTGTTTGCTTAATCGAAAATGCGTTCGCCCTGCTCGTCGATCACCTGTTTCGCCTTTGCGATGCTGAAGCTTTCGCCCTGATCTCGGGTCTCAAAAACATCCGCCCGGATTACTGTATGGGTCTTGCGATTTCCGCCGATGGTCTTTTCGATACGGGCTAGAAGGCGGTACTTGCCACCTTCGGGCATCAGGTCCGGAAAGATTTCGAACCCTCTGTAAGAGACTGGCTCCGGCTCCGACTTTTCACCACCACCGAAGAGTTTACAGAAGAGGGACATTGGGCGGCTCCTTTCAGCGTTGCTATGACGGGAGACTAGCGCCGCTTAGGACAGGCGTGAAGCATGTCGGCTATCACAACATTTGCCTTCGATCCGTTGGCACGCTCCTTGCGTTGCCTAGTACGTCCAGATCCGCGGTAGAAGTCCATTCCCCACACCACGCTCCCTTGTAAGACTGTCCAGACCGCCATTCTGACACGCCGCCGACGACGACCGCTTTGAGCCCAAAACCGACACCGAAGAAAATGCCAGACGACGCCAAAAAGTAGCGTCGCCCGATAGTCGCGGCTGTCGCTTTATTCTACCAGTTCCAGATCACCAGGACGCCAGGTCTTGTCGAACCAAGGCTCGAGCGGTCCGTAGAGGCGCATCATCAAGTTGAAGCTTTGCCCGGGCATGGTTTGCGCCCAGTTGTTCTCCCAACCTTCTGGGGCTTCCGGGCCAAAATAGATGCTGGTACTCCCATCCTCATTCGGCTTTATCCCCGGTCGATTAGAGTCGATACCACCGGATTGCTGGTCAGTTTCAAGGATCGACCGTGTCTGTCCGCTATACAACATAAACGACGCAAAGTTTTTCGCGGGAACGGGTGCCGGGAGCGTTACCTTGTAGGTTTTTGAGCCATCCAGGTACTGTCCGTTGTTGTCTCGCGCCGTCATCGCATAGACAGACCCCATACCGACCGGTGGCGAGGTCATCGCAGGCGTTATGCCCGTCGCCATATAGAAAAAGTATGAACGGTCATCGAGTATGCGTGCACCGTCCTCAAGAAACAGATAGCTCTGACGTTGAAACGGTGAGTTCCATTGCCGGTCTTCATAAAAGAAAACTCCCGGATCGCGCGAGGCATACGTAATCGCTCGCGCCGTGGCATTTGCTATCGCTGCTGCCTCCTTGAAAATGGCCTGCATACGGGCATCGGGTTCGAAGGGCTCGCCCTTCCTGATCCCTATGGAAGCAAACGTTCCTACAATTTCCGGACTGAACGCACCAATTGGATTGTTTTCGAGCGCGACGTGGATCTCTTCAAAAAAGTCTTCGTTGTTCGCGTGAACAGTGTTGTGTTGAACACCGGAGATATTCAGGAAAATTTCCGCGGGAGGATTGTCCGCTTCACTAAGCGGATAGATATTCAGACCCGCCTTGATCTCGGCAACAGGGCCAGCCGTATCTCCGTCTGCGTCTGGCGAGCGTCTTAGCAACAACCAGTGCTCATATGTCTTTGTGCGTAGTTCGAAGTAGCCCTCGGGCACCGGCGTTTCATCGTCGTTGTGCAAAAGTAGATACTTGCCACCTTCTCCCTTATCCGCGCCAAGCGCCCCGATATCCGTCACATAGTCAAACGCGGCGTCATCAAGCAACCCAAGCAGGCCTGCCGGAACCTCAATCACCATCGGGCCATCCGAGATATCGACATTCGAACCAATGTAGATTGTGGTTGTATTGGGCGTCAGCCAGATGGACCGCGCGTCCAGCAGGTCTTCTGCAATCACGACGTCATTGGGATTGACGCCCAAGTCTTCGTATCCCTGAAACATAGCTCGAAGCGAAGCGATCTTCATGCCATCCAGGAAAGCAGTCGTTGCTCTGATCAGATCAAGGTTGTCGAAGACTTTCTCCACCGTCTCAGGTGATGGCATACCATCGAAGAATTCCAGATCACCAAGCGTCTGGGTCTCGACCTTGTCTGGTGTAAGAACATTCTCAGGAACGTCGGCTTTGAATTCTTGGGCTGAAGAATGCGATGCGAGTATCAGGGCAGTCAGCACAGCTAACGACTTTGTTTTCATTGTTCGCTCCATTGGGAATTACTGTTTGTTTTGATCAGTTTACTTTTTCTAGATCGCCCAGCATCCAGCCACTCTCCAGCCATCCTTCTTGCGGCCCATATAGACGAAACAAAAGGAAGTACGGCTCTGTGGTTGGTATCCAGTTGCTTTCCATGCCTTCCGGTGCTTCTGGTCCAAAAAAGATGTCGTAAGAACCGTCTTCATTAGCCTGCATCGCATCAGTGTCGCGCTCGGACAAACCGACAGGATCAACGTTCCGAATGAAGCTCTTGGTCTCCATCGAATAAACAATCACGGACCAGAAATCGTCGGCAGGTGTATCCGCTGGGACGTTCAGTTTATAGGTCTGATTGTGATCGTACATTTCCCCGTCGCTGTCGCGCAGGCCTGTCAGATAAAATGTACCTCCGCCCAGTTGTTTCGGCAGGTATGTAATCCAGAAATAACTGCCGCCCGCACGCGCATCCACAAGGACTTCGGTCTCAGTCTCATAGGGGAAACCAGCCTCGGGTTGACCATCCGCGAAATCCCAAATCAACCACTGGCTCCTCATCTCGCCGCTATCGTCGACCCAAAGTGGGATCATGGCTTTCCCGGGCGTCACAAAGTAGTTCTGCATCGAGGCGTACGCGAGCAACAATCCCTCGTTCATTGCCTGCATTTGAAGTTCACTTGGTTCGAAAGGCTTTCCCTTCTCGATCCCGAGATCTTTCAGAAAATTCACCATAACCTTGTCTTGTGGACGGATCGGGTTGTTTTGAACGTAATCGTTCAGGTCCTGAAAGAATGTCTCGTTGTAGTATGGAAGCGAGTCGTACGGCACTTCTGACGCTTCCAGATAGTTGTTGGGTGGTGGATTGTCAGCCTCAGACAGGTAGTACACTTTGATCGTCTGAGCGTAGTCGGCCGCATCGGTGTCCGTTCCGCCATTCTTCAGTTTTGGCCGGAACGAAAACCCATATTCGTAGGTATCTGTTTCAAAGGGAAGGTATCCTGCTTCAGTTAATTCCTCCAGGGACATATCCCATTCGTAGCCTGGAGGTAGCATGAGGTACTTGCCGCCGGCACCTTCATCGAAACCATCGGGACCAACGTCCACGATAGGAACATCCCAAGCATTCACGATTGTACCGAAGTAGTTAACCTTGTCGGTGGCAGCGGGCACTTCAATGACAAGGGGACCGGGTTCGGAGGTCATTGAAGCCCAAGCATAGGCCGTAACATCGTTAGCCGTAAGAAACCCATGTTTGGAATCGAACGGCTTATTGAGATAAATGATGTCGTTGTAGTCGCCACCGAGGTCGCGGCGAATGCCCTTCAGAAAATCGATCATACCAGCGGCGGGCATCCCCCAGATTGCAGTCTGAGTGGCGCGCTGCACCATGATCTTGTACTCGATGTCCTCGACTTCGGCTGATCGTGCAAGGATGTCACCCCTGTCGTTGAAGGACTGGGAAAGAACTGGCGAGGAAGAAATACCCACAATAAGCGCCACGCCAAAAAGATGCGTCGACAAACTGCTGTGTGATGGTCCAAGTATTTTCATGGCGCAATGCTCCCTGCTGTTTGTGGAAAGCTTGCACATCCGTTCAGCCGATGCGTATCATTTCACGACACGCGGGCGAACAAGCGGGTTGACGGATTGAACCTACCACCGATGATTTCGGCCAAGGCCTTGGGCGCGATGCCCCAGTTTGTGCTTGAGGCCGCTGGGGAGAGACGCCTGTTGCGTGCTTTTGACTCTGCCGATCTTCCTGATCACTTCATTGAGGAAAGAGGCGGTTACATCTCGGAGCATGCTTTGGCGACCTTTGTGCACGAAGCCGCACGATCCTCGGGACAACAAAACATCGGATTGTTGTGGTCACCGTATCTCACTGTCGCTGACTACGGCGCCTGGGGGAGTTACGTTCTTTCTGCTCCAACGCTGGGGGCAGCGCTAATACGAGCTTCTGCCGTCATGCCATTTCATTCGTCCACGGATCGCGCGTGGCTTGAAACTTCGGGCACTAGCGCGCGCTACTGTTATCGTTTTGGACTTCGCTCGCATTTCGCGTATCCGGACATCGGTTTCTCGGCCGTTGGGGTTTTTCTGAGCATATTCCGCGCGTATTTAGGAAACGACTGGAAGCCATCGGCCGTGCTCTTGGACTTCCCGAAAGTTCCTGGGTTTGTCGAGGCAGAAGACACTTACGCTTGTCCTGTAATCTGGAACACCACCCGCCTTGGGGTTGAGTTTGAAGCTTCGGCTTTGAGCTCCGAAGCCACGCCCAAAAAACTCACCGGCGGCTCGATAACTGTCGGAGATATTTCTCGCGAACGATTGGGCGGCCCACCTCAAACACTTAGAGAACAAGTCGAGGAAGTGGTTTGGCAACAACTTCATCGGGAGGAAATGTCGATTGATGCCACCGCGCGTTCGCTCGATCTTGGCGTTCGCACACTACAGCGGAAGTTATCAACCGAAGGGGTTCGTTTTCGCGAAATCGTCAACGATGTCAGGGTAGCAAGGGCCGAGGAACTCCTCACAGATACGCGCGAGACAGTCTCCAGCATCTCCTCAATGCTAGGATATGAAACCGCAAACAATTTCAGCCGCGCATTTAGGAAGTTGACAGGACTGGCGCCCTCTGACTATCGCAAGATGAACTCCGACCATAGTTGACTTGTGGGTCGCGAGACCAGTCTTCGAATGCCTGCTTTGTCCGCACTGCCGCCGTTGACCAGGTCGGGACAGCTCATATGCCCAACCAAAACTGTCAGATGACCACTGTGAGCCCAAAGCAGTCGTTACAAAATATGCTTTGAGCAAAGGACTTCATCTGGAACTCAGTCCAGCGTGTTCTTGTAGACTTTGCCGTCTTTCATGATCAGATCG
>NZ_JBXWPT010000030.1:0-18570 GCF_059612005.1 Ruegeria sp. CDSA141
GGTCACCCGTCAACCGCGTCGACAACGCATACGGCGACAGAAACCTCGTCTGCACATGCCCCCCAATGGATGCATACATGGACGCTGCCGAGTAAATTACCCAGAAAACCCGCCGGGAAGTCGGCGGGTTTTTTCGCCAATCGGAAACCTCTGTTCCGATTCGCACCCTTTCCGGATGTCGTTTTTTGCTGTCGATGGGTCTTTTCCGCTTGCTGCAAGTGCGAAGGACCCATAACTCTGTCCGTGGGACACCCCTCCCCAACGAGGGGCGTGTATCTGGAAGGGTAATACACATGACGATCGAACAACCGGCGACGCGGCCGGCAAATCCGCGTTTTTCCTCGGGCCCCTGTGCCAAACCCCCCACATTTGATCTGACCAAACTGGCCGATGCTGCATTAGGCCGGTCGCACCGGGCTGCTGTTGGCAAGGACAAGCTGAAGGCGGCCATCGAAGGCACGCGTGAGATCCTGGGCATTCCAGCCGATTACAAGATTGGCATCGTCCCTGCGTCTGACACCGGCGCGGTCGAAATGGCGCTTTGGTCGTTGCTGGGCGAGCGCAAGGTCGAGATGCTGGCGTGGGAGAGCTTTGGGTCCGGTTGGGTCACCGACGTGGTCAAGCAGCTGAAAATCGATGCCGAGATAAAGACCGCCGACTACGGGCAGATCGTGGATCTGGCGTCTGTTGATTTCGCCAATGACGTGGTCTTCACATGGAACGGCACGACCTCGGGCGTGCGGGTGCCGAATGGCGACTGGATTGCGGATGACCGTCAGGGTCTGACGATCTGCGATGCGACCTCGGCGGCCTTTGCGATGGACCTGCCCTGGGACAAGCTGGATGTGACCACGTTCAGCTGGCAGAAAGTGCTGGGTGGCGAAGCGGCCCACGGGATGCTGATCCTCAGCCCTCGTGCGGTGGAGCGGTTGGAAAGCTACACCCCCGCATGGCCGTTGCCCAAGATCTTCCGCCTGACCAAAGGTGGCAAACTGATCGACGGCATCTTTACCGGTGCGACGATCAATACGCCGTCGATGCTGGCGGTTGAGGATTATCTGTTCGCGCTGGATTGGGCGCGCTCGGTCGGTGGCCTGCAGGGCCTGATTGCCCGTGCGGATGCCAATGCCGGTGCGGTACATGCGTTCTGCGCGCAGAACGATTGGATCGCCAATCTGGCCGAGGATGCGGCAACACAGTCGAACACATCCGTCTGTCTGAAATTCACAGATGCCCGTATTCAGGACGGCGCAAGCTTTGCCAAGGCTGTGGCCAAACGGCTGGAAGCCGAGAATATCGCGCTGGATATCGGTGCCTATCGCGATGCGCCTGCGGGCTTGCGGATCTGGTGCGGCGGTACGGTCGAGACCTCGGATATCGAAGCGATGCTGCCTTGGCTGGCATGGGCCTTTGAGGCCGAAATCGCGGCGCAAACAGAAGCCGCCTGATCGCATCCCATCTTCACCGGGCCGCATCGGCCCGGACTTCTCATTACATTCAAGGACCACAGACATGGCTCCCAAAGTACTCGTTTCCGACAAACTCAGCGAAACCGCCGTTCAGATTTTCCGTGATCGCGGCATTGACGTGGATTTCATGCCCGATCTGGGCAAGGACAAGGACAAATTGGCCGAGGTGATCGGTCAATATGACGGTCTTGCCATCCGCTCGGCTACCAAGGTCACGCCGACCATTCTGGAAAAAGCCGACAAGCTGAAGGTGATCGGCCGCGCCGGAATCGGCACTGACAATATCGACAAGGAATCGGCGTCGAAAAAAGGTGTGATCGTGATGAACACGCCATTCGGCAACATGATCACCACCGCAGAACACGCGATTGCGATGATGTTCGCCGTGGCGCGGCAAATCCCCGAGGCCTCGACTTCGACCCATGCGGGCAAGTGGGAAAAGTCCAAGTTCATGGGGATCGAGCTGACGAACAAAACGCTCGGTGTCATTGGTGCGGGTAACATCGGCGGCATCGTGTGCGAGCGCGCGCTTGGCCTGAAGATGAAAGTCATCGCCTATGATCCCTATCTGGGCGAAGAGAAAGCCGCCAAGATGGGCGTGGAAAAGGTTGAGATGGACGAGTTGCTGTCCCGCGCCGACTTCATCACCCTGCACGTGCCGCTGACGGATCAGACCCGTAGTATTCTGAGCCGCGAGAACCTCGCCAAAACCAAGAAGGGCGTGCGCATCATCAACTGCGCTCGTGGTGGTCTGGTAGATGAGGAGGCGTTGGCAGAGGCGCTGCAATCCGGTCACGTTGCGGGTGCCGCGTTTGACGTGTTCAGTGAGGAACCCGCCAAGGACAACCCCTTGTTCAACCTGCCCAACGTGGTCTGCACGCCACATCTTGGTGCGGCAACGACTGAAGCGCAGGAGAATGTGGCGCTGCAAGTGGCCGAGCAGATCTCGAACTACCTGCTGACAGGTGCGGTCGAGAACGCTTTGAACATGCCCAGTGTGACGGCGGAAGAAGCCAAGGTGATGGGGCCGTGGATCAAGCTGGCCGGCCATCTCGGCAGCTTCATCGGCCAGATGACCGATGAGCCGGTCAAGGCGATCAATATCCTGTATGATGGTGTTGCCGCTGAAATGAACCTGGCGGCGTTGAACTGCGCCGTGGTCGCCGGGATCATGAAAAAGTTCAACCCCGAGGTGAACATGGTGTCGGCCCCGGTTGTCGCCAAAGAGCGCGGGATCAAGATCTCGACCACCAATCAGGACAAATCGGGTGCTTTCGAGGGCTATATCAAAGTTACCGTTGTGACCGACAAACGCGAGCGTTCCATCGGTGGCACCGTGTTCAGTGACGGCAAACCGCGTTTCATCCAGATCAAGGGCATCAATATCGACGCTGAGGTCGGCGCCCATATGCTGTACACCAGCAACGAAGACGTGCCGGGCATCATCGGTGCTCTGGGGCGGACAATGGGTGAGAACAACGTCAACATCGCGAACTTTACCCTGGGTCGATCCGAGGCCGGCGGAGAAGCAATTGCGTTGCTTTATGTTGACGAACCGGTTCCGGCTCAGGCACGCGCCAAGCTGGCGGAAACGGGTCTGTTCACACAGATCAAGCCGTTGGAGTTTGATGTCACCTGACGTGGCCTGTAGAGTTTGAGAAACAGTTCAGGACCCGGTTGACCGAAGGCCCGGGTCCTTTGTTTTCTCAGGCTGCAATCTGCGGCACAAGCAAGCTGAACCTTACCGTCGGAGGATCTATGACACAGCCTGTCTACGTTATTGGTGATTTGCACGGGCAGGTGGCCGAGCTGGAGCGCGCGGTGTCTCTGATCCAGGGCGATGGCGGCCCGGATGCCCAGATCGTGTTTCTGGGTGATTACGTGGATCGCGGCCCGGACAGTCGCGGGCTGGTCGAGCGCCTGATTGCAGGGCGCGATGCGGGCCTGAACTGGATCACTCTGCTGGGCAACCATGATCGCATGTTCGCCTGGTTCATGGAGGACGCGCCACGTCACGATCCGCATTTGCTTGTCGGGTATCATTGGCTGCATGAAAGGCTGGGCGGGGTCGAAACCCTGCGCAGTTATGGCGTGGAATTCGATGGCCAGATCCGTCTGGAAGATCTGCATCAGATGGCGCAGGCGGCGGTGCCGAAATCGCACCTGACCTTTCTGCGCGATCTGGTTCTGATGCATCAGACGCCCGGGCTTGCCTTCGTTCATGCAGGCATTCGTCCGGGCGTGCCGCTCAACGAGCAGCGCGCCAACGATCTGGTCTGGATCAGGCAGGATTTCCATGCCCATCCGGGCCCGCATCCCAAGCTGATCGTGCATGGTCATACTCCGGTGGATCGGGCAACGCATTATGGAAATCGCGTCAATCTGGACACAGGTGCCGGATACGGACGCCCGGTGGGTGTTGCGGTGTTCGAAGGGCAGTCCTGCTGGGAATTGACCGATCAGGGCCGTTTAGCGTTGACCCCCTAAGTCACCCCGTTCGGGTAGGACACTGGAGATTGAATATGTATGTCGCCACTTTGCTGACCAATCCGGCAGCGCCGTCGCTGGACAGCGCATTGACTGAGTCCTTGCGTAATGCGTGGGGTGGTGGAGAGGCCCTCTGGCTCAACCCGGATGAGGCGGCAGAGTTTGAGTTGAACGCCATCCCCGACAATCGGTGGGACGTTTGGGCAGACCTGCAAGGGATGGGGGTGGACCTGATTGTGCAACCCGCGCAAGGACGGCGCAAACAGATGCTGCTGGCCGACATGGACAGCACGATGATCCAGCAGGAATGCATCGACGAATTGGCGGATGAGGCCGGCGTCGGCGACCGGGTCAAGGACATAACGGCCCGTGCCATGAACGGAGAGCTTGATTTCGAAGGTGCCCTGACCGAGCGGGTTGGTTTGCTGAAGCATCTGGATGAAAGCGTTATCGGCAAAGTTCTGCGGGAACGGATCACTCTGATGCCCGGAGGCAGGGAATTGCTGGCGACGATGCGGGCCAACGGGGCCTATACAGCATTGGTATCCGGTGGCTTTACAGCCTTTACCGCACGGGTGGCAGAGCTTTTGGGATTCGATGAAAACCGCGCCAACACTTTGCTGGCTGAAGATGGCAAGCTGACCGGAGACGTCGCGCGTCCTATTTTGGGGCGTCAGGCCAAGATCGAAGCGCTCGAGCAGATTACGGCGCGGCTTGGCCTGTCTGAAGGTGACGCTATCGCCGTGGGTGACGGGGCCAACGACCTTGGAATGCTTGGTCGGGCCGGAACCGGGGTTGCCCTTCATGCCAAGCCGTCGGTGGCCGCGAAATGCGACGTGCGGGTGAATCACGGCGACCTGACGGCGCTGCTTTACCTGCAAGGCTATTGCCGTGCCGATTTTGTAGGCGGCTGATCAGGACTATCTTTTATTTAACATTAGTGTTAAATAATGGATATGAGCACACTTCTGACCACGTTTTCCGCTTTGTCCGATGCCACCCGATTCTCGATTGTCGAGCAATTGATGGAGCAGGGCGAGCTGCCTGCCGGTGATCTGATCGAAGGGCGCGGCATGTCCGGCGCCGCGATTTCACGCCACCTCAAGGTGCTGCGCGAAGCCGGGTTGGTGCAGCAGCGTGTGCAAGGCACACAACGCATGTATTCCATCCGATCCGAAGGATTGCGGGCGATTGCCGACTGGACGATTTCCAAGCGGCAATTCTGGGAAGGTAGCCTCGACCGTCTGAGTGATATTATCGAAAGGGAGAATTCATGGCCGACCTGAAACTGGAGCGGGAATTCCCAGTCAGTCCCGAAGAACTGTTTGCATGGATCAGCGATGGTGCCAAGCTGTTGCAATGGTGGGGGCCCGAAGGGATGCACGTGCCGGAACACAACCTGGATTTCTCACGCACCGGCCCTTGGTACTCGGTGATGGAGAATGGCGAGGGCCAGCGATACAAGGTCTCGGGCCACGTGACACATGTCGACCCGCCGAAGTCGGTGGGCTTTACATGGGGTTGGCATGACGATCAGGATCAACGCGGTGCCGAAAGCCATGTGACCCTTTCCGTTGCTGCGACCGAAAGCGGTGCCCACCTTGTGCTGGACCACCGCGAATTGGCCGATGCCGAAGCAGCCGCGAACCACAATCAGGGTTGGACGTCTTCGCTGCGCAAACTCGAAGCACTTTGCAAATAGGATTTCATCAGGGAGGAGCGATATGCCCCAGTTTTTGTTTGTCTATCATGGGGGTCACACCCCAACCGACCCCGCCGAGATCGAGGCGACCATGGCCGCTTGGGGGGCTTGGTTTCAAAATATGGGCGAAGCCCTCGTTATCCCCGGCAACCCGGTTGGGCAGTCTCACACTGTCAGCAGCAACGGAGTGGCCGATAACGGCGGCGCGAACCCGGCCTCGGGCTTCACTGTGATCAAGGTTGACAGTATCGACGCTGCGACCGAGATGGCCAAAGGCTGCCCGATGGTCGTCAACGGGACAGGCTCGGTTGAAGTGGCCGAAATCCACGAAATCGAGATGTAAGGGCCTTAGTCGGGGAAACCCGTTGCTGGTTTGATCACGCCGCATTCCAGCCCGCGACGGCTGTATTGCGTGGCGTTCATGAATCTGCGGGTGGCCGGGTGATCGGCCTCCAGCACGCCAAGGCTTACCAGTATCGCGGCGATCGCACATTCACTGGCGCGGGTGGTGCCATCGGTGATCTTCAGCGCAACGCCCATGCGTTTTTCCGGGACGATGGCCACGAACACGGCCTCGGCCCCGGTCTTGATGGCAACACGTCCGTTCATCGCGCGCATCAGCTCGGTGCAGGCCCGGGTCTCACCGGCAACAAGTTCCGGGTGTTTGACCATGGCTCCAACCAGCTGAGCTGCCGCGTCGCTGGAGCGATCAGACCTATCCGAAGCGCTGGCAAACCATGCCATCGACCGCGCCAGACCGACGAGCGATGTGGCGAAATTCGGGGACGAACAGCCATCGATGCCGTATGCCGGGCTGGTCTCGCCCGTCGTTTCTTCGATGGCAGACAGACAGGCCTGTTGTACCGGGTGATCAATCTCAAGATACTCCGGCCCTGCGCCCATGTGCTGGCCCAGAGTCAGAAAGCCGCAATGCTTGCCGGAACAATTGTTGTGGATCTGGCAAGGCGTATCGTCGGCCAGGATCAGCCGGTCGCGCGCGGCTGTGTCAGCGGGCTCTTGTGGGCCGCACCGCAGATCATGCTCGTTTAACCCCAGATGGTCCAGCCACGCCGTCACGCGATCCGTGTGGATCGCTGCCCCATTGTGCGAGGCGCAGGCCAACGCCAGGTGTTCGCTGGTCAGCCCGTATTTCGCCGCCGCCCCTGATGTGACCAACGGAAGCGCTTGAATCATCTTGGCGGATGACCGCGGGTATATGATGGATTGTGGGTCGCCCCAACTGCGCACGATCTGACCCGTGTCATCGCAAATCACCGCATGACCCAGATGAAGACTTTCCAGCAGCGCGCCGCGCCAGAGTTCTGTCATGGGTATGGGCTGCGTCATCTGGACCTCCGAAATTTATGCGCAAAATTCTGCCAATCGCCCTTTCGCCTGTGGCGAAACCTGCGTTAGTGTGTGTATGTCGGCAATCATCGGAAGACGCAAACGAATAGACGAACCGGCAGGGTTCGCAGACGTGTCCGATGGGTATGAGGTAAGGGTCGAGCTAGGAGGCTGGACAAATGGGATCAAAGCTCGTTCGTACGATTGCGGGCCTGTGTGTGGCAGGCATCGCCGCGACTTCTGCAATCGCCCAACAGGCGACAAGCACAAACCGTGTTGCTGCAAAAACGGATTGGAGCGTTTTTGTCGAAGACGATCCCACCGAATGCTGGAGCGTCTCGGCACCCAAGGAAACCGTGAACACCCGTGGTGGACGCGTGGTTTCTGTACGGCGCAGCGATATCCTGCTGTTTGTGTTCTATCGTCCGAATGCCGAGGTAAAAGGCCAATTGACCTTTACTGGCGGCTATCCGTTTGCCGCGGGTTCGACGGTTAACCTGAATGTCGACGGCACCGAGTTCGAACTGTTCACGGAAGGCGAATGGGCCTGGGCCGCATCGGATGCGGATGATGCCAAGATCATCACCGCCCTGAAACGCGGAACCGAGGCTGTTCTGACCGCCCGGTCCGAGCGCGGGACGCAGACGAAAGACACCTTCTCGCTGCTGGGCTTTACCGCTGCGATAGAAGACGCTGAGAAGCGCTGCACCAACTGATCTCAGCGTGCCGATTGTTCAAAGGGCCCCGCTTGGTCGCGGGGCTTTTGACGTTTGGTCATCTGCCATTTTTGATCCGTATCAAGGTTTCGCATCCGGCAATGTGAACTAAGTGGTTCAGCCATTGAGAGAGGACATCGTGATGAAACAGAAAACTTGGATCGCTCTGGTTCTGGCCGCATCCGTCGCAGCACTGAGCGCTTGCGAGAAGACCGCGGATTCCTATCCGATATCGGGCGAGCAATGTGGCCCGGAAGATCCGGTTCAGACCCTGGATGCCAATGATTGCTACACACCGCCGCCGGTAAACTGATCAAAAAGGCCCGGCATGTACATCTTGCCGGGCCACTCAGCTTAGGAAACCTTTTGATCTTTGCGCAGGTTCCTATATAGAGGCGCATCCCAAGCCCGATTCCTTTGAGATACGCCAATGTCGCCCAAAGCGCCGATCACCCAAGACGTCATGACCATCCCGCGCAAACTGCCCGACGGGAAGGTAAACCTTGTCGGTCTTTCGCGCGACAGGTTGCGCGAGACCTTGATTGAACACGGCACGCCCGAGAAACAGGCCAAGATGCGCACAGGCCAGATCTGGCAATGGATCTATCAATGGGGTGTGCGCGACTTTGCCCAGATGACCAATCTCGCCAAAGCCTATCGTGCACAACTGGCCGAGCATTTCGTGATCGAAATCCCCGGGGTGGTGACACGTCAGGTTTCCGAGGATGGCACCCGCAAATACCTGTGTCGCATCGCCGGCGGGCATGAGGTCGAGGTGGTCTATATCCCCGAGGACGATCGCGGAACCCTGTGCATCTCGTCTCAGGTGGGCTGTACGCTGACCTGTTCATTCTGTCATACCGGAACTCAGAAACTTGTACGAAACCTGACATCCGCCGAAATCGTAGGTCAGATCATGATGGCCCGCGACGATCTTGAGGAATGGCCGACCCCCGGCGCACCCAAGGATGAGACCCGCCTGCTGTCAAACATCGTTCTGATGGGCATGGGTGAGCCACTATATAATTTCGAAAACGTCCGCGACGCGATGAAGATCGCCATGGACCCCGAGGGGATTTCCCTGTCGCGTCGTCGTATCACACTCTCGACCTCGGGCGTTGTGCCCGAAATTGCCCGTACGGCAGAAGAGATCGGCTGCTTGCTGGCGATCTCGTTCCACGCCACCACCGACGAGGTGCGCGACGTTCTGGTGCCGATCAACAAGCGTTGGAACATCGAGGAACTGCTGAAAGCACTGGCCAGCTACCCCAACGTGTCGAACTCTGAACGGATCACTTTTGAATATGTGATGCTGGATGGTGTGAATGACAGCGACGAAGATGCGCATCGTCTGATCGCCCACATCAAGCGCCACAACATTCCGGCCAAGATCAATCTGATCCCGTTCAACGAATGGCCCGGGGCGCCGTACAAGCGCAGTTCGAACAACCGTATCCGCGCCTTTGCCAACATCATCTACCAGGCAGGTTATGCCTCACCCATCCGCAAGACGCGCGGTGAGGATATCATGGCAGCCTGTGGTCAGTTGAAGTCGGCGACCGAGAGGGCGCGCAAATCGCGCAAACAAATCGAGGCCGAAACGGGCCTAAGCCAGTAGAGTTCGGCCGATCTCGGCCTTGCTTGGCCGGATCGCGCTTTAAGTGTTTTCCAGATCCGCCTGCACGTCATAAGTGTTTCTGTAAACTTAATGTTTCAGATGCTGAAACCACATGCAAAATTTGCTATATTTCCAGTGCCCGTCGCCGGGCTCTGCTTCCTCAAATTGATGCACAAGCCGGTGAACTGTCCGGGTCAGAGCTGGCAAGTTTTTGCGATACCGCTAGACTGTTCCAAGTGGTGTCAGAAGGCGCTCAGGCGAACTGAATTTCAGGTGGGCCACGATTATGAATAAAAGTTTTTTTACGATCATCCGTTACGGAGCCGCTGCGCTTGCTGTTGTCTCAGGTTCAGGCTTGGCCTTTGCTGAAGGTCAGGACGCTCATATCGCAATCGAAAACCCTGCCGAGCTGAGCAAGGAAGAGGCTCTGGAACACTACCGATCGCTCAATCGCCGCATGGCGCGTGGGTACGCCGTGGCACAACTGGACCTGATCCTAAACTACCAAAGCTGGCCGCTTTTCAACGATGCGCCCTATATCTCGGCAACGCACGGGCAGCGGTATGTGAACAGCTATGCCAATCGCATGGCGCATAACTACGGGACGTTGCAGGAAGGTGAAGAACTTCCCATGGGGTCGGTTCTTGCCAAGGACAGCATGACCGTGACGGATGAAGGTCACGTACATCCCGGGGCCATGTTCATAATGGAGAAGCTGAAGGAAGGTGCCAGCCCGGACACGGCGGACTGGCGTTACCTCATGGTCCTGCCGGACGGTTCGGTGTTTGGGGACACTATGGGCGACCGCGCTGGCGCCGTGGCGTATTGCCATGTCTGTCACGAACAGGTGGCAGATCGGGACTATACGTTTTACGTGCCGGAAGACTCTCGAACGCGCAACTGAACCGGCTCAGGCGTTTTCGCCCGGTAGCTTCAATTCCGTCGCCTCGCGGCGGCTGAGTTGTTCCCCTTGTTTTCGCTTGGACAGCACCTCACGGGCCAACGCGTATTTGTCGTCCTGCCAGAAGATCAGGCAACCGTTGCAGCCCTTACCGCAGCAGCCTTCTGTGCCGATGCGGTTGGTCTTGAACCGGCGTTCGTTGCCGTCTTCGCCGATCTTCTCGACCAGTTCGTCGCGGCGGCGCGCATAGGCCGCGGGATTGTCGCGGCCCGAGGTTTCCAATCCCTGCACCTGCTTGTCGAACCGAATGCGGCTCCAGTGTTCGTCGGTCAGGGCGCGTTCTTTGCGCAGCACTGAATAGATCGGAAAACGGGTGCGCAGATCGTCGGTATCCTCGTGGTCGAACAGGGTGAAAGGCAGGCGGATAACAGTTTTCGTGCTGCCGTGAACTGCGTCCACGCGCGCGTTGCCCGATGCGCGTTCAAAGTCGTAAACCCGCAGCAGAGCAGCAGAACCGTCTCGCGCGAGATGGGTGAGACGAAATCCAGCACATCACCCGGTTCCAGCTTGTTTTTCACCTCGACCAGAAACGCATCCTCGGTCACGTCGGTGACAATCCCGGCATATTCCCACTGTGCGATCGACGCGGTGTGTTCGTAATCATGCGCATAATTGGTCAGCCGGCCTTCGTGGAAGGCCAGCGTGTAGCCGCGATTTCCGACGGTTTCGAGTTCACGCATGTAAGGCTTGGGGTCCCAGTTTTCGGGGTCTGCCAAATAGTCATCGATGGCCATGCGATAAGCCCGCGCGACGATGGCGGCGTAATATTCCGATTTACCGCGCCCCTCGACCTTGAGGCTGTCAACACCGATCTTCAGGTATTCGTCCAGCTTGGGCATGATGCACAGATCACGCGAATTTAGGATGTACGAACCGCGATCGTCCTCTTCGATGGGCATCAGATCACCGGGCCGGCAGCCTTCTTCCAGCAGGAATTCGAACAGGTCGGCGTTTTCCTCGGTGATCCGCAGTTCCTGATGGGTGCCGTCCTTGAGGCGCAGTTTCAGCCCATAGTTCCAGCGGCAGGAATTGGCGCAATTGCCCTGATTGGCGCCGCGCTCGGCCATGAAGTTCGACAGCAGGCAGCGGCCCGAATAGGTCATACACATGGCGCCGTGGACGAAGGCCTCGAGCTTGATGTCGGGGCATTTTTCGCGAATCTCGACCAGCTCGGGGTAGGAAACCTCTCGCGCCAGAACCACCAGTTCCGCGCCCTGATCCTGCCAGAACTTTACCGACAGCCACGAACAGATATTGGCCTGGGTCGAGATATGCAGTGGCAGTTCCGGTGCGCGGTCGTGGACGTACTGGAACACGCCGGGGTCGGCGATGATCAACCCGTCCGGCTGCACCTTGCGGACCGTGTCAATGTATTCGTCCAGCTTCGGGATGTCCTTGTTGTGCGAAAACAGGTTCAGCGTCAGATAGGCGCGTCGGCCATGGCTGTGGCAGAACTCGACCCCTTCGATCACCTCTTCCAGCGAGAACTCGGATTTCGTGCGCAGCGACATATCGGGCGTGCCCAGATACACCGCATCGGCCCCGTAAAGGACAGCGAGTTTAAGCTTGCGCAGATTGCCTGCAGGCATCAGCAATTCAGATCTGGACTGAGTCATGGCGCTACCTGTCAAAGGATCAAGGCGGCCTTCTACGCCAAATAATTCGTGCCCAAAACCCCGTTATCTGCGACGGAATCGCGCTGTACCGATGACCTTGACCAGTTGCTGCCGCACAGGTTCGGGTTGCGCCTCGATCGCGTTCAGAGCTTCGCGCAGTTCAGCCCGCAGCCCATGCAACTGGTCGATCAGTGAGATCATCATCGACAGTGCATCGGTCTCCATGTCGTACTGTTCGTGCAACTCACAGGCCAGTTCCAGACGGGCGACGTCGATATTTTGATAAACCAGCCCTTGATCCGATTGTTCCGGAATGACGATTTCCGCCGCCAGGTATTCGGTCAGGCGGTCCGAGGTCAGGCGGGAAACCGTTTCGATCAGTTCCTTTTCGGTCAGGGTCATGACTGCATTCCTTTCCGCGGATCATAGCGGTGCTTTTCACGCCAGGTTTCCATGAGCTGCTTCAGTTCGTCATCAATCTTGTTCGGTGTCGTTATAGTCAGCTCAATCAACTGGTCCCCACGACCGGACGAGCCGCGCTTCTTTACTCCCTTACCGCGCAACCGGAGCGTTTTGCCGCTGCTGGTGCCCGCTGGGACGTTGACATTCACACCGCCGTCTATCGTGGGAGCCGGGACTTTTCCGCCCAGAATGGCCTCGTCGATTGTGATGGGCAGCGTGATATGGATGTCGTCGCCCTGACGTTCAAAAACCGGGTGCTTGGCGACCGAAACAGTCACCAGAGCGTCACCTGGAGGACCTTCGCCGTATCCCGGGGCCCCCTTGCCACGCAGCCGGATGGTCTGCCCGTCGGTGATACCAGCGGGGATTTTGACCTCGATCCGATCTCCATCCGGCAAAGTCAATTTCTGACTGGCGCCGAAAACGGAGTCCAGAAAGCTGATTTGCAGGGTGTAGTTCAGATTGTGACCCGGAGCGTGAAACTCGTGGCTGCGCTGACCGCCAAAACCGCCGCGACCGCGCATGAACTCCGCGAAGATATCTGACATGTCGTCGGGATCCGCCTGACGCCCCCGATAGGGGTTTCCAGCGGCCTCGGCATACTCTCGGTAATATTGCTGTTGCGGGCGCTCCTGACCCGAAGCGTCAATTTCTCCGTTGTCAAAACGCGCACGTGTTTCAGGGTCTTTCAATAGATCATAGGCTGCGGCAGCGGCCTTGAACTTTGCCTCAGCCGCGTCATCGCCCGGTTTCAGATCCGGATGGCAATCCTTGGCGATGCGCCGGTAGGCTTTTTTGATCTCGGCTGCGCTGGCGTCCTTCGATACACCAAGAACGGTGTAGGGGTCGTCGCTCATATCACTCTCTCAGGTCAGGGACAGGTTTGATCAGGATGAAGGTGTTCTACCATGCGATTTCAACGGGTAAAACGAAAGAGGCGATTGAATTGTTTCGTAAAATCCCGCAGACTTGATAATATCTGCATGTTTATACTTATTGTTTGACGGAGATCGCCGCATGACGCGCAGAATAAAATCCGCCCTGGCTCTGCTGGCCGGAAATGCCATTGGGTTGTTGCTTGCCTCTCTGATATTGTCTGGATTTGCGATCAAGCCGATCTCGTTCATCGTAGTGGTGATTGTCTTCACCGTTGTGCAGGTTGTGGCCGAACCCCTGATCCTGAAACTGGGCGAAAAGAAAGCACCTGCCCTGAAGGGCGGGATCGCCTTGATCGTGACCTTCGTGGGTCTTTTCGTGACCGACCTGGTCGCCGCCGGGCTGACCGTGGGTGGGGTTTCGAACCTGCTGGCTGCGACGCTGCTGGTCTGGTTGGGGGCGTTGATCGCCAGCGTGGTGTTGCCGATCTACGTGTTCAAAGAGCTGCGTGAACCCAAAAAGTAATCATACAGCGTTCAGGCTGGTTTCGATAGCGTGCCATAGTTCGTCGACTGGTTCGCATCCGACGGACAGGCGGATGAAGGCCGGATCAACGTCGTCGCCCCAGCGCGCGCGACGCTCGGCCGAGCTGTGGACGCCTCCGAATGACGTAGCCGGGCGCAGAAGCGGGCAGCTGTTGATGAAGGCTTCGGCTTTGTCTTCGCTGTCCAGCGTCAGGGATAACAGAAATCCGAACCGCGTGGCCTGCTCTTGCGCCAGTTTGTGCGACGGGTCACCGGCCAGCCCGGGATAGCGAACCTGTTTCACTGCGGGATGTTCCGCCAATCGTTCGACCAGTTTCTGTGCGGAGTTGCACATCCGGTCAAACCGAACGTCCAGTGTTTCGAGCCCGCGATGCAGCAGCCATGCCTCATGTGGTCCGGGGATCGAGCCGGACACTTTTCGCCATTCCTCGACCCTTTCCATGATGTTGCTTTTGCGGCTGGCCACATGGCCCATCAGCATGTCGGAATGCCCGCCCATTGCCTTGGTATCGGACGAGACAACCACATCGATGCCCAGATCCAGAGGGCGCTGACCAAGCGGCGTCATCGTCGTGTTGTCGGCAATGGTTACGCCCCCGGCAGCACGTACCTGATCGGCGACCGCTGTTAGATCGATCATGTCCAGCCCCGGATTCGAGGGGCTTTCTACAAAGACCACATCGAACCGGTCAAAACCGCCGTCGGTAAAAGCGGTGGTGGGGCGTTCCTCAACGATCACACCCAGTCGCGACAGGAAACGATCGGCCAAAAGGCGCGTCACGTAATAGCCATCGGAGGGGATCAGCAGGCGTGACCCGGCTTGCACCGTGGCGAACAACGCCGCAGAAATCGCTGCCATGCCTGATGGAAAGCTGAGGCACGGTGCGTCTTCCAAATGCGACAGAACATGTTCCAGATGCACCCAGGTCGGGTTGTCGACGCGGCCGTAACTTGCCTGTCCATCCGTGGCACCCGGCAGGTGGTACATGCTGCTTTGTATCAGCGGCAGCGCCACAGGTTCGCCCTTGCTCAGAGCATTTCCGCGCAGATGCAGCATCTCTCCGGTCTTGGGGGCCATGGTTCAGCGCCCCGGAATTTCGTCGCGGGGCGGGGCGGGTTCCCAGTTTTCGATGATCTCGACCGCTTCCTGCGCCGTGTCCACAAAGCGGAACAGGTCAAGATCCTCGTCCGAGATGGTGCCGGCATCGGCCAGTGCTTTCCAGTTTATGACCCTCTCCCAGAAATCACGTCCGAACAGCAGGAAAGGCACGCGCTCCATCCGGCCGGTCTGAATTAGAGTGAGAGATTCGAATAACTCATCCATTGTCCCGAAGCCGCCGGGGAAGATTGTGATCGCACGGGCCCGCATCAGGAAATGCATCTTGCGGATGGCAAAATAGTGAAAGTTGAAACTGAGATCTGGCGTCACATAGAGGTTCGGGGCCTGCTCGTGCGGCAGAACGATATTCAAACCGATGGAGCAGCCGCCCGCTTCCTGTGCGCCTCGGTTGCCGGCCTCCATCACACCGGGACCGCCGCCCGTGACGATCACGTTTTCGCGGCAGCCGGTATCGTTCGATTTCACGGTCATCAGCCGCGCGAACTCGCGCGCCTCATCATAATAGGTCGACAGACCAGCCAGCGTTTCCGTTCGCGCGGTGTGTTTCTGCGATGGCTCAGGGATGCGCGCGCCGCCGAACATTACGATGGTCGAGGTGATCTCGCGTTCGCTCATGATCATCTCGGGTTTCAGTAATTCCAGTTGCAGACGCACCGGGCGCAGTTCGTCCCGGCAAAGGAATTCGTCATCGGCAAAGGCAAGGCGATAGGCAGACGATCGCGTTTGCGGCGTGTCCGGCACTTCGCTCGCTGTCGAGCGATCTGTCTGCGCATCGCGAAACGGATTGTGGCGGTCTTCTCTCATGGGTGATCGATCCCTGCTTGCGTGTTTTCCAAACAGCTATAGGGTTCGCGGGCAGAGTGCCAGTCACGGAAAGACAAGAATGAATTGGAAGAACGAAATATCAGCGGCGCAGGATCGTATCGACGGACATACGCAAGTGACGCCGGTGATCGAGAGCCGAATTCCGGGCTATCCCATTGAACTGAAGCTGGAGCACATGCAGCACACGGGCAGTTTCAAGGCGAGAGGTGCGTTCAATACGTTGCTGAGCCTCGACGTACCCGATGCAGGTGTCGTGGCTGCATCCGGCGGCAATCATGGTGCAGCGGCGGCCTTTGCGGCGCAGGCGCTTGGTTTTCCGGCCAAGATTTTCGTGCCCGAACTGGCCGGCTCTTCCAAGATTGCATTGATCCGTCAAACCGGCGCGGATCTGAGCGTTGTGTCCGGCGAATACGCCAATGCGCTGACACAGGCTCAGGCGCATGAAGCTGAAACCGGAGCGATGCAGATACACGCCTATGATGCGCCGGCTACTGTGGCGGGGCAGGGGACCTGCTTTGCGGAATGGGATGCGCAGGGCCTGCAGGCAGACACGGTTCTGGTCGCCGTGGGCGGCGGCGGACTGATCGCCGGGGCATTGGCGTGGTTCGACGGTGCGCGCAAGGTCGTGGCGGTCGAACCCGAGACCTCTTGCGCATTGAATGCGGCATTGCAGGCCGGTGAACCGGTAGATGTCTCGGTATCCGGCATCGCGGCCAACGCCCTGGGCGCGCGCCGGATCGGGCAGATCTGTTTTGACCTGGCGCAGGGGATGACATCGGTTCTGGTGTCGGATGATGCCATCGCGGCAGCTCAGAAGATGTTGTGGCAGACGCATCGCATTCTGGTGGAACCGGCGGGCGCCACGGCGTTGGCAGCCTTGACCTCGGGCGTGTACCGACCTGAACCGGGCGAACGCGTGGCCGTTCTGGTGTGCGGCGCGAATATTGCGCCAGACCCGCTTGCAGGGTGAATTACCGGGTTGTGGATGGTCGTTGTGGATTTTATCTATAATTCATGACGGCCACGATTTCCGACACGATTTACCAAAACCTCAGCCAGCAGATCATCACCGGAGAGCTGAGCGCCGGGGAAAAGCTGCGGCAGGATTATATTGCCCGCGCCTTCGACACCAGCCATGTTCCGGTGCGTGAAGCCTTGTTGCGGCTTGAGGCGCATGGATTGGCCCGGCATGAGCCGCGACGGGGGATGCGGGTCACAGCGCTGGACCCGGCAGAGGTCCGCGAGGTCATCGAAATGCGCGTGGCGTTGGAAACACTGGCGTTGCAGCAATCGGTGCAAAACATGTCTCCTGTAGCGTTGGAAAAGATCGACCAAGCGCGCGCTGCCTGTGATGAAGCGCAGACGATGCCCCAATGGGAGGCTTTGAACAGAGCGTTCCATCGCTCCATTCTGACACCTTGCGGGTTGCCCCGGCTTTTGCATGCAATTGACAACCTGCATATCGCAAGCGCACGCCATTTGTTTGCGCACTGGCGGTCGAAATGGGTGCAGCAGACAGACAAGGATCACGCGGCACTTGTTCAGGCACTCAAGAGGAAGGACCTGGGTACGGCAAAAGGTATTCTGACCCGACATATACGCCGCGCCAGCTGATTGCGGGCCCTTCAGACGCAAAACGGCCCGTGTTCGTCGCATTGCGCCATGGGCCCGGCTTGCGTATAGGCCAAACCAACATGAACAGATTCTGTAGGGAGACGCCCCATGTCCAACGCGCAACTGGAAGCCGCCATCGAAGCCGCCTGGAAGGCGCGCGACACGATCTCACCCGCCACTGCAGGTGAACAACGCGAAGCGATCGAAGATACGCTGAACGCGCTGGATAGCGGGTCGCTGCGTGTTGCTGAAAAGCAGGAAAACGGTGACTGGCACGTGAACCAGTGGGCGAAGAAAGCGGTTCTGCTGGGCTTTCGTATCAAGGACATGGAAATCCAGACTGGTGGTCCGCAGGACGGCGGCTGGTGGGACAAGGTGGACAGCAAGTTCGCCGGTTGGGGTGAAAACCAATGGCGCTCGGCCGGGTTCCGCGCGGTTCCCAACTGCGTTGTCCGCAAGTCGGCCTATATCGCGCCGGGCGTGGTGCTGATGCCGTCCTTCGTCAACCTTGGCGCCTATGTGGATGAAGGCACCATGGTCGATACCTGGGCGACCGTCGGCTCATGCGCTCAGATCGGCAAAAACGTCCACCTGTCGGGCGGTGTAGGCATCGGTGGCGTGCTGGAGCCGATGCAGGCCGGCCCGACCATCATCGAGGACAACTGCTTTATTGGCGCGCGCTCCGAGGTCGTCGAGGGCTGCATCGTCCGCGAAGGCTCGGTTCTGGGGATGGGCGTGTTCATCGGTAAATCCACCAAAATCGTGGATCGGGAAACCGGCGAAGTGACATATGGCGAAGTCCCGCCCTATTCTGTGGTCGTCGCGGGCTCGATGCCATCAAAGAACAACATCAGCCTGTATTGTGCCGTGATCGTGAAGCGGGTGGATGAAAAGACCCGTTCGAAAACTGGCATCAACGAATTGCTGCGGGACTGATCTTCCCGGTTGTACAGAAAGGCCGGAGCAAACCCGCTCCGGCCTTTCGATTTTTTTTGGGGTGTCGTTCAAGGTGAGGCCAAACCCTGACCCTAACCTGTCCTGAGCATGATGTTCAGCTCAGAGGATCACCCTTTGGGGGGTCAGCGGTTTTCACCCTGCATAGCGTCAACTTCTGAGTTTTCTGCATTGGTTTCCGCGCCTTCGCTGTCGCCGCCGCCTTCGCTGTCGCCGCCGCCTTCGCTGTCGCCGCCGCCTTCGCTGTCGCCGCCGCCT
>NZ_JBXWPT010000031.1:0-18442 GCF_059612005.1 Ruegeria sp. CDSA141
GACGGCGCAAAGGGCCCCGCAGGCCCCACCGTTGCCTCTGTCGCAGGCGCATTCCGTGCGTTGGCGGATGGAAATGCGGATGAAGCGATTGAGAAATTTGTAAGTGTCATGTCTGAGCACGAACGCCTAGGCGGCAGCCGGGCGCAACGCGACATTGTCGAGTTTACGTTGGCTCATGCGCTTGCAATTTCTGGGCAATCGAATGAAGCACGACGCATTCTCAACATGCATCGACCGCATACCTCTCACGACCACGCAGTTGCCACGCTAGAAGGATAGGGTGCCTGAATTTTTGACGCCCGCAATGAGCCCAAATTACACGTTTTCAACACCACTTAGAACGGAAGCTGTCGCACGACGCTACCAAGCCCCAAAAGTGTTAGATGGCGGAAAAGACCAATCTGACTGCTGACATCAGCTTTCTCAAAAGCCCGTCTTAGGTGTGTGCGAGCGGTGTTTGTGGTCTTGTCGGTGGGCTACAGTGGAGGGATTGGACGGCGCGTCACTCACGCGGCCGACAAGTTGATCAGTCGCCAAGAAGAGTGCTTCGATCAATGGAGTTCATATAAGACGGGTCTATGCCTTGGGTCGGCTTTGATGTCGCCAGTATCGAGAAACAGCCCATTGTGGTAACCTCCTACCTCTAATTAGGGGGTTATTGTGATGGAATACTATGATCTCGGTAGCTACAGCCGAAAGATCACAACCTCGTCGGACGAAGCCCAGCTTTGGTTTGATCTTGGTTTGGCTTGGACTTACGCCTACAACCACGAAGAAGCGATTGTATGCTTTCAGAATGCTGTAGCTGCGGATCCAAATTGCGCAATGGCGCACTGGGGCATCGCGTATTGTATTGGGCCGAACTACAACAAGCCCTGGGAAACATTCGAAGAAGACGAAAAGCCTGACTGTATCGCCTTGGCGAAAGCGTCAATCGAGGCTGCTGCGTCGTTAAAGGAGCGGCTGACTCATGTTGAACGCGCGCTAATCGATGCCATTCCAGCGCGTTATCCATCTTCATCGGATATTGAGGATTTCAGCCCGTGGAATGATGCCTTCGCTGATGCGATGCGAAAGGTTCACACCGAATTCGATCAGGACCTGGACGTGTCTGCGATTCTGGCCGAGTCGCTCATGAACCGGACACCTTGGCAGCTTTGGGATTTGCCGACCGGAAAGCCCGCCGAAGGGGCCGATACGCTCGAGGCAATATCCGTGCTCGAAAATGCGTTCGATACACTTTCCGGAGCATGGGAGCACGCAGGACTATTGCACATGTACATTCACCTGATGGAAATGTCGCCCCACCCCGAACGGGCACTGCGTCACGGCGATGTGCTCAGCACGCTGGTGCCCGAGGCCGGGCATTTGTTGCACATGCCGACCCATATCGACGTGTTGTGCGGAGACTACATGAACGTGGTACTGCGCAATCACAAAGCCATATTGGCAGATCGCAAGTTTCTGAAGCGCGAAGGCCCTGACAATTTCTATTCCGTCTATCGGTGCCACAACTATCACTTTAAAATATACGGTGCGATGTTCTTGGGGCAACCATCGGCAGCAATCGAAGCCGCCGATGAGCTGATCGACACCTTGCCGTCAGACACTCTTCGGCCTATGGCGGACTGGTTTGAAGGCTTCATTCCAATGAAGCAACATGTGCTGATCAGGTTTGGTCTCTGGCAGGATATTCTCGATCAGGATCTGCCAGAGGATGAAGAGCTTTACAGCGTGACCATTGCCATGATGCGGTATGCAAGGACCGTTGCCTTAGCCAACCTACACAGGGTCGCCGAAGCCGAGAGTGAAAAAGCTAAGTTCTATGATGCTCTGGCCAGAGTTCCTGAGACCCGAATGCTGTTCAACAACACATGCCGGGACATTCTGAAGGTCGCTGAGCAAATGATGCTGGGTGAGTTGGCCTATCACGCAGGAGAGCACGAAACGGCCTTTGACCACCTGCGAAAGTCAGTCGAGATCGACGACAACTTGCCATACGACGAGCCCTGGGGCTGGATGCAACCCACCCGTCATGCGCTGGGTGCTCTTCTTCTTGAGCAGGGCCAGATGGAGGAAGCCGAAGCTGTTTACCGTGCAGACCTTGGCCTGGATGCAACGCTTAGCCGGGCCTGTCAGCATCCGGGCAACGTCTGGAGCCTGCATGGCTTGCACGAATGTCTCACCCAGCGCGGTAAAACGGTCGAAGCCGCCCACATTAAGCCACAACTGGACAAGGCCACTGCTCGCGCCGAGGTGCCGATCAAGGCATCGTGTTATTGCAGACAGAAGGCTTTGGCCGCCCAGTAATCACTGATCAACAGCAATGGCCGGGGTATTTGCGAGGCCCGCTTCTGCCGTTGACCGGGACTTATTTAACTTCGTTGATGGCAACAGTCTGGACGACGACAAGACTGCCAAGCATCGCTTCGGTGCCGATTTGCGGTAAATCAGCCGCATGGTAGCATAGCGCAGGATTTGCAGTCGGGGGGCAATATGGTCTTAACATTCGCACAAATGGAAGCTCAGGAAATATCCAAAGCAAATCCGATTTCAGCAACTGACGCGCTGGCAGTACTGATCGAAGACCCCAACGCACTTGTAGTGGACGTGAGGGATAGCGCTGAAATGGCGGCTACAGGTATCAGCCCTAGAGCAATTCCGGCTCCTGGTCGCGCCGTCGCTTGGATGGCAGACCTTGAAAGTGAATATAGATCTCAAGAGTTACAGGATCGTGGAAGGCGAATTTTCACCACTTGTGGCGGAGCTCCGAGCTACCGAGGCGCGGCAGCGGCAAATGTATTGACAGCGATGGGTTTTCAAAACGTGCAGTTCATCGATGGAGGGATGGCGGCTCTGATCGCAGCTGGCTCCTCCACAAAGCAGCCTTAAAAAACGGCGAAACCAACGGTCTCGAGCAAACAGAGCAGGGGAGTAAATAGATACTTCTCAACTTCCAGAGTTGTGTCTCGATACGACTTGCGACTGAGACTTAAGCCAGTTGACGAACACCTTAGCCTCGGGACGCTGAAATTCTGCTTGAGTCTGGATGTAGTAGACGCCGAAGAGTGGCTCAGAGAACAACTCAATCATTCGACCAGATGACAGATCGTCCTCAAAAAAAGCTCTGGCAGAATACGTGATCCCGTCACCCCGGCGAACCGCAGTCATGATCAGGTTCCCCGGCATGTGATTTATCGTCAATGGCTCGAGAGGTGCGACCCCATGATAGGTGAACCAGTCGGCCGCCTCGTTTGTGCCTAGTTCCTGCAACCAGGGCAGCTTCGTTAAAGAGGCCGGGTCACGCAGATCTTGGCCTTCCACCAGTGAAGGTGCTCCGATCACGACCATGTCGGAGACAAGCACAGTATCCTCTTCATTTCTCGGCATGCGTCTGTCGTGATACCGAATGGCGACATCGATACCACCTGGTCTTATCTGAACCAGCTCCGAGGTTGGGTTCAGCATCAAAGTGATCTCTGGATGTTGACGTTGAAACTCTGCCATTCTCGGCAATAGCCACTCTACCGCGAATGCGGGTGACATGGTCACTTGAACGGGGCGGTGCCCTGCATGTTCCGCCAGTCGTTCGACACCCCTTCCGATAATTTCAAAACCGATACCCAGTTCACGTGCCAGAATGATGCCTGGCTCTGTCAATTCAATGCTGCGCCCACGTCTGGCAACGAGAGCTACACCCAAATGCCTTTCCAACGATTTTACCTGCTGGCTGACGGCCGCTTGGGTCACGTTCAAGCGTTCAGCCGCCACGGTGTAACTCCCTGCTTCCGCAACTGCTGAGAAGGCGCGCAAAGCGTTCATCGGGGGAAGGTGCAACCAATCCATACTGTAGATTTTCTAATGTTTTGTTAGACTATTTGAGTCGCATGATATCGGTTTTCTTGACAATATTCATATCGAAATCTGTTTATAAGCTCCAAGAAAAATAGGCATAGGCATCATCACGGATGTCAGTCTAGCCGCATGCCGGGAGATCTTGATACGATGGAAAAAATTCAAGGTGGATGCTACTGTGGTGCGGTTCGATACCAGATCGCGACACCACCTGTCTGGTCGGGACATTGCCATTGTCGTTCATGCCAAATGGCCCTTGGCGGTGCCTTTGTAACTTGGGCTAAGGTAGCCGCCGAAGACTTCGCCGTTATCAAAGGCGAAATCCAACACATTGAGAAAACTCCGGGTATTCGCCGCGGATTTTGTCGGGACTGTGGAACGACGTTGACCTATGCCGCCCTAAATGAAGTTGAGGGCCAAGACTGGAGCGCTGACGCGTGGTTTTCTGCCGTGACGTTGGACGACCCATCGATTGCGCAGCCCAAGGCCCACGTCTTCGTATCACATCAGCAGCCATGGATAAAACTCGACGACGGGCTGCCGACGTTTCTTGAGTTCTAACCAACTTTCCGAGCGCACGGAGGAGAAAGCGATGAACACTGCATACTCATATGCCTGCAAGGATTGCGAGGGCATGGAAGCCTGCCCAGGTAAAGTACTTGCTGCGACCAAGGACGAAGTCTGGAAGCTCATGGAACTGCACGCGGTGGTCGCCCATGGAGAGGACCCCAGCTCGTGGGACGCCGACACTCGAGAATATTTGGAAACACTGATAAAGCCCGCGTGATCAAATAAATTAGGCCTCAAATTCCTAGGTATAATCGGCCAAAATTTTCGGCTTGGTTTGTTTAACCGCGAAGGGCAGCTTGAGGCCGGTTGCATCTAATTCAGGTCTACGAACAAAACTGACCTTGTCCACAGCATGGAACAATTCTTGAGTATTCGTGGAAATTTGCCGAGACACGTTCAAACACTGGCTGCGCGACCTCAGTGTTCGTTTTTGCGGAGTGATGCAAGCGCCGTCTTAAGTATCTCTAAGCTTGCGGCGCGTTCTTCTGGTGTCATCGAGCTCGGGTCCAACACCATTTGAAAATTCGGGTTTTCATATACTACTTTTTCTGCGCGCGGTCTCGATTTCTTTTGACCCAAGACGCGGTATGTCATGACAGGTTGAGCCACGCCTTTGACTTGGATAGCTCCAACTTCTTCGGTCTCTATTTCGTGGTTCACGTGCGCCCAGGTTTCGTACGAGATGTAAATCTCTCCTTCCTCGGCCTGATGCTCCAACCTTGATGCCACGTTCACAGCGCCGCCGATAATGGTGTAATCCATTCGGTCGTCACTTCCAAAATTCCCAACCGTACAAAAGCCTGTATTGATACCTATACGGCATTGTAAATGTTGCCTTATTCCATGACGGCTCCATTTTGCCCGTAACTCTGTCAACTTGTCTCGCATTGCAATTGCCATTCTCACGCATGTCAAAGCATCTTCCCGCACCCCTTTAGTCTCCGGATCTCCAAAGAAGACAAGGATTGCGTCGCCGATAAACTTATCTATCGTCGCACCGTGGTTCAGAGCGACTTCCGCCATTTCGGTCAGGTAGCTGTTCAGGAGTTCTGTTAAATCTTCCGACTCCATCTGATCCGTAAGCTCTGTGAAGCCGGCGACGTCCGAGAAAAACACTGTCAGCTTTTTTCGCTTACTCGCGAGTTTAACTTCTTGGCGACCGGAAAAGATCGAGTTGTAGACTTGAGGCGATAAGTACTTGGCAAGCTTTCCTGACAATGCCTCAAGCTCTTGGTTTTTTTGGGTAACCTCTTCGGCGGCGATGCGCTGTTTTTCGGCTAGTGCATTCAGTTCCCGCTCGTTACGATCACTCAATCGCATCATGCGCCGCGTGGTTCTGAGCAGCTTTCTGTATTCTCCGACAAGGTTTTCAATTGATTTGCGTGTTTCATCATTCGGAAATTGTCCACTGTTTAAAGCTGCTTCCGCGACTTCCAAAGCCTCATTCTCGCGAACAAAGAGATCGTCGATAGTCATCGATCCAACAACTTTTCCAGTGTGAACTTGGCATGTTTCAGGTCTTCCCCAAACTCCTCCCCAAGTTCTTCCATGGTCTCGTCTTCGGGGTCGTGAAACCAATAGACGTCAACGCTTTTCCCCGCCTCAGCAGCGGAATCCAAAAGCTCCATGATCATCATGATGGCCTTGGCGCTGGACGAATTGAAATAGATGAGCTCAAAGTCAAAACGACATTTGGATACTGAACCATCCGACAACCAATTTTTCAAAGCATCAAACAACGGGTTGTAAAATGTCGTAACATCCTCAGGGTAGGATTCCCCAATCAGTTTGAGGTGGCCAACGTCAAAATCGAACGCCACGGCCGGGGTGCGGTTTGTTGCCGGGATATCAATTTTCTGCATTCGTACCCTCTTAAACCGTCGCTTTGAGTGCGAAGAATGCGTGCTGATCGTCAATCCGCATAAAATCAAACTCGATTGGCTTTGACGCTCGGCGCGCAATTTCAATTAACCCGATACCTGCACTATTGCTGACGGCGTCAGTTTCTGACCGGAGTTGGCCTTTGTACGCAGCCCTAAGTTCCTCACGATTCATAGCGCGTAGTTCGGAAAGTCGTTTTCGCATGTTGTCTACGTCACTCAAAAGGATCAGATTGCCCGCATGAACGACATAGCCGTCGGCCTCGTTGCCGATAGTCACGATGCCGTAACTTATGTCCAGCACCTCGGTCGCACCGTCGGCTGGTAGCCGTTCAACTGAATATCTGATGATGTTCTGCATTTGCTCTACAAAAACAGCGAAAACGCTTCGGAGAGTTTTTGTGTCAGCATCTTCAGACACTAATTTCTGCTTTAACGCATCGCCAACACCACTGAGGATACCTTCGGTTACATAACCACTGTATGCAAAGACAACGCCTTGTCGGCGCAGGTTGGCGCGTAGTTCGTAGACTTCGCTTGCAAGCATCTGTTCCCCTTGGTCATGCTTGGGTGGCACCAAGTTCAATTCAGGTCTTAATATCATAAGATACACATTTATGCATTTTTAGTGTATCAATTGTGCAGTGTTGCTAGTGGGGAGGTTAATATGATTAGGCTATTGTGTGTGGTCGCCGTAGTAATATCGTCCAACCCGGCTACAGCGGCCGACATTCCAACTGAGGTCAAGGCAAAGCTCCAATCCGCCATGATTTCGCATGTCGATGGGGTGATGGTCGACGGTTCATACACCTATCTGGACACGACAACCAACGCGTTTGAAACCGTTTACCCTGCAAATGTTCATCCCATGGTTCTTCTTGCGGGAAATGACTATTTCGTCTGCTCTGAAATGATAACCGAAGATGGCGACACCGTGACGGCAGACTTTCTAGTGCGTGAGGTTTCCGGGGACTACAAAGTTGTACAGATGATCGTCAACAATCGTGGCGCTCTTCAGGCCGCGATGAAGAACATCGGGAACTAGATGCCGGACACTATAGAGGCATTTAGTGCGTAAACTCTGGACATTCTTGAAGCGCCGAATATTTCTGAAGCATATTCTGGCGACCCTCCTGCTCGGAGGTGTGTTAAATGCCATTGTGCTTCTTTTTTACTATGAATTTAAAAAGAAAGCTCAAACGGATCAGGTTGCCGCAGAGGTTGCAACGATTGCCAATCGTATAGCACGCCCGTTGGCTGAATTGGTTGAAGTAGGGAATTTTGCGCAAGCAACGAGTCTGCTCGCCGTCTATTCGGGTTTTCCCTACGTTATTTGCGCTGAACAGAGGTTAGAGCGAAGCTCGGAAACACTGGTTTCCTGGCCTGCTATTGGATGCGACAAGATAAAAAAATCTGGTCTAGACATCGTCGTTTCTGTTCCGACGGCCGCAGGGCCAGCCACGATGTTGGTCCGAATTGATCAGGAGATCTTGAACAAAGAGTTAAAGACAGAAGTAAGTGTTGTGGTCCTTCTTGGAATCCTCGGGGGATTTGCGCTCATCTTAGCAGGCGCTGCTGCATTTTTATGGCTCATCAACAGACCTCTAGGCCAAATGTTGAAAGCCATCGAAAGGTTCGAGCAATACGATGACCCTCAAATTGTCCCATACGAGTCGGAAGATGAGATTGGCAAGGTTGTTCAAAGCTATAACTCAATGCTGGATCGCGAGGTTGAACGTGTCAATGAAATCCGAGAGGCGCACCATCAGATCGTCGCAAGCGTAAACTATGCCACGCGAATTCAGCAGGGTTTGTTGCCTACGGCAAGCCAGTGCGAGGAAGCATTTGCTGATTTCGCTGTCATATGGGAACCACGCGATTTGGTTGGTGGGGATATCTACTGGATCAAAACGGACGGCCCAATTACGACGCTCGCCGTAATTGATTGCACTGGACATGGCGTTCCCGGAGGCTTCATGACGATGTTGGCAATCGCGACCCTCGAGCGGCTCTACTTCGAAAATGAAACGCTTAGCCCGTCGCTGGCACTGACCAAGTTGAGCGATTTGACGCGTGCACTTCTAAACCAGGATACTGCAAACGCGACTTCCAACGACGGCATGGACGCCGCGATTTGCCAGATTGATTCAGCAAAAGGGGTAGCGACGTTTGCAGGTGCTCATATGTCTCTTTTGGTCAAATCCAAGACCGGCATTGACCGTATCCGAGGTGATAAGCTGAGCATTGGGTATGTGGACACTCCAATTGGCCCAAAATTCTTGGAGCGCGAAGTTCAAATAGATCAAATCACAGATTTTTTTGTTTCAACTGATGGGTTGATTGACCAATTAGGTGGAGAAAAACGTTTAGCTTTTGGTTTTCAGAGAATTGTATCTGTATTTGAACAGGAAGAGTGGTCGTGTTCGGAAGATCTATTGTCGGCTATTCACAGCGCTTTTCAAGATTATAGTACGAATGAAGAACGTTTGGATGACTTAACCATGATCGCTTTTCGCACTGCCCGAAATACAGATTAAGGTGTGTTTGTGAGGTGCAACGCCCTCTGCTTATCCGTAAACGTTGATGTCTACTCCTGTACTATCTAAGGCTTTGTTAGGCGTTATTAAAACTGAGGTGACGTCGATTTTCCTCGCTGAACAGACGCTATAGTGGACTGACCGTTCTACAGGGCGCTTCGGTGACATAGGTGCGGCCGCGGGATCGTCGAGATCGTCATACTGAACCTGAATGGCCGCTTTTTGAGTTTCCCATGAATGACTTTGCGACTGCAAAGAACGGCAGTTCCCGTCCCGTGTGTTGCTGTGGCATGTCTGCTTTGGGCTGCGAGCAGTAATTGAAACCCATAGCAGGCATCGCCTAGAAGCGGTTATTCACTAGCGGGTCTTGCGAATCCAGAGAAACGGAACAGAACCGCAAAGATTTTGCACCACATTTTGCCAAGATTTATCGAATCCGTCACAAGATTGAGAACTTATTTGGACGGCTGAAAGAGCGGTTCCGGGTCGCGACCCGTTATGACAGGTGCTTTATCATCTTCATGTCTGCCATCGCCCTCGCGGAAAAGTTTTTTGTTTCGGTAATAAGTCGAAATTTTAGGAAATCGTCGTCGAACAGATAAAGCTCGATCCAAAAGTTCTGGCCCATTAGGCCAAGCGCGTAAAACAACCGCTAGCGCTGCGCGGTCTTACTCTGGCGACGAACCTACGGTTAGAATCTTCCCATTACTCCAAACCAGAGCCTCGTAACAAACCTCGGCTCCTGCGCCTCCGCACCAACCACCGTCTCGTCCAATAAGCAGTATACGGTCAGGCCCCCAGTCAATAAGACGCCAACCCGTTGCCTGCCATGACATGGTCTCATCGTCGACGATAAGATTGAGCATGCAACCCCCTGTTCCGCAGTACATAGAGGCAGCAGAAGAGCAGGAATACCGGCTTTCATCTACGAGTTCAGCCTTAACCGCACCAAACTGTGAGCGCAGCTCGATCTCGGTCACAGCGTCACCCCGATCAAACTCTCCATTCTCGAAGTTTTTGCAATCAGCAGCCGCGCTTTTGATGATCCGTTGTGCTTCCTGGGAGGCGGCCAAAACTGTTGTGGGGCAAAACACCACGGCGACCATTGTTGCCAGAAGCGCAGCAAACACAAATTTCACCCTTTTCATGTCGTCCTCTTAGTTTGAATTCAGTGATATGCCGCCAAATTAGCTTCGTAAGAAGCGGTTTCGCCGAAGTTTTCCATCACCCATTCCGGATCGTAGTAGGTGTCGAGATAACGGTTTCCGTCGTCACACAGAATAGTGACAATGGAGCCAGATCGTCCGGCAGCCTCCATCTCTTGCGCAATTTGCAAAGCCCCCCAAAGGTTTGTGCCTGTTGATGGGCCCGCCCGCCGCCTGATCCGACCTTCAAGCCAGAGCATAGTCGCAATGCTTGCCGCATCCGGCACTTGGATCATACGGTCGACTACATCTGCCAAAAATGACTTCTCTACCCGGGGACGTCCGATACCTTCAATACGACTTGAACAGGGGCGGGTCAGGGTCCTGTCTCCAGTTCGAAAGCTATCAAAAAACACTGAGTTTTCGGGGTCCACAACAATCAATTCACTGTTAAAGCCTTTGTAGCGAATGTACCGCCCCAACGTTGCTGAAGTTCCGCCAGTGCCCGCGCTCATCACAATCACCGATGGAATTGGATGTGGCTCTCGTTCCATCTGACGAAAAAGGCTTTCTGCAATGTTGTTGTTGCCTCTCCAATCCGTCGCCCGCTCGGCGTACCTAAACTGATCCATGAAGTAGCCACCGACTTCAGCTGCCAGTTCAACCGAGGCCTTGCGCATGTCCGGCGCCGCATCGACGAAGTGGATTTCCCCACATTGGAACCGGATTAGGTCGATTTTGCTCTTGGCGGTAGATTTTGGGAGAACCGCGGTAAAAGGCACTCCGATCATACGGGCGAAGTAAGCTTCTGAAACGGCAGTGCTGCCAGACGAGGCTTCGATTACACGTGTCCCTTCCCTTATTTTCCCGTTTACAAGCGCATAGAGGAAAAGCGAACGTGCCAGCCTGTGCTTGAGGCTGCCAGTGGGATGTGTACTTTCATCCTTGAGATAGATGTCTACGCCCTTCAGCCCCCGGACGGGAAGCTTGAAAAGGTGCGTATCGGCAGAGCGGTGAGCATCTGCATTGATCTTGGCAATCGAATCCGAAATCCAACGGTCCATACCTATACTCAAACGCCCTGTTCAAGGCCCGTCAAGCTTGGGAAAATCGTTTTTTTAATTCATGGGGATGCAAGCATGCGTCGCCAATAGGACCGACTGTCCATCTAACGGGCAGGAATACCTATCGTGCCAGAATGTGCTTCAATGAACAGCCAATGATTAAGAGGGAAAAATGTTAGGGTACTATAGGCGACAGCTTGAACCCCAAGGAGAACCAGGCCGAATACATGAATGAGTGCACGCATTCGATCTTCGTAAGCAAGCAACAGAATTGACACGATCTGGCCGATGCAAATTGCTGCAACAAATATCCCAATATCAATCAACAAAAAGTTGCGCTCAAATATCGCTGTGTATGCTGTGAATACTATTACAATCAAAATAGCAGTAATTGCGAGGCTAACTCCTTTAGCACTAAATACGTCCCTTCTTGTAAGTCGGGGTGGAAGCGGCATTAGGCAGGCCCAAAACAATCCTGGCCAAAAAGCCAGCTTTAAGTGTTCCCAAATTGACTCGTTGACAGCTGCCACAAGCGCCACTGGCGTCCAACTTCCTAGCAAAACAAATGCAAAGTGCAACCCGGACCCGAGTAGGATCATTAGGATCGCCCCTATCGCTTCGAGCCAAACTATTCGGGACGAGGTTTCCAGCATGTTTGGATCTCCCAATCCAGATTGTCGTATACTTTGTTTAGATTCTCAAAAGTGAAATGCCCACAGACATAGAAGGTCTAGAAATAGCTTTCACCGCCCATGGTGAGCGGCAATGTCCATGTCCTTGTAAGAGTTTGTAAAGTTGACCCTTCCTGACTTTTAACCGCAGTTGCCGTCATTGCCATGTGCTATAATAGACCGTAGGCTGGATTAAAAACCGGGGTAGAGCATGCACGCTAAAAGGTGGGTTATTTTGTCGGCTGGATTTATTGCTCTGGCCACAGTGTCGTGTACAGATCTGTATCCTGACGCCGACGTCATGCCCACTCGCGCTGATGGGGCGGCCTTTTTCTCAGAAAACTGTACTTCTTGTCATGGTGTGGATGGTAGAGGCGGTGGCCCGGCAAGCAGCGGTCTTTCCGTTGCGCCAACAGATTTGACAACATTGAGCGTGGAGAACGGAGGCACTTTCCCTCAAGCACGGGCACTAAGCTACATCTATGGCGACCCAGAAAACGGCCATCTTGCTCGGGTTATGCCGGAGTTTGGCGGGGAAATGGCGGAAGACCTGGTTCCGGTTGAAATCGAGGGTGTCTTGACGCCCACTCCGCGCGAGTTAGCAGGGTTATTGTTTTTCTTAGAAAGCATCCAACAGTAGATTAGTGTTCTTGGCGCTAGGTCAGCAATTGACCGTTTGCCGGTGTTCTGGACTTGCACCTTTTTTGACCCGGTGACTATTGCAGGCCTAGCATTGTGAAGCGCCGTTGTCAGCTAGGCGTAAGCAGACACTCAAGATCTTTTGGCCGAATTGGCAAGTCGAGCCCAGTTCTGGCTAAATGCGAGTTGACATATGATTTATGTCAAAGAGACGAACGTGATTACATGCTAAATTTCGAATGTTAATTGGTGATGCTGTTCTGAGCTCGCTGCTGCCTGTCCCCATCAATCGGTTTTGGGCCACAGGATAGCGAATGTTATATGGTAAAGGACCGATGTTGACCGGGGGAAGATGTCGGTCCATTTCTGTTGTAGTAAACTCTCGTATAACAAAGGACCTCCGGCTTATGCGGCACTTCATGATCGTTGCGAGCATAGTCATTTCTTTGACTGCAACGGTATCTGCGGCCGACGATTTTTCGGACCTTGGCAAAGACCTCTTTGTTGAGCATTGCGCCAGATGTCACGGAATCGATGCATCCGGAAAAGGACCTGACGCAGCTGCTTTGAAAACAGAGCCTGCTGATTTAACAAAGATTTCCGACCGAAGGGGGGGCGTGTGGCCCATGTTGGAGGTCATGTCGATCTTGGACGGTTACTTGAAAGTACAAGAACCTCGCGATGACATGCCGGTAATCACCGAATTGAATGACGGCCCTGCTGTCGAATTCGATACGGGCAACGGTTTGGTTACGCGTATTCCTTCCAGACTTATCGAAATTGCTGAGTATTTGGAGAGTATTCAGTCTCCGAAGCCAGAACGTTATGTTCCGTGAAGATCTGCTCCGCAGCTGAGTACGCTAAAGAGTGCTGCGTTGGGCGGGTGCCGTAGTTGCCAGGAAGCTGCGAATATGCGGATAACGTGTGGAAGATGCCGTCTAGCCCAGCGTGCTTCGATATCAGGTCTGGCGCTTCACAGCGGTCTAATCCAAGACTTCTTGTAGTACCTCACCACTCGCACCATTAGGACGTGCCGTGCTCAATAAGGCAGAAAGTGTGGATGCGAGAGCAGTCGTGCAAACCCGGCGTGCGACCCGTTGTGGTTTTAAGTTCGGTCCAGCAAAGATAATCGGCACATGTGTGTCACCGCGCCACGGTGACCCGTGGGTGGATGTAACGGACAGACCATCAAAGTCTGCGATGAACCAACCGGGTTTGAAGACTACGTATATGTTCCCGGATCGGCTGGGATGATAGTTGTTGCGGACCAGGCGCATGATGCCGGTATCGGGCAGGGTGTTTGCTTCGATAGCCGTACCGGGGACGGCGAATGCCACATCGGGAAAGGATAGAAGCTCTTCCGCAATAGCTGACTCCAGCGTGGGTAAATCGATATCACTGCGAGCCAATACTTCGGGGGCGATATTGAGATAGGGGTGATTATAACCCTCAAGCAATTTCCCGGTGATCCCAAACCGCTCCTTAAGCTTGGCTATCTGTTCCGTCGGGTCCCAGGTGTCTGGAGCAACAAGGCCAGTTCGGATGCCAACACTCTCCAAATAGCCCGGCGCATCAGTGGTGCCATGGTCCGCCGATAGAACGATCAAAACGCTTTCCAACCCAATCCGTTCGTCGATAAACGCGAATAGATTCATGAGAGTCTGATCGAGGCGGTATATCGTGTCCTCGGCTTCAAGACTGGAGGGGCCAAACACATGGTTGACATAGTCCACGGACGAGAAGCTAATCGCCAGATAATCCGTTACCGCGTCTTGCCCGATATCCTCGGCATCAATCAATCGTTTGGCAAATTGCGCCGTCAGATCGTCGCCAGCGGGACTAAGCGTTAAAAAGGTCGTAAAGTAAGGGTTTTCTAGCGGGTCAAACCCATTTTGCGTCGAAGAATAGCGATGAGGAAAGGTTATGCCGAACCCGGCGACATCCGTCTCCCATGGTTGGTTGTCGCGGTCGCCAAAGAGATAGGCTTCCTTTGGGTGCATCAATTCCCAAGAGGTCCCTTCAAAGGAGGCGCTCGGCGATGCGTCATTCCAGGCGGAAACCCAATCCGGGTATTTGTCGTAATAATAGGAGCTTGTGACAAAACGATTTGCGGCTTTTGAGAACCAGAAGGCTTTGCCGCTTTGTCCCGCCATTGTAATAGCCCCACGGTCTTTGATTGAAACTCCAAAGACCTTGGCCGCACCAGCAGTGGAAGCGCTTAGTTCGTCCGAAAGCGTCGTAACAAGCATAGCGCGTGGTGACCGCCCATCTGTGCCAGCTGCCGCCTGTGTTGGGTCAATTTCAATATCGTTATTGACGCCAGCACCATCTCCAAGAAGCGGAGCGGTGCTGTCTTCAACGTTGTAGACAACACGGTCCAAGGCTCTGTCGAACCAGATGTTTCCGATCATCCCGTGCACTGCCGGTGTTGCCCCGGTCGCCAATGTAGCGTGTCCGACAACCGTCTCTGTATTGGCATGGCAGTGATGGGCGTCCAGATAGTGTACACCGTTTTCTAGTAAATACTTAAGGCCACCCTCCCCAAGATTCTCAAAGTAGCGTGCCGGTAGATCGCCCCGAAACGCGTCAACGGTCAGTTGCAAAACGAGGCGAGGAGGTTCTTGCGCATACGCAGGAGCGACTGCAACCAACCACAAAGACAAACAAGTTCTTAATGATTTGGTCATAGTGTTTCCTTTCGCTGCATCGTGCATCAGGTTAGCCGCGACCGCAATTGCGGGCTAGGTCGTGTTGACAAAAGGAATTCACGCCGAGGCTTAAGTGTTATTCAAGCTGGTATCTGCAATGGAGACCAGCTTGCCACGAGACCTGATGTCGGACAAGGAATGGACGTTCTTTGAGCGTGTTATCATGGCTGTCCGCGCCCTGAACGGGCGCAAAACCCACGAACTACCGCCGTGTTCTCGATGGAATTTTCTGGATCGCCCGGACTGGTACCCCTTGGCGAAACCTTCCCGAAGAGTTCGGCAAATGGTCGAGCGATTAACCTCGCAATTGAGTTGCGTTGTTCGATTTTGGGGTGAATTGCTCCAATCAAAATGCACTTTTGATTGAGTTTCGGTGCGTTCAAGTTGATCGAGCCACTGTACGGCAATCGACAATTGAGCGCGTATAGTGAACCGTGCAAACTAATGCGCAAATTCTGTGCAATATTATGGGCGAAGACACCCAGATTTTCTGAATAAAATTAATGATAGGGATGCAGCGTTATGCGCGTCCCTACAGATATTGTGGAAGTTCGATATCGGGTTCATCTGCCTTGGAATCGTTATGATCTCAGGTGGTAAAATGTGGTTTGAAGATCGAATGGTCTGGGTCTGGTGCGACTTCCAAAAAGGTTGTGGGTCCTTGAGTGATCTTGAAACTGAGCGCTGAAGAATTGCCCTCTTGGAACAGTTCGCAGCTGCTTGTACCCGTTTGGGTCAGACCGAACCCATTTGCCGGCGTAGATACTGCGCGAACTCTGCCACTCGGCGAGGTTGGGGTCGGCCGGGTGGAAACATCATTTGTAGCGGCTTGGGTGGTGGGAGGAAGTCGCCTAACAGTGCCACAAGCTTTCCGGCTCTGACATCATCGCCAACATCCAGTTCCGACTTCAACACAATGCCATGGCCTGCCAGAGCCCAACTGCGGATAAGCGAGCCATCATTTACAATTCGGTTTCCCTTGACTGGAACAAGCTGACGCTCTCGGCCTGCACCAAACTCCCAAACATTGTCGAGCGAACCACCGAAACGCATAACCAGGCAGTTATGATTTGCGAGGTCTTCGGGCAGTTCTGGTGCTCCATATGTCGCCAGATAGCTGGGTGCTGCGCAGACGAAACGCGGGTAGCTTCCAAGGTTGCGTATTCGGAGTGAGCTGTCGGTGATGTCCCCAAACCGAACAGCCAAGTCAAAACCCTGACCCACGAGATCGACATAGCCATCGGATAGCGACAGTTCTATCGACACAGCCGGGTTCTCTTCGGTGAATTCAGCGATCACATCAGAGACAACACCACGACCAAAATCAATAGGCGCACTGACGCGGATCAGGCCAGAAAGGGTTTCGGCGCCGAGGCGAATGCGGGTGTCGAGGTCGGTGACTTCACTGAGAACGCTCTTGGCACCATCGATCAGGACCCGACCCTCTTCGGTCAAACTGATTGAGCGTGTCGTTCGGTTGAACAATACCACACCGTAGTGTGATTCCAGCGTAGCGAGCCGTTCGGAGACAGTTGTACTCGATAAACCTGTCTCTCGGGCCGCCGCGACAAGGCTGCCTTTCTCGGCGATGGTCAGGAAGAGGCGGAGGTTGTCGAGCAGCATTGGTCGGTATTTCCGGATTATATTTCCGATGAATGACTGTTTATCCCGTTTTGTCGGCGGCGTAAATCTACGACACCAACGAAACAGCAAAGGAACGACCTGATGGCCAAGCTGACCATTGTCGCCAACATCAAAGCCAACCCCGACAAGATCGACCTTGTCAAAGCAGAGCTCACCAAGCTCATCGACACCACCCGGTCTGAAAGAGGTTGCATCAACTACGACCTGCACCAAGACAACGATGACCCGGCTCATTTCGTGTTTTATGAAAACTGGGAAAGCCGAGAGCTTTGGCAAACTCATATGGGGGCCCCACATCTGGCTGCATACATGGCGGCGACAGACGGAGCGGTCGCCGAATTCACATTGAATGAGATGACCGTCATCGGTTGATTTTGAACCAGAACGAGGAGCACGCTATGAAAGCTGTTGGATTTCGTACGGCCGGGCCAATTGATCAGGCGGATGCATTGATCGAATTCGAAGCAGACAAACCCACCCCGTCAGGTCATGATTTGCTTGTCGAAGTGCAAGCCGTTTCGGTGAACCCGGTCGACACAAAAATTCGGCAACGGCGTGCTCCTGAAGGTCCGGCACCTGACATTCTAGGATGGGACGCCGTAGGGATCGTCGAAGCCGTTGGCGAAGAGGTCGAGACTTTCAAACCGGGAGACACCATTTGGTATGCCGGGGCGATCAATCGGCCTGGAACCAATGCCGAATACCATCTTGTGGATGAGCGCATCGTGGGGTCAGCGCCAAATTCCATACCTGCAAAAGCAGCTGCGGCGATGCCGCTAACGACGCTTACTGCCTTTGAGATGCTGTTCGACCGCTTGCGAGTTCAAGATGCCGTTTCCGGCGGGACCAATACGTTGCTGGTTATTGGTGGGGCAGGCGGTGTCGGGTCTATCACCATTCAATTGGCACGGGCTCTCACTGAATTGACAGTGATAGCGACGGCGTCCCGACCCGAGACACAAGACTGGGTTCAAGAGCTTGGCGCACACCATGTCATCAACCATGCGGAACCTTTTAGCACACAACTCGGGGCTCTCGATATCGAAAGCGTGGATTTCATCTATTCAACGAACCATTCCCAGCTTTATGCGACTCAAGCCGGAGAGGTGATGACACCTCAAGGTCGCTTTGGGTTGATCGATGATCCTGAGACCTTTGACATCGCGCCATTCAAACCCAAATCGATCTCATTGCATTGGGAGTTCATGTACACTCGGTCGCTTTTTGGGACTGGAGATATGAACCGTCAAAGCGAAATACTGAATCAGGTTGCCGGGTTGATAGACGATGGAAAGATCAGATCCACAGCAACCGATACACTTGGTAGGATCAATGCTACAAACTTAATGAAAGCGCATGCTATCCTCGAAAGTGGCAAGGCCAAAGGAAAGCTCGTGCTTGAGGGTTTTTAGATGAGAATTGAGCGGCTAGATCATGTGAATATCGTAACAACTAAGTTGTCTGAAATGGCTACTTGGTATGAAGAGGTCTTGGGTTTGAAACCTGGGGCCCGCCCTGATTTTCCGTTTCCCGGGGCTTGGTTGTATGCGGGTGATCACGCCGTGGTTCACCTTGTGGGTCACGAAGGAACACCTAACGTCGGCTCCGAAGTGAAGCTCAAGCTCGAACATTTTGCACTCTCAGCTACGGGGTTGAGCGCATTCGAAGAAAAACTGGCTTCACGTCAGATGCAGTATCGCAAAACCGAAGTCCCAGGGCCCCGCATGAT
>NZ_JBXWPT010000032.1:0-17618 GCF_059612005.1 Ruegeria sp. CDSA141
TAAACTCAAACAGAAATCGAACCAGAGCCTCCGTTACGAAAACGCCTCAGCTCTCCGAAAAACTCTGAAGACGGACAATTGGGACTAGCGTCACTGCAGATCATGAGTTGTTAGATAGAGACCCGGCGAATGGGCAGGAACTCTACGTAGTGCACTGTGCCTCTTGCCATGGAGTTAATCTGGAAGGCCAACCCAACTGGCAGACACCTGATGATGACGGAGCGTTGCCTGCGCCACCACATGACGTGACAGGGCACACATGGCACCATGATAACCAGCTACTGTTCGAATATACCAAACTAGGTGGGGCAGATGCATTGGCAGCACGCGGTATTGAAGACTTCAACAGTGGCATGCCGGGCTTTGAGGGCACTCTGATCACCGAAGACATATGGGACGTGCTGGCCTACATAGGCTCCACTTGGCCCGACGATGTTCAGCAAATGCAAGCCAGCCGCAACCTTCCGCACCAGTAGAAGACAGTGGTCTGGTGCAGGTTTGGGTATACACAGTTCAACTCAGCTGGTTGTGTAGTTCCTAGGGTGACACACTGCAAAATCAACATACCGCAATAGTGTTTGCTATCAGCATATTAGTCGCTCAGCGGCGTTTCCCCCAGGCTCCACCGAAACCTGAACAGAGCTAACTTATAGACGCGGACTTAAAGGGGAGCAGGTCATGAACCCAAGAGGCGGCGAGGCAATGTTATTTGACAGAGGTGGTGCAGCCCACTGGCGTAAACGAAGATACGGCGCCGACCAACAGGGTTGCCCTAGGACCTTGTCTCCAATTGGCGTAGCGAAAACGCCAGCTTGATATTCCAAATCGGCTTTTGGTACCGCACCAGGCGAGTTTTTGAGCCGTGTACTACGATTGTGCTGTTGGTTTTTACACTTAAGTAATTAAAAGATAAATATTTTCCAAAAAAATTAGTTAAAAGTTTTTCAAGTAACCTCAGATTTCGTCAATACGTTTACAAAATTTTGTTTCAAATCCAGTAATTTGTTGTGAAATTTTCCATCGCCTTTCCATTATTGAAGTGCACATAAGTGCGCTTTCGTCTGCTGGAAGAGGAGCCAGACGACGAGAGAAAGGGAAATGGGAGGAATTAATGACCAACAAATCTGTCACACGCCGCGGCGTGTTGAAGTCTGGTGCCGTTGCAGGTACCGGTCTGGCCCTGCCTACGATCTTCACGGCTTCGTCGGCTGCCGCTTACACAAACGAACCAACCGGAGGGTCCGTAACCCTGGGCTTCAACGTTCCCCAGACCGGGCCATATGCCGAAGAGGGCAATGACGAGTTGCTGGCGCAACAGCTGGCAGTGGAACACCTGAACGGAGAGGGTGACGGCGGTTGCCTGAACACCTTCACGTCGAAGGCGCTGAAGGGCAATGGCATCCTCGGCAAGAAGGTCGAGTTCGTCACAGGTGACACCCAGACCAAGTCGGACGCCGCGCGTGCATCCGCAAAGTCGATGATCGAAAAAGACGGCGCGATCATGATCAACGGCGGGTCGTCCTCGGGCGTGGCCGTTGCGGTTCAGGGCCTGTGTCAAGAAGCAGGTGTGATCTTTATGGCGGGTCTGACCCACGCCAACGACACGACCGGCAAGGACAAGAAGGCCAATGGTTTCCGCCATTTCTTCAACGCCTACATGTCGGGCGCTGCGCTTGCGCCGGTGCTGGCTGCCGAAATGGGCACCGACCGCCGCGCCTATCACCTGACGGCTGACTACAACTGGGGCTGGACCCAGGAAGAGTCGATCGTCGCCTCGACCGAAGCCCTGGGATGGGAAACAGTCAACACTGTCAAAACGCCACTCGCGTCAACAGACTTCTCGTCCTATATCACTCCGGTTCTGAACTCCGGCGCGGACGTTCTGGTTCTGAATCACTATGGCGGCAACATGGTGAACTCGCTGACCAACGCGATTCAGTTCGGCCTGCTCGACAAAGTGGCCAATGGCAAGGACTTCAAGATCGTCGTGCCGCTGTATTCGGAACTGATGGCTGCTGGTGCGGGCGAGAACATCAAGGGCGTGCTGGGTTCGATGAACTGGAACTGGCAGCTGCAGGATGAAGGCACCAAAGCCTTCGTGAAATCCTTCGGTGAGAAGTACGGCAAACCACCGTCCAACTCGGCGCAGACCTGCTATGCACAGGTTCTGCTTTATGCTGATGCTTGCGAGCGTGCCGGCACTTTCAATCCGTGCGGTGTTGCGGAAGCGCTGGAAGACTTCGAGTTCGACGGCCTGGGCAACGGCCCGACCTGGTATCGCGGCGCCGACCACCAGTGCTTCAAGGACGTGCTGGTCGTTCGGGGCAACGAGAACCCGACCAACGCCTACGACACTCTGGAAATTGTCGAGATCACGCCACGCGCGCAGGTCGAATACGATCCGGAGCATCCGATGTTCGCAGGTGGCGCACTGGGTAAGTGTAACCCGGGCGCATAAGGCCTCGTATCATAGTCTGGCCGCCAAAAAGGTGGCCAGACATCTACAGCAGGGTTGATCCTGTTGTGCCACTCAATTCACACTGACCAACCCTGAGGTGGGCCAATGGACGCCATCCTATTGCAAATTCTGAACGGTCTGGACAAAGGGTCGGCTTATGCGCTGATTGCGCTGGGGCTGACGCTTATTTTTGGGACGCTCGGCGTTGTGAACTTTGCCCATGGGGCACTGTTCATGATCGGTGCGTTCTGTGCCGTCACTTTGCAAAAACTCATGAACTTGAGCTTTGTTACCATCGACGAGAGCCAAACCGACTTTCTGGGCAACCCACTGAAGGTTGAAACGCCCTATATTGAGGCGTGGTTTGGCCCAGAGGTTGGTGCAACGATTATCGACTGGACTGTCCCCCTGGCCATTCTGTTTGCGATCCCAATCATGTTGACGGTTGGCTATGTGATGGAACGCGGGCTTATCAAGCATTTCTACAAACGCCCCCACGCTGACCAGATCCTTGTCACGTTCGGTCTGGCGATCGTGTTGCAAGAAATCGTGAAGTATTTCTTCGGTGCCAACCCAATCCAAACTCCGCCGCCCGACGCACTGAGCGGCTCTATCGACCTTGGCACAATGATCGGGTTTGATCCCAACGCGATCATCTACCCGATCTGGCGTTTGGTTTATTTTGGCTTTGCGGTCGCCATTATCGGCGCCGTCTTCTCATTCCTGCAATTCACCACGTTTGGCATGGTCGTGCGGGCCGGCATGGCGGATCGCGAAACTGTTGGCTTGCTGGGAATCAACATCGACCGGCGCTTTACGATCATGTTCGGTATCGCTGCCGCGGTGGCTGGTTTGGCCGGCGTAATGTACGGGCCGCTCAACCCACCAAACTATCACATGGGGATGGATTTTCTGGTCCTCAGTTTCGTTGTGGTTGTTGTCGGCGGCATGGGTTCACTCCCCGGAGCCGTGCTTGCCGGCTTTCTGCTGGGCATTCTGGAAAGCTTTGCCTCAACGACCTGGGCCACAACGACGATCCCGGGCATCAACCAAATCATCATCTACCTTGTTGCCATTATTGTGCTGCTCACACGGCCGCGCGGGTTGATGGGACGCAAAGGCGTGATGGAGGAATAATCGATGTTGGGACTGAACAAGAAAGACACCAGCCTGCTGATCATCGTCGGCTTCCTTACGATGCTGGCGCCCTTCATCCTGAACCCGTTCCCGGAAGGCAGCGCCATGGCGCAATTCAACGCGGGCTATCCGGATTTGATGCAGCGTTTTGTCATCTTTGGCATCTTTGCCATAGGCTTCAACATCCTGTTTGGCCTTACCGGATATTTGTCATTCGGTCACGCGGCCTTTCTGGGCGTTGGATCCTATTCAGCCGTGTGGATGTTCAAGCTGCTGAGCTACAATATCATCCCGGCCATCGCACTCAGCGTTGTGGTTGCCGGAGTGTTCTCATTGCTGATTGGGTTTGTCAGCCTGCGCCGGTCGGGTATCTATTTTTCGATCCTCACGCTGGCCTTCGCTCAGATGAGCTTTGCGTTGGCTTACTCGGTTTTGTCGAACCCCAAGTTCAACCTTACAAATGGGGAAACCGGATTGCAGGTTTACGCGGACGATCCGCAGATTCTGCAGGGCGCGAACTCGCCGGACCTGCCGCATCTGTTCGGGTTGCCGATGCGCGCAACCTACACATTGGACGTGGGTGCGTGGAGCTTTGATTTCAACGCGGGATACTATCTGTGTGCGGTGATTATGATGGTGGTCTTCTATCTGTCCATCCGAATTTTCCGTTCACCTTTCGGGATGATGCTGCGGGCGGTCAAATCGAACCAGCAGCGGATGAACTATACCGGCCTGAACTCAAAGCCGTATACGCTGGCAGCATTTGTCATCTCTGGCATGTATGCCGGCTTGGCTGGTGGTCTGATGGCCGCAATGGACCCGCTGGCAGGCGCTGAACGTATGCAGTGGACCGCATCGGGCGAGGTCGTTTTGATGACGATCCTGGGCGGCACAGGAACCTTGATAGGTCCGGTGCTGGGTGCAGGCTTCATCAAATATTTCGAGAACATCTTCTCGAAAATCAACGACAACGTATTGCACAGTTGGTTTGCTTTCCTGCCTGACGGGTTGGAGGACGCGATTGTGTTTGTGATCCATCCGTTCATCGGAAAAGGCTGGCATCTGACGCTGGGCATTCTTTTCATGCTTGTCGTTATCTACTTGCCGGGTGGTCTGGTCGAAGGAGGTCAACGTTTGCTCAACCGGGTCAAGCGCAAGAAATCGAAATCCGACGACGCGACGTCGGGCAAAACGGAACCGGCGGAATAAGGGGCGAGCCATGGCAATTCTAAGAGTCAAAGACGTCAGCAAGCGCTTCGGCGGTCTCAAGGCACTCACGGATGTGAATCTCAGCGTCGAGGAGAATTCGGTTCACGCGATCATCGGGCCCAATGGGGCGGGCAAGTCGACCTTGCTGAATTGTCTGGTCGGCAAGCTCATGCCTGACACCGGGTCCGTGTTGTTCGACAACGCCTCGGTCTTGGGGCTTGAACCCTTCCAGATCAACCAGATGGGCATAAGCCGCGTGTTTCAAACACCAGAGATTTTTGGTGAACTGACGGTGATGGAGAACATGTTGATTCCGATTTTCGCCATGCGGGATGGGGCGTTCCGGATGCATGCTTATGAGACCATCGCCAACGAAAAGGCTGTTGTCGAACAGGCCGAAGCGATGCTGGAAGAGATGAACATGGCCGACAAGCGTGAGATGCACGCGGCCTCGCTGTCGCGCGGCGACAAGCGGCGGCTTGAGATTGGCATGTGCCTCAGTCAGAACCCGCGGTTGTTGCTGCTGGACGAACCTACAGCGGGCATGGCGCGGGCGGACACCAACAACACCATTGATCTGCTAAAACAGATCAAGGATGAGCGCGACATAACCATCGCCATTATCGAGCATGACATGCATGTGGTCTTCAGCCTTGCGGAACGCATCACAGTTCTGGCGCAAGGGACGCCGCTGGTCGAAGATACTCCAGAAAAAATCCGTGGACATCCCAAGGTTCGTGAAGCCTATCTGGGCGAGGCGGCGTAAGGAAAAGCTATGAACGAGAAACCTGACTTTTCGAAAAACGCCAATCTGGCCAGCACCGCCCCTGCGTTTCTTTCCGTTTGGGATATGCACTCCTATTACGGAGAAAGCTACATCGTGCAGGGCGTCAGCTTCAACGTACATGAAGGCGAGATTCTTGCTCTTCTTGGACGCAACGGCGCGGGCAAAACCTCGACGCTGCGTTCGATTGCGAGAGTTGGAGATCCAGAAGTTAGACATGGCGAAATCTGGTTGGACCACAAGCCGCTGCACAACATGACAAGCTATGAAGCGGCGGCAGTGGGCCTTGGTCTTGTACCTGAAGACAGGCGCATCATTCCCGGCCTGACAGTTGAAGAAAACCTGCAGCTCGCACAGATTGCGCCTCCGATCGGATGGTCTCTCGAACGGCTGTACGAGTTGTTCCCGCGTCTCGGAGAACGCAGGAAGCAGGAAGGGATTACACTGTCAGGTGGCGAACAACAGATGCTGTCGATCGCCAGAGCTCTTGCCAGGGACATCAAAGTGCTGCTTTTGGATGAACCGTATGAAGGTTTGGCGCCTGTCATCGTCGACGAAATCGAAAAAACCCTCATACACGTCAAACAACAGGGTATGACCACGATCATCGTTGAACAGAACGCTGTTCGCGCTCTGGAGTTGGCGGACCGCGCGATCATCCTTGACACCGGGACCATCGTATTTGACGGAACGGCGCAAGAAGTGCTTGAAGACACCGGTCTTCGTGAGGAGTACCTGGCGATCTAAGCGTCATGCAGAATTGCAAACAGAGCCAAGGGGCATGACCAATTCGTGGCTTGGGAAGACCCGCGTTCAGTGCAGGTCCTGCCCATTCGCGCGACCAAAGGCGTTTCACCACCAAAATGTCGGTCGTCAGTTCAAATCTGAATACGGTCTTGCCGCAATAAGTTCAGTCTGGCCTGCGCTGAATACGCGCCTCAAATTTCGCGCCCCAATAGACTTGGAGCCGGGATCGATGAACTTGACCTGTTGCCGAACCCGCCGGTTGCACGGTTTCAGGAAAATGTGCAGCCGCTCGTGAAATCGCCCGGCCTTTGTTTCCAGGCGAGTGGCACGCGATGAGGGCTGGAAAGCTTGCAAGGATCGCGATAGTTCGTGGCATCCGCCACTGCGCCGACCAATCGATTGCGGCTTGGTGTTGTACCTCTTTGTACAATAGACGAGAACGTCAGGCACCAGCCCAGAGTTGCCAGTAAACTCCACGCAAGGGCTGCATCGGGAATACGGCAGCGGGTTTCGCTTCACTTCTGGCTTGTACTATCCGGCAGACCGATTGCGGTTTCCTGTTCCCAGCACCTTCACTTCCAGCCAATGGAACCCCAAAGCAATAAAACCTGCAACGAGAATGTAGAATACGGCTAGCAGGATGAGCGGCTCATAAACGATAAACGTATCGGACCGCACCCGGGATGACACCGCGTAGATATCAACCACCGTAATCGTGGCAACCAAGGGCGTAGCCTTTAACTGGAGGATGGTTTCACCACCCAGGGTCGGCAGAACGTTGCGGATTGCCTGCGGCAACCAGATGCGGCGGAACATCGTCAGCCTTGGCATTCCAAACGACTTGGCCGCCTCCAGCTGACCTTTGGCGACACCTTTGAAGGCTCCGCGCATTACCTCACCTTCGTAGCCCGCATAAGAAAGCGTTAAGGCCAGCACCGCATAAGGCCAGGCCTGACGTAGATACGGCCAAAGTTCGGACGATCGTATCCATGGGAATTGAGGGAACAGTGAGCCGAGGCCATAATACAGCAACCAAAGCTGCAAAAGCAGAGGTGTGCCCCGAATGATGGTGCAGAACGTCTTGGCAGGTGCCGCAAGGTACCAGGGCCCAACGGCCTGGGCCAACCCGAGTGGTACAGCCAGCAGAAATCCGAGAACGACGGTGACAACTAGTAGCCAGAGTGTGGTCCAGATTCCCTGCAATGCAAGCGGAGCGTATTTCGGCAACCAGTCCCACCGCAACGCCATCGCACACCAAATCACGATCCCGGCAAAGACCAACATCATCACGATACGATGGGGTTGCATCAAAGATCTGAGATCGATCATCTGCCACCACCTTTCAGAGAAGGTTGACCGCGACGCGCCCATTTCTCGATCCGCGCGAAGATACCACCAGAAAAGAGGGTGACCATGAGGTAGAGAAAACCCGCTGCCAGAAAGAAGGTAAAATAGGCCCGGGTGCTGCTGGCGGCCTGCCGGGTTTCCAGTGTCAGTTCGTTGAACCCGACGACCGCGAGCAGTGCAGTGTCCTTGGTGGCGATCAGCCACAAGTTGGCCAGACCGGGTACTGCAAAGCCCATCATGGCGGGGATTGTGACACGCCGCATGGTCATGAAGGCGGGCATCCCGTAGGATTTGGCCGCCTCGATCTGTCCGGGTGGAACCGCCTGAATGGCTCCGCGCAGAATCTCGGTTGCATATGCGCCCTGAACAACGCCGAGAACCCAAATGCCCGCGGCGACGCCATTGACCTCGACCCGTCCTCCACCCATTGCAGCGGAGATTTTGTTGATGATGTCAGATCCCACGTAATACAGGATCAGGATCAGGACCAGTTCCGGCACGGCCCGGATTACGGTCGTGTAAATGGCAAGAAGATCGCGCGTGACCTTCCCGCCGTATAGTTTGCCATAGGCTCCGAACAATCCGATCACGAGGCCGAGCGCATATGCACCAAAAGCGATCTGCAATGAGTGGGACAATCCGCGCAGCAGATTGCCCCCCCAACCCGGTGGCGACAGCGACAGTAGCTCTGCGCTCTGCGCCAATCCAAGCGATTCCAACAGTCCGGTCACAGCAGCCGCTTAGTAGATGCTGGCTGAGAAATAGTTCGAGGTGATCTTCTCGTGCGTTCCATCGGCAAGAATTGCCGCGATGCCCTTGTTCAGCGCCGCAAGCAACTCATCATCCCCCTTGCGAACACCGGCGCCAACGCCTCGTCCCAAGATAGCCGGATCATCTGCGACGGCGCCTTTGATTCCACAGCATGCCCCGGCATCCGAGTTCACGAAGTCCGCCATGGCGATACTGTCGGCCTGAGTGGCGTCAATACGACCTGCGAAAAGATCCTGGTTGGCCTCATCCTGAGTCTGATAAACCCGCAGTTCGGAATCCTTGAAATATTCCTGTGCATAAGCCTGATGGATGGTCGACGCCTGAACGCCGACAACCTTACCGGCCAGCGACTCTGGGGTCGCTTCGATATCCATCGATTTGTCCGCGACGATTACGGCAGGTGTGTTGTAGTAAGGATCACTGAAATCAATGGTTTTCAGCCGCTCCTCGGTGATCGACATCGACGCCATGATGGCGTCGATCTGCTGTCCGGTCAGCGACGGGATGATACCGTCCCAGGCGACCGGCGTGATGACACAGTCAAGTTCCGCAGCGGCACAGACCGCATTGATGACATCGATCTCCCAACCGACCCAGTTGCCTGAACTGTCCAGCGACGCGAAGGGCGGATAAGGTTCGGCCGCGATGCCGATCTTGACCTCTTCGGCGCTGGCGACACCAGCCGAAAGGACAGCGGCGGCAAGGCCGGACACGAGCAGTTTCTTGACGTTCATTTTGGTACTCCCTTTTGGTTCATTATGTGTTGTTTTTCCGGATCAGGCGACCGAGCTGAGGAACTGCTTCAGGCGCTCTGATTTCGGGTTTCCGAAGACCTCGGCAGGTGGGCCCTGCTCTTCGATGCGGCCCTCGAAGAGATAGACAACGTGGTCTGCGACTTCGCGTGCGAATTTCATTTCATGGGTGACAAGCAGCATTGTGCGCCCTTCGGCGGCAAGATCGCGGATCACGGTCAGAACTTCGCCTACAAGCTCGGGATCAAGCGCTGACGTGGGTTCATCGAAAAGCATCACCGAAGGATCGACGGCAAGCGCCCGCGCGATGGCGGCGCGCTGTTGCTGACCACCCGAAAGATAGGCCGGATAGGTGTCGGCCTTGTCGCCGAGGCCCACCCTCTTCAGCAGTTCATGCGCCCGCGCGATAGCCTCTGCCTTCGGCACCTTGAGGACATGCACGGGCACTTCGATCACGTTTTCCAAAAGCGTACGGTGTGTCCACAGATTGAACTGCTGGAAGACCATGGCCAGCCGCGTGCGGATGCGTTCGATCTGACGGCGGTTGGAGGGGCTGCCATCCGCGTGCATTTCAACCAGTTCGCCGCCAATGTTGATCTTTCCTGAACTCGGTGTTTCCAAAAAGTTGATGCAGCGCAGCATGGTGGATTTTCCAGAGCCCGATCCCCCGATAATGGCAACAACATCCCCCTTGTTTGCAGTCAGAGAGACGCCCTTCAGAACCTCCAGCGTACCGAAGGATTTATGCAAGTCCTCAACCTTTATCGCCTCGTCGGGCGTGATTGCTTCGGGTGCGGGTGAAACTGCTTTGGCTGTGTCCATATCCAAGAATCTTCTGATTTCAGCTTGCAGTAAGCCCCGAATCTCGCAATTATGCAAGTGTATAATAACTCCATGCCATGGATGACACTGACGTGCAGGACGACAGCCGCAAATTTAAACGTGAGTCTGCCAAGTTTCGCCGCGAGGCGCTGATTCTGGCGACTTTGGACCTGATCGCCGAGATGGGCGTTCGGGGCGCCACAGTGCGTGAGATCGCAGCCCGCGCGAACGTGACCCAAGGGCTGATCCGGCACTATTTCTCATCCAAGGAAGATCTGGTTCAGGCGGCGTATGAGCACCACATGAATACGCTGACAGACCAGACAGCTGCTTCGTCAGGAAAGGGAAGCGCGGTGTCTCGGCTGACCAACTTCGTCGACGCGTCACTGCGACCACCAATCGTCGATCCAAGCGCTGTGGCCTTGTGGGCAGGCTTCCTGAACAAGGTGCAGCACGACCCGAAAATGCAGCGCATTCACCAGCAAACCTACAACTATTTCCGGGATCACCTCGAGAAGCTGATCGTCGCCGCATTGCAGGAAACAGGGCGCTCGGTCGCAGCGTCAGAAGCAATGCAACTGGCCATTGCCTGCAACGCGGTGATCGACGGCCTGTGGCTTGAAGGGGGTGCGCTTCCGGATGCTTTTTCCGAAGGCCAACTGGCGCAGATCGGTTTGGATTCTGTCAGCGCCATCGTCGGGATTCCATTGACCAAAGAGGCGGAGCAGTCATGAAGATCACATCGGTGACAGAACGGTTGGCGGGCTTGGGTGGCGCAAAGTGGGGCGTGCACCTGAAAGCGCGCGACCTTATCAAAGCCGGAGCGGATATCGTCGAAATGACGATTGGAGAACCGGACGTGCCCGTGCCGGACGCATTGGTCGAAACCACCGTTACCTCATTGCGGGCGCAGCGGACAGGGTATTCCAATGGGCGCGGAGAAGCCGGTCTGCTTGACGCGCTGGCTGCACGCTATTCCGCCTCTCGCGGGCGGGCATTCGAGCCTGAGAACTTTCTATGCTTTCCTGGAACGCAGACCGCCCTGTTTGCAGCCATGGCCGGGGTCGCAGAGGCCGGTGACGAAGTTCTGGTCGGCGATCCGATGTACGCGACCTATGAAGGTGTCGTTCGCGCATCCGGGGCCGAGATGGTACCCGTACCGCTGCGGCCAGAGCACGGGTTTCGTATGCAGGCCGAAGATATCGCGGCCCGCATCACTCCGTGCAGCCGCGCCATTCTCCTGACTACGCCACATAACCCGACGGGCGCGATCCTGACCGCCGCAGATGTTGCCAAGATCGGGCAGCTCGCTATTGCGCATGACTTGTGGATCATCTCGGACGAAGTCTATGAAGAATTGATCTTTGACGGTGCCCGATTTGTTTCACCATTGGCGGATCCGGAACTGGCGGATCGTGTCATTGGCGTATCATCCATCTCGAAATCTCATGCCGCTCCTGGGTTCCGCAGTGGCTGGTGTGTAGGGCCCGCCGCGTTCTGCGAAGCGCTGTTGCCCTATTCCGAGACCATGCTTTTTGGCAACCAGCCTTTCATCGCGGACATGACCGAAAAAGCGATCCGCGACGGGTCCGAGGTTGCCCCCGGCATGGCCGCCCGCTTTTCTGGCCGCGCCACCCTGCTGGCCGATCGCCTTGAAGCGGAAACAGATCTGACTGTCCACCGGCCCGAAGCGGGAATGTTCGCACTCATCAACGTTTCCGCCACTGGGCTGGATGGCGAAGCGTATGCCTGGGATCTGCTACAGGCCGGGGTGGCCGTCATGCCGGGATCCGCCTTTGGGGACAGCCTGAAGGACTGGGTGCGGGTCGCCCTGACGATCAGTGACACCGACTTTGGCACTGCGGTCTCTCGTATCATCGATCACGCCAACAGCAAATCACGTGAGGTCGCATGAGCAGAATGACAATTGGCGAGGCTCTGGTTGCCAAGCTTCGCCAAAGGGATGTGACCTGCGTCTTTGGAATACCAGGCGTTCACACGGTTGAGCTGTACCGAGGTCTTGCTGCCTCGGGCATCCGGCACATTACACCCAGACACGAACAGGGCGCAGGTTTCATGGCTGATGGCTATGCACGTGCGTCGGGCAAGCCGGGAGTAGCCTTTGTGATCACCGGCCCCGGATTGACCAATACGCTGACGCCGATGGCGCAGGCGCGAGGCGATTCAATACCGATGCTGGTGGTATCCGGTGTCAACAAAACTGCGTCTCTTGGTAAAAGCTTAGGGCACCTGCATGAGTTGCCCGATCAACTTTGGCTGGCCAAAACGGTTGCACTGGCGTCCGAACAAGTCTCCGACAGAAACGCTCTGGACCCGGTCTTGGCGCGTGTTTTTCACAACCTCACCAACGGTCGCCCCGGTCCGGTGCATATAGAGGTTCCGCTGGATATCGCAGCGTTGGAATATCAGGAAACACCAGTTGAATCGATCGATCCAGAGTCTCCGGTCAACCCGGTATTGATCACACATGCCGCCAAACAACTGGCTGAAGCAAAGAAAGTCGTCATTCTGGCAGGCGGCGGGGCGAAACGTGCTGAGGCCGGGTTGCAAGCACTGGCCGAAGCCCTGGATGCCCCCGTTGTGCAAACCGTCAATGCACGCGGCCTGATGCACGGGCATATTCTGACCGTTCCGGCCAGCCCCAGCTTGAAGGCGGTGCGCGCGTTGATAGAAAGCGCCGATTGCGTTCTGGCCTTGGGAACCGAGCTTGGGCCAACCGACTATGACATGTATGCCACCGGTCAATTTGCGGAAATGTCAGGCCTGATACGGGTTGATCGGTGCAGCGATCAACTGTCACGGCATGAGGCAGCGGTTGCCATTCAAGGTGACGTCGACCTGGTTTTGCCCGCTCTGGTCGAGGCTTTGCCGCAAGAGGCAAAACAAAGCGACGGAGCGGAACGTGCCAGAAAAACGCGCGACGCGGCCTGGCAGGAGATCGGCCCGAATTATCGCCATCAGGTAGAAATACTGAATGCAATGCGCTCCGCGTCTCCGAATGCTCTGATGGTCGGGGATTCCACCCAGCCCATTTATGCGGGCAATCTTTACTACGACCACGACCGGGCAGGTGGCTGGTTCAATGCGGCAACGGGATATGGTGCGCTCGGCTATGGCATACCCGCAGCCATCGGCGCGTCGATCGCCGATCCGACGGTGCGGGTAATATGTATCGTCGGCGATGGAGGTGCGCAGTTTTCACTGCCTGAAGCAATGGCCGCAGCAGACGAAAACCTGTCGGTCACTTTCGTGATCTGGAACAATCACGGATACGGTGAAATTGCCACATCGATGCAGGATGCAGGTGTGACGGTCATAGGATGTAACCCCTCGCCCCCCGATTTTGCAGCAACGGCCAAGTCATTTGGCCTTTCATTCACCACGGCTCCCGCAGAACCGCAGGCCGTCGCGCAAGCGTTGCGCGAATCTGCCGCCCTGGGCGGACCGGCGATGATCGAAATCACCGCTCCGAAATTCGAACCTCAGAAAGATTGAAAAATGCCAGACCCAAGTTTTGAGTTTTCCCGCGCCATCACCCGACGCCCGGCTCCGACCATAGCTGACGGATTGCGAGCAGAAGATATCGGAAACCCGGATTTCGGCGGGATGATAGCCGCGCATAAGGCATATGTGGCAGCACTGAAAAGCACCGGGGCGCAGGTGATCGAGCTTGAACCCCTGGATGCGTTTCCTGACGCGCAGTTTGTTGAAGACACGGCCCTTTGCCTGCCGCAGGGTGCTGTGCTGATGCGGCCTGGCGCACCTTCGCGGATGGGGGAAGTGGCCGAAATGGCCCCGACACTGCGTGCCTGCTACGAAACGATCATGGAAATCAAAGGTCCCGGCCATATCGAAGGTGGAGACATCCTGGTAACCGGGCGTGAAATTCTGGTGGGCCGGTCGGATCGCACTGACGCAGAAGGTGTCGTGGAACTGGCGAAAATCACCTCTGAATGGGGGTGCAAACTGCGGGAAGTGTTCACGCCCGAGGGGGTTTTACACTTTAAAACGGATTGCTCGCTTATGGATGCTGAGACAATCCTTGCGACCCGGCGATTGGACGCTTCGGGCTGCTTTGAAGGTTACCGGGTGCTGCATGTTGCAGACGGTGAAGAGGCAGCTGCCAACGCGATCCGGTTCAACAATCTGGTACTGATGGCAGCTGGATTCCCTCGCACCGCAGAGATGCTGGGCCGCGAAGGCTTTGAGGTCGTTGAAATTGACAACACCGATTGTGCAAAGCTGGATGGTGGTATGTCCTGTCTTTCGTTGAGATTCTGAGGACCTGTTGCCGAATACTGGCGAGCGGTGCACTTGTTGGACGCGATCAACAGTTCCTGGTCTTTTTTGAAGCAATGCATCCTGACCCAAGGGATGTCGGACTTCTTGCAGAGTTTGCCCTGAAGTCCACTCTCCGTGCCCGAAGCAGAGAACTTCTTTCGGACACATTGTCATCCTTCCCGAGTTCCGGATTTGTTTAGGAACCAACCACCTCCGCCGCTATTGCAATTGCAAGATATCCGGAACACAGAGTTTCCTTTTTGCAGGCATTTTGTCCGCACCGTCAGATCGTTTCAGCCGTTTCGGCCCATCTTTGACCTTGATTTTCGGCTCGGATAGAGGCCCCCTTAAAGTCACTGGCCAGGGGCTCTTCGAAAGAGGTTCGCCGATCTTTCGGGGCTGCAGATTCAAGTCCAGGGCTTTACCAGCCACATTAACATCGCCGAAGACAACAACCTGGACATGATCTGTTTCCATAGTGGTTCGTTTCGTCGAAATATTCCCATTGGAAATACTGATCGGTGCGCGCAAGCATACGATTGGAGCAACTTTCTGTTTTTCCTTGGTAAACACCCACGGCAAGACCCCTAGCCCTGCCAGATCAAGAAGCTGGGTTTCGATCGAGCCATCGCGCATTGAAACTGTGGCGCTGCCGCTCATGGTGTTGGCAAAGTGTTTGGGTGAATCGGTTTCTCCGGTCACCGAAAAATCTGCGTAGATCGTACCGCTGGCGCCCTTTTTGAAGTTCAGACTGTGAAGAATATCATCCAGTTGCCAACCGCCTGCCTTGCCGGTCAACGTAAGCAGATGCGCTTCGTCCGACAGATCCATTTGCCCGCTGACATCGAAATGAGCGCCTCCGTATTCAAACTTCAAAGGCCCGGCCTTGAACTCATTTTCGTTGAGCGTCAGTTCGCTTTGCAAACTGCTGATGCCTTTGGCCCCTTCTATGTGCCGAAGATCAATATCAACATCCATATCCATACCGGACAACAGAATCGAACGACCGATAGGTTTAAGCGTCACATCTCTTAGCGGGCCAGTGTCACTGGCTTCTTTATTGGCGTCTTCTTCGCTCGGCTCTGAACCGCCTAACTTCCTCAACTGTGCGACCGCCTGAACGATGGTTCGTATCTGATCTATCTTTATCAGGTCACTTTCAATGGTACCCCGCAATACAGGGTCGCTTGTTGCATCATCAAGATCGGCTGCAATTTGCAGGACAGAGTCGGCAACCCCGACTTTGGCATTTGCGTTCCAATCGGTGCCTTGGCTAACCAACCCTATTTCAAAGCGAGCTTGCCCGGTTTCCACTCGTTCAAGTGACAGTGCCTCCAACAGATCCGCTCCGGATGGGACTTCGACATCAATTGCCAGATCCAGGTCCTCGAATTTGAGCACATTCTTGACAGAACCATGTACCCCAATAGCCCAGACATCAGTTTCACTCGTCTGACCATCCAAATTCGTCAGCGAAAGCTGATTGATACCGCCGCTCAAATGAAAGTCGCCGGAAAACCTGCCAAGCCGGTCGTCCGGCCCTAACAGCTCTGGTGAGATCAGGCTTCTTGCCGGAATATCCATCAGACCTTCAGCTGATATGCCTTGCAGCTTCAGCGCGTCATCGACCGACCCGTTCAAAATGATAAACGGATCAGCTGGGTTCCCAATTCTCAAGTTGATGCTCCCGACACGCAAGGCGCCTTCGGGTGTTCGGGAAAGCTCGGAAAACTTGATTGGGGGCGGGCCTTCGCCTGAGGTATCCAATGTGAACCCGTTGGTCTGAATTACCATTTGTCGCTGAGGAACCTGCCCAGGAACACTGTCCATAACCATATCAACCGCGACAAGTTTGAGATCATATCGTGATACGGCGGGGGCTGGCTCAGAGTTTTCCGGGAACAACCGAATACGGGTCGTCAGCGATACATCTTCCGGGTTCCCCAACTCTCCGATTTTCCCCGTCAGCGAGACGCTTTGACCTCCATCCAACTCCGCCAGCACGGTCAGATCATCGATCCGGGCTATGCCGTCAGCCGTTTGGACTGTTGCACCAATACTCCCTGTACCTTCCAAAACACGATTGAGCTTCAGGATGTCGAGGAGCTGGCCAAGTTCCGCAATCTCCATGGTCGTCCTCACCTGTAGCCCGTTTTCCTGAGGGACCTCTTCGGCAACAATCGAGACTTGTTCAAAGTCCACCGATACCTGAAACGGATCTGCCGCTGGGAACGTCCCACTCAGATCAAACCCCTCTCCGTTTAACGAACCGGTTCCTACCGCAGTAGCAGTGTTGGTTTGATCGTTGCGTTTCAAAAGCAGTTCAGGAAGCTGCAGGTCCAGTTCAAGCCCGTTCAATTCGTTCTGATAAAAAATTCTGATATCCGTCAGGTCAACTTTGCGGTCCGTCAGCATTCCGACAACAGGTAGAGGCCGAGACTTTGCGGTTTTCCCGGCTGCAGCATCCGCTTGAGAAATGGACCGCCAGTTTCCAACGCCATCTTTGTCTGTGATCAGGTTCAGGTGAAGACCCGAGACGGAAAGGCCACTTAGCGAAAGCTTATTGTTCCAAAGGTCACGCGCGGAAATGTCAAATTCAAGTTTGTCGATTGCCGCCAGCTTCGCACCTGTTTTCGGCGAACCGGGTAGTACCAGCCCTGCCGCTGATATCTGCAACTGCCGACCAAGGCCGAGACGTACTTCATCTTTTATTCTAACGTCCTGACCAAGTTTCTTGCTGACCAGGTTTTCAACGAAAGCTGTTCTGACAGAAGAAAACAACGCGGAAGACAGGAGAAGCCAGGCCGCAAAAACAGAAACAAGCGCGATAGCGCAACAAATTAAAACACCTTTGACAATGTATCCCACACTTCTCTCCCAAGGTTCCAATTCTTCCCGCGCAACCTCATCAGACAGGTCCAAGTAGATTGTTAGTGCATGATTGGCCTGTGATCCATCGGGATGATAGTTTCAGGCCCACGCGGGCGAGAGCGCAATTCGCTCCGGTAACGTTTATGATGTCTACTCTAAATCGGGCTGTGTTGAGATTATTCGACCTGGTTTCGGGAGTAAGATTTGACCCTCTGACCTTCAGGTCATGAGCCTGACGATGTGAAGACGTTAAGCAATTCATCCGGGAGATCGATTATTGTCTTAATTTCTTTTGGCTGACGGTGCTGACAGCACTGACGGTGAAGCCGTTTTGGAGTAAGCGTTGCAGCGCCGGATGCGGATGCCCCAAGCGCAAGGAGCGCCCCTTGGAGCGCTAAGTTCTTGATATTTTACTGGT
>NZ_JBXWPT010000033.1:0-15970 GCF_059612005.1 Ruegeria sp. CDSA141
CTTAACGGCTTCGATGAACCAGAAATCCTCCGTTGCTCAAACCCCAAATCTGTCCGGTAGGCGCTGACGTCAGACAGCTTTCGAACATGCCCAACTGGATTTCAAAGACCTTCTTTTGCCACCCAAAAATCTTAATGGATGAAGCAAAGAGAAAAAATGCAGATAGAAGACCGATGGCGATGTTCAGGAGCAATGCTAGTCCTTCCGATTTGATTTCTTGTAGGCTGCCGGAGATACGCCCGTCCATTTACGAAATGCTCTGGAGAAGGCGGTTGGGTCGGCATAGCCAAGCCTTTGCGCTGTCTCGCCAACGGATTTATTGTCTTTTGCTAGCAGGCGTTCGGCTTCTTCCTGCTTAATGCGCGCGATCACTTGGGATGACGTTTGACCGTAAGGTTTCAGCCGGTTGTTCAGTGTTTCCTGATGAAAACCGCAAAGGTCCGCAAGCTCATCCACACCAAATCCTGAATCCGCAAGATGGACCCTGATCAGGCCTTCCAGTCCCGCAAGGAAATCCTGCGGGGCGGCCAGATCCTCATCCATAACCCTGTAGTCCGGCGGGTTCTCCAGTGCCTCTGGTCGTAATCTGTAATTTAACCAGCTGGAGGGAAACCTGATCGAAAAACCTTGAGGATTGCACTTGATAGCCCGAACGCCGTGAAACTGACCGGGCAGCGCATCCGGGTCACTGACGCGAAGAATGACCTGGTTGGGGTCCCACCTGAAATCCAGGACACGGTGCAACAGGGATATCCAAATACTCGTCAGAAACGCATCGGTTTGGCTGGGAGAAACCGAAATTTGGAAGTTCCTTTTGGCACTGAAATACGCGTGCTCTCCTTCGACAAAGAGGGATTGCGTAACGGCATTGGATTCTTTGGAAACCGCTTGTGTGAACCTGGTAAAAAAGTCTCCCAATGTAAGGGCTTCTGCCAGCATATCGCCAAGCGGGAGAAATTTGACAAGATCGACGGATTGCCCGACCCGTGCGCAAAAATCCGGTGAAGTGGCTTCTGCCACGGCCTGATAGATCTGGTAGACGGTATCGTGGCGTAGGAAATTCTTCGGGTCCATTACCTGCGCTTCGTTCAACCCCAGAGGATCAAGAACAAACGCGGGTTCTACCCCCACGCTGCGAAGCGCTGCGACAACCGGACCCGCAACTGAAGCCCTGACGAGTGGCAGCGACTGATCCGTGTTATTACCAAGTCTTCTTGTCATCTCTTCTCCAGAAATTCGCAATATTCCCGAGTGTAGGAAATTCCCACAATAAAATTATGAAACCTTGCAATTTCCCAAAACTATTTTTCTCGAACCGGTAATCTGTCAGGCATCAAGTTATTCGAATTCTATAATGACTCCTAATTGCGCCTTTTACGATTCTTGATGATAGGAGCCCTGATGAACGGATGTCTGATGCGCATACTTGTGCCCGCAGTACTGGCTGCGAGCTATCTATTTCCAACTCATGCCGCTTCACAGGAAGAAAGTTTCCCGGTCCTTTTCACAAATGTTCATGTCTTTGACGGGGTGAACGAGGCGCGGATCGAGAACGCAAACGTTTTGGTCGTCGATAACCTGATCGCCGAGGTTTCGACTGAGCCGCTTGTCGTTGCCAATGCGCAAATCATCGAGGGCGGTGGGCGCACACTGATGCCCGGAATGCATGATCAACACGTGCATCTTACCGTGTTCAACCCTCTCAGCGATGGTTTGCGCCAGAATATCACACCCTTTCATCTTGGCGGCGTCGCGACAATTCGGTCTGAACGCATCCTGATGAATGGGTTCACCACTGTCCGGGACCTAGGCGGACCAGCAAAATCCATCGCTCGCATTATAGATTCCGGCATGTTTCCCGGGCCGCGCATTTACTCCTCTGAAGCCTTCATCACCCAGACATCCGGGCACGCGGACTTCCGTAAACTGAACGACCGGCATCCCACACTGTCTGGGCAAGGACCATCACATTGGGTCGAAAGTGAAATGAGCTTTATAGCCGATGGGCCGGATCAGATCCGGATGGCCGTACGCGAGAACCTGCGCCGCGGGGCAACCCAGATCAAAATTATGGTCAGCGGCGGTGTTACGTCCGAGTTCGACCCCCTGCATTCGCTTCAGTACCAAGCCGATGAAATCCAGATGGCAGTCAAAACCGCCGAACAGTGGGGCACATATGTGACCTGCCATGTGTTCACTGAACAGGCGATCCGAAACTGTATCGACAATGGCGCGAAGACCGTCGAACACATCCCGTTTCTGACTCCGGAAGTGGCCGAGGTCATGGTTCAAAAACAGATCATGTTTGCGACCGCCGTGGCTCCGGTCTACTCGGTCTCCACCGAGCAGGCCGAAGCATTTTACACACCAGCGTCGTTTGCGAAGTGGAAGACGGTGCGGGATGCCGCGGCCAACATGATTGAAGTAATTCAAACCACGCCAGGCATGATCGACCTCTATACCCTGGGCACTGACCTCATCAACAACTGGGACCAAACGCTAGAGCAGGACAAGAAGATGAGCGACGAGTTCAAATACCTGCTTGAAGCGAATTTCACACCTTTCGACATATTGCGCATCGCAACTTCAAACGGCGCACGCATGAACCGTCTTACTGGTTTGAACAATCCTTATCAGGACGGCCCGTTGGGTGTGGTCGAAGTGGGTGCATACGCCGATCTTCTATTGGTCGACGGGAACCCGCTGGAGGACATCCTGCTGCTATCCGATCCCGACACCAATCTGAAGATCATCATGAAGGATGGCGTGATCTACAAGAACACACTCGACTGAGTGTCGCGTGGGGTGAACTTACCTCGGCACCCCGCGCACTAAATTTTAAGGGAGAGAAGGACATGAATATTTCGACAAAGACGGGTGCCGTCGCGAGCCTGGTTTTTTTCACGGCCACTGCCGCGTTTGCGCAGGACACCCTGCCACAAACCCTGTTCACCAACGTCCATGTCTTTGACGGAGTAAATGAGGCGCGGATCGAGAACGCCAGCGTTTTGGTTGAAGGCAACTTGATCAAAGAAGTGTCCACCGAGGCCATCGACGCCCCTGGCGCGACGGTTGTGGATGGAGGTGGTCGCACATTGATGCCGGGGCTGATCGACAGCCACGTCCACCTGAACCTAACCGGTCTGTTCACAAGCTTTGGCGGCGCGGAATATGCGAATTGGGACGGCGTCGGCGCGATGGCAGTCGCAAACGCGCGTGATTACCTTATGGATGGGTACACAACGGTTCGCGATGCCTGTGGCCAAGGCGATGCGATGAAAAAGCTGATCGATCAGGATATTCTTGTCGGGCCACGGATTTACCCGAGCGGTGCGTGCATCGGTCCACAATCTGGTCACACGGACTGGCGCAGCCCTCGTGCCCGGGCTGAAGGTGGCCCCGTCGCACAGGTGGAAGAACTCAATCTCGCGGTCGTTGCAGACGGCGTAGACGAAATCAGAACGGCCGCGCGCCGGAACCTCAGCTATGGGGCCACGCAAATCAAGCTAACCGTCGGCGGCGGAGTTTCCTCGGAATTGGACCCGCTTTGGTCCGTTGGATACAGCGTGGAAGAAATAAAGGCAGCGGTCGACGTTGCGGCTTTTTTTGACACTTATGCTTTCACGCATGCCTACACGGACGAAACTGTCCAAATGGCACTGGATGCGGGCGTCAAGGTCATTGAACACGGCCAGATGGTCACAGAAGAAACCGTGAAACGAATGGCTGATGAAGGGATATTCTGGTCCCTCAACACCGCCGGGTTCTCACCGATCCTGTTTGAGCACCCGAACTTTGCACCGGGTACGCCAGCAGGCATCAAGCTTGCGGTTGCACATGACCAAAGCAAGGATCTCATCGCGCTTGTCAAGAAATACAAACCCAAGGTCGTGCACAACGTTGATACAGTACTGTCAACGCTCGATCAGGGCCGTGCCCATCGCGATTTCGAAAAGTACCAGTTTGCTGATTGGTTCGGCAATCATGCCATGCTGGTCTCCGCTACGTCGACCGCGGGCGAACTGGCGCAGCTGACTGGCCAACGTAATCCTTATCCGGAGCAGTTGGGGGTGATCCAAGAAGGAGCCTACGCCGATATCCTGATCGTCGATGGCAACCCGCTGGAAGATCTTTCTGTCTTGGGGGCCCAACCGAAATGGTTTGACGCGGAACCGCGTGAAGAAGGTTTCGACACCATCCGTGTCATCATGAAGGACGGCAAATTCTACAAGAATACGCTGGAATAAAGGAAAGTGGGGTGGTCTATCTTTGATAACCCCACACTTCAGCCAAGAAACCTTCCCTGAAAGGAAAGACTGTGAAACATCTCAGCCTTGGCGTCTTTATGGCGATCTGTGGTTCAATTGCCGCTGCTGAAGACGCCGAAAGCATGCGTACGTTTTTGTTCATTGGCACGTCCAATAGCACTGCTTGGGAAATGCAGATCGCCAATCCGGGGGATCGCGCAGCCTCGGTGAAAGGCGGGATCGAAGCGCTCGGCGGAGAGCTTTTGAGCTATTACTGGGGACTTGGAAACGGGAAGAACTACATCACCGTTTCACTGCCAGACGATCCAAGCTTTATCCAGGCCTTCTATGTCAGCCGCCTCGGCGACGGCTTGTTGGATGACTACCAGATGATCGAATTGATGAGCAGCGCCGACATGGCTGTGGCGCTGGAACGTGTTCCCGAAATCAAAGCTGTGGATGACGTAAAGTGATTGGAGGCTTGTCGCACCAGAGATCGTATCTTCCACCACGACCGACCCTTGCCATTGCATTATTGAGCGCCTTTGCACTATTTGGCGGTGCTGCTGATGCCCAGGAAAATTCTGCTCAGGCGAAACTGGAGGCCGCAGCCCAGGTATCGTTGGGTGGTCCGGGATCAGCCAGCGCGCAGCAGGAGCAAGACAGGTTGCGCCGGCTGGAAGATTCGCGTTGGCCCGGTTTGGACCGTGCCATTGATCCAACCGAAATCGCTTTGGGTCGATTTCGGGAAAACACCGGATTGGCGCTCAGCTTTGATTACCAAGCGCTATACCAACGCAGTTCTCACAGCCTGACCGGGCAGGACGAATCTGCATCCGGTCAGCTCAGGATGGTTGGGACGTGGGAATTGGCAAACCGGGGTGGTGAAAACCCGGGTAGCCTTGTTTTTATTCTGGAGAACCGACACCGGTTGGGCCAGTCCATTGCACCCTCAGCACTGCCTGCGCAAATTGGATATCAAGGGGCAACTGCGGTCACGTTTGGAGACACGAACACGACCTTGTCGGTAGCTTACTGGCAACAAGCCTTCGCAAACGGACGAGGAGGAGTGGTGGCGGGTCGGATCGATCCGGGCGACTACTCTGACATTCTGGGTTACGTGAACCCAAGGACGACCTTTTCGAACTATTCAATCCTGTTTAGCCCGGTGCTGCCAATCCCCGATCCCGGTTTTGGTGTCACGGTCGGCGGCTACCTGACGGATCAAATTTATGCGTTAGGGGTGGTCAGCGATGCCAATGGGTCTCTCACAGACATTGAGTGGTTTTCCGGGGGTAGCGAATTCTACAAATACGCCGAGATCGGCTGGACGCCCGAAAAATCAAAACGATTTCTTACAAACGTTCATCTGGGGATGTTTCACACGGATGCGCGCCAACAAGTTGGCGTACCGGAAACATATGGAGCCACACTTTCTGCCAACCATACATTCGACAACCAACTGATGATCTTCGGACGGCTGGGATGGTCCAATGGCGGCGGTGCGTTGGCCAAGCGTGCAGTCAACGCAGGCTTGATGTGGCGACCTGGCCCCTATGATGATCTCCTTGGCATAGCGGCCACTGTTGCCGACCTGACGACATCAGGATTGCCCAATCAAACGACACTTGAAGCTTTCTACCGTTTGGACTTGGCCGACAATCTGGCACTGACGGCAGACGTGCAATACCTGAAAAATCCCGGATCAAACTCGAACGACCCGCTGGTCTTGGGACTGAGACTGAGGGTCAATCTTTGATGAATGCCGGGTAGCAGTTTCCGTTCGGGCTTCATTTTGGCCGGAACGGGCGGGGGCGGCAAGTGAGTGGGTCGCCCCCAACTATTTTTGATGGCAGACCTTTTCGGTCTCCTTATGATCTCTTCAGTCTTTATGTGGGAGCTTTAGTGTCATGGCGCGATACATCTACGGTTTGGTTATTTTGCTCTTTGTTGCGGCGGTTTCGACGTCAAACGCTGTTCCAGCGTATGCACAGAACGCGGCGAGTGAACAGGAACCTGCTGAGGTACAGCAAGAAGATCTCTTAACTCAGGTTGCCGACAAATCAATTTCTGCCGGTGACCTGGAGATACTGCTTGTTCCGCTGACGACTGATGAGCTTTCAGAAATTGCTGTTGCCTGGCAAGACCATGTTCGCAACCAACTTGAAGAAATTGCCCGTATCAATCTTAGCCTTCAGGCCGGAAACGAAGCGCAAGAAGATGACCTGAGATCACAGCTTTCTTTGATAAACGACACTGGCACTGTAATTTTGGATAATTACACTCTGGTCTTGAACGAATGGGCCCTAAAGGGTGCCGCCGAAGAAGACCTGAAACCGCATGCCGATTATCTTTTAGCGCTCAAAACTGGCGTGCTTAAAACAACGGATTTACAGACTTTATTTCACAACGCTCTCCAATGGTTGGTTTCCTGGGAGGGAGGCGCTGGTCTTCTATTGGCTGGGTTGGGTGTTTTGGCTGCTGTTTGGGTTATGATGTTTGTAGCCAAAATGGTGCGTCGTTTAACTGAGCGCGGTCTTGAAAAGATACCAACAATATCACGGATGCTTAAGAAATTCATTGCGACCGCAGTGTTTTGGGCGGTCTTTATTCTCGGCATTCTGGTTGTACTTGCCTTGTTTGGTGTGAACGTCACTCCTTTGTTTGCAATATTTGGTGGTTTGTCTTTCATTCTTGGCTTTGCGCTTCAGGAAACGTTAGGCAATCTCGCCAGCGGTCTGATGATCATGGTTTTGAAGCCATTCGATACCGGAGACTATATTCAGGTTGGCGGGTCATCTGGTTTTGTTGACGAGATGTCGGTCGTTTCGACAAAAATCCGAACCTTCGACAACCAGATCATCATTGTGCCGAATAGTAAGATCTGGGGTGACGTAATCACAAATGTCAGCGCATCTGATGAGCGTCGCGTCGATCTGGTTTTTGGGATCGCGTATTCAGACAACGCTGCTCACGCAATCGATGTTCTGAAGGAATTGGTCGCAAAACATGAACTATGCCTGAAATCGCCTGATCCAGAAATATTTGTTGGTGAACTTGGCGACAATTCAGTCAATATCTTTTGTCGACCGTGGTCCAAGTCTGACGACTATTGGACTGTCTATTGGGACCTCACAGGACAAGCCAAGGAGCGGTTTGACCAAGAGGGAATATCAATACCGTTCCCGCAGCGCGATGTTCACCTGATTCCAGTGGAAGGAGCAAAGACATGAGAGCATTAGTAATATGGATGATGTCCTTTCTGCTTCTTTGCAGTGTAGCCTCGGCCCAGTCAGAAGAAATACTGCTGCCGCAGCAAGAGCGAGAAGATCCCGAATTCATAGCACCGGTTATTGTCGATGGGGATGAGCTTTTTGTCGTCCGCGGATCCAGCGCATTGCCCGCAACGGACAGGGCCGCAAAGATTGAAGAAAGAATTGCTCAAGTCGCGGATAGATCAGAGAGCAAAACGGTCGACATCCAAATCTCCCGGGCTGAATTTGGACAACTCGTACGCGTCGACGGCCATATGGTCACTATTACCACTCAGGCTGACGCCGACCACGAACAGATGGACATTGAAGTTCTGGCCGGGCTGCAAGCAGAGGCCATCGAAAATGCCATTTTAAAGTACCGGGAAGCGCGATCCAGCGAAGGCCGCGTTGACAGCGCCTTGGCCGCTGTCGCTTGGACGGCGCTGTTTGCACTAGTGTCATACTTCTTCTTTGCCAAACGGAAGAAGTTTCTGGGCTACGTCAGAAACAACTTGGAAAAGAGAGCGGAAAGCGTCGAGGAAGCTACAAAGTCAATCCTACGAAGCAGGGCAATCGCGTCTATCATCGTTTATTCAATTCATGCTTTGATGTGGGTGCTGTTTCTGTTTTTTCTCTATTACTACCTGTCCTTGGTTTTGCTGTCTTTCGCGGAAACCCAGGCCATCGCTCAAGTTCTTCTAAAGTACGTTAGTGAGCCATTGATAAATGTTGTGCTGGCTGTCGTTGGGTACATCCCAAACCTGATCATGCTGGTGATTATTGCAGCCTTATGTCGATTTGCGATCCGCGGCCTCGATCTGTTCTTTGACAACCTGGAGAACGGTGCATTCGAAATCAAAGATTTCGAGGCGCACTGGATCGCGCCAACGAACATGCTGTTCAGGGCTTTGATCATCGTGATCGCACTGGTGTTCGCCTACCCATACATTCCGGGCTCAGGTTCCCGGGCGTTTCAAGGCCTGACAATTCTTGCCGGTATCATGGTCTCGTTGGGATCTAACACAGTTGTATCGAACATGATGGCGGGTCTGTTTGTCATCTATCGGCGCAGCACGAATGTTGGTGATCGAATAATGGTTGGCGACAAGATAGGGGACGTAACCGAAATCAAGCTTATGGAAACACTTATCAAATCCATCAAAAACGAAATGATCAGTATTCCAAACGCTCAGTTGTTGAACTCAGAAGTCGTGAATTATTCGCGCAAAGTCGATGGTCGAGGCCTTCTCGTTCACACAACGGTCGGGATCGGGTACGAGGAGCCGCCAAAAAAAATCACGGCAATGTTGATAGAGGCGGCTCATCGCACACAGGGTTTGAAGAAAAACCCGGAGCCTTTTGTACTTTGGACACAGTTGGCTGACTATGCCATCAATTACGAAATTAACGCATACACATCTCGAGGATCGAGTTTGCCTAAGATTCTGTCTGATCTACACCAAAACATCGTGGAAGTGTTCAACGAGAACGGTACGCAAATTATGACACCGTCCTACATGGCCGACCCGCCAAGTCCTAAGATTCCCACCGAAGAATGGGATGGAAAGCTTGCTCATATAGCGGAGTAAAAGAATACCACGTCCACTCTGGGTCCACTAAACCCTTCCATTGCAGGTTGTCGGATTAGTTTGATTGATCCAGAGCAATGGGTAGGATTAATGAAATAGTTTTCAGGACGTTTTGAGGTTCCAGATGATCAATTGGGCATTTACTGCAATGGTAACGCTTCTCGCGAGTGGCGCTCTTGCCGCTGGTATGGAGCGGTGGGGTGAGTCTGGCGACTGGACAATTTTGATCGACCTCGAGAAAGGAAACGGCTGCCTCGCGTGGAAGCCCTTCGAAGACGACATGACAGTTGAAATTGGTGTCGCACCCAATCAGGCTGGCGGTTTCTTTGCCGCCTACAATCCGGCTTGGGTTCAGATTGAGGACGGATCAACCGGTATCGTGAACTTCGATTTCGGTGACGCAAAGTTTGAAGGCGAAGCCGTAGGTGTTTTTAAAAATGGCGTCCCCGGGGGTTACGCCTTTTTCGACAACCCCGCGTTTGTAACCGAATTCGGCAAGCGCCAAAGCGTCACGATAATTGGTGAAAGTGGAACCGAAGTAGAACTTGATCTGAGTGGGTCTTCGAAAGCCATCGAGGCCGTTTTGGCATGTCAGGCAGAACAGCCTGAACCACTCAAGAACTAGGTCGTGACCGACTATTGAAGCTGATTCATGTCTGGCACGCACGGTTGCCTGTCTGCTGGCATCGCATCCGCACCTTCCGGAGCCTTGTTTCTGGATCCACCCACATCCAACTTGAATTTCGGTGACGAAAGTTGGCCAGTCACATCAAACGGCCACGCGCTACGGGATAACGGTTTGCCAACTCGACGAGGTTCTGCCCTGATCGCAATAGTATCTTTGACCCAATCCACTTGGCCCTTGGCCACCAATTGAACAGAACCCGTTTCAACCACGATGGAGTCTGAGCTTACCCGGCCGGCTTCGATGCTAATTGGTGCCACAACGCATGTTATGTCCGTGTAACCTTGACGGAGTTCCTCTGAAAACAGCCATGGGAAAATACCAAGCCCTGCCAACTCCAGAAGGCTGGTGCTGACATAGCCTTGTGACATCGATAAAGAAGCAGTGCCGCGCATGGAATTCACAAACGCTTTGCCAGACGCGGTATTGCCTGAAACGTTGAACTCACCACTCAATCGCCCATATGCATCTATCCCGATACCCAGTTCATCGAGAATCTCTCCGAATTCCCATCCTGAGGTTGACCCCGACAAGGAGAGCCAATCAGGTGAGTCAATCAGATCCATCACTGCCCGTAGGCTGAAGTTTCCACCGCCATAAGCCATCTGGAGCGGGCCAAAATCTACGGTCCCTTCTTTTGCAGACAATTGGCTGGAAACAGAAGTTACGCCTTGTTGGCCAACAATCTCCTTAAAGTCGATCTGTACCTCGACGTCAGCCTCTCTCAGTACGCGCTGCACATCCAGAAGATCGGCTGGCTTTCCTTTCTCCTTTGGTAAAACCAGGGGCTGTACGTTGGTTTCCTTCGGTAGAACCAAGGGCTGTACGTCGGTTTCAGGATCTTTTGAAGCGTCGCCTACCAAGCTTTTAAGCTGGTCCAGCGTAGCGGTCAGGTTTTTTAGATCGTTTAAATCGAGCCTTTTACTCGCAACGTTTCCGCGAATTACAGAAGCGCCCTCGGGAAATTTTGCATCCAAAGCGGCCAGAAGGTGTGACGAACCGGCTTCAAACTCGATTGAGGCGGTGAAGTCCTCGCCCTGCTTCGACGTCACTGCATCGACTGCAAGTGCGCCAATCTCGACAGGTTGCAATTTGAGCGCAGTCAGAAAACTAGCTCCGTCGCTGACATCCAGTTCCACGTCAAAATCAAGGCCTGACAGCCCTTTCAATTCGCTGACCGATAGCGCGAGGTCAAGCGCCCAAAGATCTGTGCCATAGGTGGTTGCATTAAACCTGTTGAGCGAAACAGGCCCTCCTTCATTGGACAAGCTGAAGTCGGCATTTATGCCACCGAGCTGATTGACAAAATCTTCATCCATATTTGGCAAAATCAACTTGGCCGGCCCGTTGAGTGTGCCATCGAAGGTCACGTCCTGAAGCTGAAGCAGGTCGAGAATTTCGCCGTCGGCCTTTAGAATTGGGTCCTCGACGGGTCCAGCCTGTAAGGCGATGCCCAGCATCGCAAGCCGACCATCAGGCATGCGGCGAATGCGTTCAATAGAGGCTGGCCCGATCACGTCCAGGCCTTGGTCAAATGCGTTAGTTTGGAACAGAAGCTTCTCGAACTCGAAAGACGCAAGGGATCCCACCATGTGCATTTCAAAGGCTGTGAACTTCAGCTCCTGGAAACTCTTTGCTGCGTTCGGCGGCTGCCCCTCAGGATAAAGCCGCGCGTCGAATAGCAGATCAACGCCCCGAGCTGTGTAGAGGTCTTCTATCGATCCTTCTGCTGTAAGTTGCTGTCCGTCCTCAAGGTTTACGGTGGTCGTAAAGGTCTCGATTTTCAGAGCATCCTGAGAAACAAGCTCTGCTTGTAACTGGCCATTCCCTTCCAGAACTCGCTCCAGCCCAATGACTTCAAGAAAGTCACCGAATTCACCAGTGTCCATCTGCAAGACAGCACGATAGCCACCTCCCTCGCTTTCCGAAAATGGTTCGCCGTCATAGCTCACCGTCATTTCGCCAAAATTGGCGCGCGTCGTAAACGGTGCACTATGAGGATAGTCTCCCTCGATTTCGAAACTTTGACCGTTGACGGAGCCGGTCCCCGATACCTTTGTTCTTTGCCCTTCTTCTACCTGTTCCAGAGCGAGAGACTGGAGGTCAAACACGAAAGAAAAGCCAGAGGTTTGATCATCAATGTTCAACCCAATGGATGTGAAAGCTACATTCTTGTCGCTCAGGAATGAGAGGATCCCGCTACCTTCTGGGTCGCCCTCATTGGACCCGCCTGTCTCAGTTATAGCCTCTTGATTGTCTTCTTCCGTGGCGTTTTCGGGTTCAGGTTTTGGCGTCGGTCGGCCTTTTCGCCAACTTGTAGTGCCGTCAGCATCTGTAAGGAAATTCGCCTGGAGACCGTCAACGACGAGGTTGTCAAAGTGCAGACGTCGATTGGCCAAAGCAGCGACATCCAATTCCAGTTCCAGAAGGTTCAATTCTGCAAGAGATGTTTCCGGCATTGTTTGGCTCGGGATAACCACACCACCGACGTAAATGCGGGTAATGCGTCCAAGCGCAACACTTACATCGTCGTTGACTACAATCGGTTGTCCGATTTGTTCAGAAAGGACTTTTTCGACTAGGTCACGTCGCATCTCCGAGAATAGCGGCGCAGCAAGTAGCAACCAAACAAGTGTGATTGTTGCAAACACAAGTAGTACGACAATCCCAATTGTTCTAAACAGCCAAGTCCTCATGCATCCCCCTGTCGTCGCCTACGCCGTTTTTTCTATGTTCAATTCGGCGTTCGCCAATCTGCTGGACTAGATGGGCACATAATTCGGTTCGCGCGCGCCGCGCATTTCGTGCTCATCGGTCCAAAGCCGCCAGGATACGGGCATCCCGTTCGTATGGGTCCTCGCGGAAATGAACGACCCCGTCTTCGACCCACGCTGTCCAGTATGTCAAAAGAACTGGCATTGGCTCAGGTAGATCAACGCGCGTCGTCTTTCCGCTATCCAAAATAGACTGCATCTTCTTTCGGCTCCAATCTGGCTCTCCCTCCATCAGAAGGCTCGCGAACTCGAACGGATACTCAAGGCGAACGCAGCCGGAACTGAGATTTCTCTCGTTTCGGTCAAAAAGGGTTTTGTCGTTTGTGTCGTGCAAGTATACAGCATATTTGTTTGGAAACATGAACTTAACCAAACCCAGCGCATTGTCTGGGCCCGGTTGCTGAACCAGGGTCACGCCGGGGTTCTTCGCCCCCCAGTTTACAGCGTTTGCGGGGATTGTCTGTCCATCCTTGTTCCGAACGACATAGTTGTTGCGTGTCAGATAGGCTGGATCCTTGCGGATGCGCGAAAGTTTGTCTTTTCGAAAAATCGAGGCGGGAACGGTCCAGGTGGGATTGAATTCCATATACTTGATTTCGTCTCGGAACACTGGGGTCTTTCGATAGGCTGACCCTGTGATTGATCTAGTGGTCCAAAGCGTGCCATCCGATGTGACCAAATATGTGCGGGCTCCTGCAATGTTCACCAGCACGAATTCGTCGTCGACTTCCCGCATAAGCCAGCGGCCACGTTCCAAGCTGAGACGCAGCTTGTTAATTCGATCTTCCACCGGTTTGTTTAGCGATGCGAACGTCTTACCGCCAATGACCCCATCGGCTTCTAATCCATGCCGACTCTGAAAAGATTTGACTAATTTCACCAAGTTATCGTCGTAAACCCAAGCTGTGTTTATGCCGTTTTCACCATCTTCAGAAGAACCGCTTGTTTCAATGAAGCCTTCTGCCGCCAGCCTTTCGCGCAGCTTAGCGACAGCAGGGTCCACCATCTCTGGTTTAAGAACGGTTTCATCCGGAACATTGGTCCAACCGCCCTGTAAAGCAATGGCCCTATACTTACTCAGTGCTTCGACAAGCATCATATACTGCGCATTGTCGATATCGATGCGCTCGATTAACGCGCTAAAACCTTCACCTTGAAGAAACTGATTTAGGACAACGGCTGGGTCTTGTTGAATTACCGGTTTTGAGAAGTTCCAATCGTCGTCCAGTGCATTTGGGTCGACTTTCCCAAACACCAAATGATGAACCAGTTTCACCGCAGCGTCCGTTGCCAGAATATCGAACAATGCTTGATTAGAAACATCGCCAGTTTGGGCGGCCTTAAATGCGGCTTGAAGCTCCGCTAAGTCAAAATCTTCCGGTCTGAAGCCCTGTTCTATAGCGCCATCCAACTCCTCCAAGAGTTCGTCTGCCAATGCATCGCGTGTCCACGCAGGAGTGAAGCCCCTCTCTTCGTAGAAACGCGGCACTAGGATTTCAGCATCCAAGCTCTTTCTGTCAGGTAGCGTGCTACTCACGTCCAACTTGGCACCGAGTAGAGAAGCAATCTGCTCTGATATCTCGTTTGCGACACTTGGGTTGGGGAATATTGTTACCAATGCAGTTAGCGAAATCGCGACTAACGACTTAACGTGACCCACCAATACCTCCTGCGGCTTCGCGCTATATGCTGTCTCTATGTGGGAGGATACTCATACATAATGTATAATCAAATCGTAATTTATGATTTTAGTATGGCCATTTGATTGGAGGGTTCGAGTGCTGTGTGTATATGCAGGGGATTGACGCTGAACGTCCAAACGATCCTGTGGACGAGGCGGCCCTGTTGAATCTACTGTCATTGCAGTATCGACGGAGTTGGGCGGGTTATGGCGACATTTGTATTGGTCCACGGAGCGTGGCAAGGGGGATGGTGTTGGGCTCGCGTAGCCGCCCTTCTGCGCAGGGACGGCCACGACGTTTTCACCCCGACACTGACAGGGTTGGGTGAACGTGCTCACCTCGTTAGTGACGAAACCGATCTGGCCATGCATATCGAGGATGTCCTTGGGGTAATCACGTGCGAAGAACTCTCTGACATTGTTTTGTGCGGTCATAGCTATGGCGGCATGGTTGTCACCGGAGTGGCGGATAGAGCGCCCGACCACATTCGCTCACTTGTGTACCTCGATGCGCTCGTACCGGGCGATGGGCAGGCGGCCTTGGATGTTTTGCCTGCGGATATCGCGGCAGGGCTTCGTGATAGTGCCGCCGATGGTAAAGTCGCGCCGGGCCCAGCGGAGGCTTTTTCGGTGAATGGAGCAGACTGTGCGTGGGTGGACCGCCGAAATGTCGCGCAACCACTCAAGACATTTGAGCAACCGATGCAACTGGTGAGCGGCGGAGCCGAGGTGGTAAAGCGGACCTACATCTATGCCACCGGCTGGGTCCCTGGGCTTGGCCAACCGTTTTTTGAGCGATACCAGTATCAGTCGGGGTGGACGGCGATTTCGGTGCCATTCGGGCACTACGTGATGATCGATAGGCCTGACGACTTGGCCCGAATGCTAATGTCTGCGATTTGAATTTGGCCGCCGGATCCTGCACGAGCGCGCGGACAGCGAAATCGCCCGCGTAGGAATAGTTATTGCTTCCATCCCGATTGTCCTACCTCAACCAGCGCTTCGGGCGAGATGCGTCGCAGCGCCGCAAGTGAATCCGCGTCTCGACTGATCAGTTGGCATTGATCTCAAACCGAAGCTTCAGCTTCAATGGCAGGCAACCGATCTCGGCGCCGTCACTTTCGGATGCTCGATAATGAGTATGCGATACTAGCTAGGAAAATAAGATCGGCTCAGACAAGGCGCTCGACGTTATCTTGGCCAACAAGTCTCTCACAATTGCCTTAGAACTGTTTCCCACTGACTAGGGTTGAATTTTTTCGACCAGAGTGCACTCTTGATTGTGGATGAGCGTCTAAAGTCGATTGAGCTGAGAGAGGACTACTATAAATTGAACGAATTCTACGCACCGCGCAAACTTATGGGCAAAAAATGCAAACTTATGCGCAAATCTCGCGCAAGGTTATGGGTGTAGAATCCGTAATTTTCTGAATGTAATCAGTGTTGGGCGCGCAGCGATATGCGCGCGCCTACATCAGGTGTAGGTGCGCCCAAAGCTTTGCATTTTGCCTAAAGATTTGCATCTTTGGCCCAAAACCTTGGGCGCAATAGCCAACCACTGAATTTCGAATTCAACGTTAATTTCGCACGGTGCAAACTTTGGTTGTTCCCATGCCATGGTCGTGGGCCTCGTGAAGCGTGACGACTGCCGCTTTAGCCCCAAAGTGTCTGACGTCAGCGCCTACCGGACAGATTTGGGGTTTGAGCAACGGAGGATTTCTGGTTCATCGAAGCCGTTAA
>NZ_JBXWPT010000034.1:0-15830 GCF_059612005.1 Ruegeria sp. CDSA141
AAACTCAAACAGAAATCGAACCAGAGCCTCCGTTACGAAAACGCCTCAGCTCTCCGAAAAACTCTGAAGACGGACAAACTCGGTATCTGATGCAGTACGATGCGCCCTTGATCTTCAAAGCCAGGTGTTAACTCAGTCCTCATTGAAACTACGAGTGGGTGTGCATCTTGGAGATGTCGTATTCGACGAAGATGACATTTTCGGCGATGGCATCAATCTATCCGCACGTCTACAAGAGGCTTCCAACGAAGGGGCTGTGTTGATTTCAGATGTCGTCCATCGCAGCCTTGACGAGCGCCTCGCTGAGCAATTTTATCGCGCTGGAGAGCGACAGTTTAAGAACGCGCCGTCACCAATAGAAGTTTTCCAATGGTCGCCGCCAGGTTCTGCCCCACCGGGAGTAACTCCGGCTAGCCATACAAAGTCTCTGCTAATCGGCGTCTTACCTTTCGATAATCTTTCTTCTGACCCCGATCAGGAGTTTTTTGCAGATGGAATTACCGAAGAGATCATCACCACTTTATCAAAACTCCCGAATTTACTGGTCGTCGCGCGTAACTCTACATTCGTCTACAAAGGTCGCTCCGTTGACGTGAAACAGGTCGGTCTGGAGCAGGGTGTCGATCTTGTTCTTGAGGGAAGTGTCCGTCAAAGCGGGAACCGGGTGAGGATCACAGCACAGCTAATCGATGCAAAGTCCGGTATGCACATTTGGGCAGACCGCTATGATCGCCTCATTGAAGATGTATTCGAAGTTCAGGATGAACTCGCACTTAGGATTGCAACCGAGTTACAAGTCGAACTTTTGGCGGGAGAAATGGCTCGTTTCAGAGGATCCGGCACGAAAAACCTAGGCGCGTGGACCGCTCAACTAAAGGCCGTGGAGGCTTCGCGCAGAATTACTAGGGAAGCTCAGGCCGACGCTCGCCGATTTGCACAACAGGCAATTGCACTCGACCCGGGTTACTCGGCTCCGTATTGTACTTTGGGATTCATTTGCACTGTCGAAGCACGACATGGATTTGTTGCTGACCGGCGTGCCGCGCTAGCGGAGGCTCGTGACTGCGCTCAGCGGGCTCTGGAAATAGACAGCTATAACCCAGAGGCTCACGCTATTGCGGGTTTTGCAGATGCAATCGATGGCAAGCTGATTTCGGCTATAGATAAGTTCAACGAGGCACTAGCGCTAAATCCAAACCACGCTGACGTGGCTGCCAGACTGTCAATCACCCTAGCTTTCAATGGCCAGGCAAATGAAGCGATCCAAGTCGCACAACAAGCCATTACCCTGAACCCTCACTATCCAGGTTGGTATGCAGGCGTTCTGGGTTTAGCCCTTCGACTTGACGGTCAATACGAGGAAGCCAAGAAAGCATTCACCGAATATGGTCAAAGGGTTGAAGGCTTTGGTCACCTCGACCTCGTAATCGTCCATGTAGAGACAGAAAACCTTGAGGCCGCTCGCGATGAAGCACGGAATGTGTTGAAATACCGCCCTCAGTTTTCCATATCGGACTGGGCGATAACTCAACTTTTCTCTGGCAGAAAAAGGCTGGAGAAAGACTGTGCGTCTTTGCGACTAGCCGGTTTGCCTGAGTAAGAGCAGGGTTTCGCTGTAGCAGGTTGGTTTGTGATGGAAACCGATCTCACACATTTCCGATTTGGGTTCGTGATGGCCTTGCGCTTCTAGGTGCCTTGGCGGTGGGCCGCAGCCCAAACCGGATACTCACAAATGGGCCCAGCAATTTCCCAGTTGCAGAGGAAATACGCCGTGGTTGGACGGGAGCCTTGCGGCCATCATTCTTCGCATCCGCTTGGCTGAGCTTCAAAGTGCCAGCTTAGGACCATTTCTACATTGGACTCAGAGTTGGGGAATTCAGTCGCAGCAACCAGTTTTCAATGCAAGACCACTCAGTGCTCGATGCATCCTGCAAAGAAGGCTCGCATCGCGCTCTAACGGTCGGCTGCTGCGAGACGACCGAATGGGCGCTATAGCCAAGAAGTAGTCAAAGCACTCAATTAAGAATGTCGGCGACAGCACCAATCAGGTTCAGCACCTCATGTGTTTCGCGGTTTACTTCGTAAACGTAGTCTCCGGCTTGCACGTAATATCCATTGCGCCTTAGGCCCCAACGACTGGGATCATCAATATGGACATACCCATCATAGATGTAATCCCCGCGGCGGTATTTCTTGGCCTGTCCAGGCGGTACGCACGGGATAGCCTTTTTCGCTAAGCCCGGCGGACAATGTCCAGATTTGGATTTCACATGGATTGGCACGGTAGCGTCAGCCCCACTAACGTGCCCTACGTTACAGCTCCAAAGGCTGTGATCTGCATTTGCAATTGACGCGCCTTGTATGGCCAATGCCACCGCTAGAATTCCAACATTGATTTTCATTCCCAGCGCCCTCTTTTTGTTTATTGCCTATCTATATTCCTGAACTGGTCTTGGCGAGTTCACCGGCGAAGTGCCGCTTTCTTATGTGGTAGCCCATCTGTGAAACTACAAAATCCATGTGTGGAGTTTGTCATGGCAGAACTCACTTAAAATGTTCTTGGACCACCAAGTCGCCCATTTAGTCGATTGTCTTTATTTCGCGATCAACATTAACCGAACGTGAACAATGTATTCTCAGAGTGTTCAACCAAGCTGATGCATAGTGCTCGTGTTGGGTCGAACGAGTGTAATCCGTTTGATCGCTGACAAGGGGAAACGCATGATCAAGTCTGCCTTTGTGACTGAAGAGTCCAGCACAACAGCTGCGATGCAAACCTCCGGAATTATCGCCGAGGAACGTTTGTCTACCACGACCAAATCGAGCAGTGGTCGCTTCCCTCCTATCGAAAATGCATTAACACAGATCGTCAAAAACAAGCGACTTTCTGAGGCACATAACAACGTCTGAAGGCAGTTCAGCAGACCCCCAAACAATTCCCGGTATTCGTCCTAAATATTGGAATTGAAAACTGAATCCCGCCCCTTCTAGGGGCGGGGTTTCTTTTTATACGCTCATGGACGAAGCTCCGAGCATTTGGCATTTTGGTCGGCCTAAAGATTTGCGGGCCAGCCTCTTCCCTTCCATGGGAAACAATTGGCTGGCCCAGCTTTCAGTGCTTCTTTGAGTGGTCAGCATTTCAGGTTAATTGCCGCGAAAGGGCAGTGGTCCTTTACTACAGGCCCAACAGCGCCTTAACTTCTTCTTCCACGGCATCTGTGACTGGTTTGTTGGCGGCGGCTTCCAAGGCTTCCCGCTCATTCAGTTCCTGTTCCTCAACCAAATCAGCGAGTTCCTGCACTTGTTCGGTCGCTTCTTCGAATTCGACGGCAGCCTGTCGTTCATCGTTCAGGTCCTGTGCTTCTTCGACCGAATTATCTAAATCCGCACGTGCTTCTTCCAGTTGTTCCTCGATCTCAGGGTCAGTTCCGCCGGCGTCTTCGAGGGCCTGTTCAAGGTCTTCGACCTTCTCTTGATTCTCCTGCACGTCATCCAGTGCGGTGCGCAAGTCTTCTTCGATCTCGGGAATTGTTCGCTCTGGAGGTTCCAGTCCGGCGAGATCTTCCACTTGTTCGGCAAGCTCCTCGCGCAACGGCTCTCCGGCTAATACGGTATCGCGGTAATTGGCAATTCGACCAACGCGAGAATTGGGTGCTGCGTTCGCCAAGGCAGTTGCGCTGGCGTTGGCTGCATTGAGCGCCCCTAATTCAGACGGGTGGGCACCTAGCAGCGTAGCCATCCTATTCCCCTTGGTCCGTACGGCTGGGCGAATGGATTCTTCGACAACTACTGTTTTCGAAGGCTTCTTGTGCGTTCTCGGCTTTTGTTTTCTGCCGCTGGTGGTCGAGCCTTCCTTCGAGTTGGCTACCGTTCTCGATTTGCCTTTGCCGCTAAAGAAGTCCTTTAAGGAAAAACGGCCGCCCTTGCCCGAAGCAGAGCGCGAAGACTTTGACTTAGAGTTGCCGGCAGAGGATTTCCCGGCTTTTTGGCCACCACGGCTTTTGTCGGCACCATTCTTTCCGCCTTTGCTACCGGCGGAACTGTGATCACCATGATCTCCGCTGGCGGAGTTTCCTTTGCCGCCGCTATTGCCTTTTCCGCCGCCGTTGCCTCCACCGTTTCCGTTATCGCCGCCTTTGCCGTTGCCTCCACCGTTACCTTTTCCGCCTCCATTGCCTTTACCTTCCTTTGCAAAGGCAACATCCGGCACCGCAACGGCGGCTACGATGGCTGTTGATCCCAGCAACGCGATTGCCAGGGTCGATGCTTTTAGCAGTCTCAAACTGGTGATTTTCATATCAACCTCCTCGGTGGGGAATAGCGGACACCGGTCTTTGAACCGACTACCTGTGTTCTATCGTCTCTATTCGCGCACGAATCTTCAAAGTTCGTTGCCATTTAACTTGAGGGTGCTTGAACGCAGGGCTAACTGCTTGTTCATCATCGGTTCATGTCAAAAAACGTAACCTCTAGCGGCGAATACGAGGACGTTCATGCGTACGAAGGTGATCTTGGTGGTTGCAAGCTTGCTTGTTGCTTGGCCCGCTGGCGAAGCGGCTGCGCAGACGCGTGAACTCAAGCAAGGTGAATTGCGCAAGGCGACCCTGACTGGCGGCACGATCCGTTTGAAACGGGTTATCAAAGGTGTCGAAAAAGCCTATGGCGGCACTCCGGTCGATGCGCGCGCGTTTCAGGCTGATCAAATTTACTATCGTATTCTTGTCAAAAAGCCTGATGGAAAAATTGTCAGTGTCATTGTAAATGCCCAGACCGGTACAGTCGTTTCCAATCGATCCAGTGTTGGGCGTCAAATATCGAAAGCAGCCCGTTCAAACCCCGCCAACGCCAACAACAGCCGCAACACCAACAGCAACCGTGGAGCTTCTGCGAGCCGTGGAAACAACGGCAACAGCGGTGGCAATGGCAATGCTGGTGGAAACGGTGGTGGCAACGGCAACAGCGATGGCAACGGCAATGGCGGTGGCAACAGCGGTGGCAACGGCAACGGCAATGGCGGTGGCAATGGAGGTGGAAACGGCGGCGGGAATGGTGGCGGAAACAGCGGTGGTAACGGTGGTGGCAATTCTGGCGGGAACGGCAATGGCAATGGCAAAAATTAAGGCTTAAAGCAAAGCCGTTGAGACTGTAGCTTTTGAATATGAGAGTACTTCTGGCAGAAGATGAACCGCAGCTATGCGAGCAGATTAAGAAACTTCTAAGTGCAGAGGGCCGCGTTGTAGATGTGGCCAACAATGGAACAGACGCCCTCCACTTGGGCGCGACCGAACCTTACGACATGATCATCCTCGACATCGGGTTGCCGGAACGCGATGGTATTTCTGTCCTGCGTGAATGGCGCAGTGCGGGCGTTAAGACGCCGGTGTTGATCCTGACGGCCCGCGATGGGTGGAGCGAGCGCGTGGATGGCCTTGACGCAGGTGCCGATGATTACATGACCAAGCCGTTTCACATGCCCGAGTTGGCAGCACGTGTGCGAGCAATCCTGCGCAGACAAAGCGGTCAGTTGAACTCGGTTATCGAAATGCGGGACGTCACGCTCGATACGCGAAACGGACGCGTCAGTGTTGGCGGAATTCCCGTCGATCTGACCGCGCAAGAGATTGCTGTGCTGACCTATCTTGCTCACAACATGGGTCGCATGGTGTCACGTACCGAGTTGTCAGAGCACATTTACGAGTATGACGGCGACCGGGACTCGAACACCATTGCCGTTTTCATAACCCGGCTGCGTAAAAAACTGGGCTCTGACCTCATCACAACGGTCAGAGGGCGCGGCTACATGATCGATACAGCCTGATGTTATCGTTGCGCCAACGCGCTTTGCTTGGTGGCCTGGCGACAGGTGCGCTGTCAGTCGGTGTTGGAACGCTAGTTGTTTTTTCTTACATCAATACCCGCGTTCTGGAGCAGTTCGACGAGACGCTGCGCGACAGGCATACGCAACTTATTGTTGGCCTGAGTGCGTCTACTGATGAACCCGAAGCATTGCGTGACCTGATGTTCGACCCGGCCTACGGAACGCCTTATTCCGGCAGGTATTGGCAAGTGACGGACGGCGACGGAACCACATTTACGTCTGCCTCGCTCTTTGACGATACAATTTCCGAACCCGCACGTGGGAGGGAAGAGGTAATCGTCTGGAACACCACTGGCCCGGACAATGAAGCGGTTCGTAGCGTCTATCAGAAAATCACATTCGAAGACGGAACCGAATGGGGCGTGACGGTCGCTGAAAGCAGGCTTGAACTGATCAGCGAACGCAGGGCCGCGCAGAACAACTTGCTGCCGGTTTTCGGGTTGGTCGGCCTTATCGGAGTTGCGGGGTCACTTTTGTTGATGACTGCAATTGTCGGCCCCCTCAGGAAACTGCGCGCAGATGTGGCGCATCGCTGGGATCAGGGAGACGATCTGAATCCGGCAGACTATCCAGAAGAGGTTTCGCCGCTTGTTGAGGACCTCAATCAGTTACTACACAGAAACCACGAGATCGTGTCTGGTTCCAGGCGGCAGGCTGCGGATCTGGCGCACGCACTAAAAACCCCCACCGCAATACTGCGAAACGAATTGACAATTTTGTCGGATAAAGGAGCAGACACCGAACCTGCTGACGAGGCGCTGAACAGGATTGATGCTCAGCTTAAGCGTTCTCTTGCGCGCATGCGGGCGTCAAACACAGCTGAGCTTACGCACTCGCGAACCGATCTTTCGGGTTCAGTCGCCAGGCTATCCCGATTGTTTTCGGTGATGGCAGAGCGCGAAGGTAAATCACTGACAACAGTTTGCGAGAATGGGCTTCAGGTCCGAATGGACACTCAGGATGTTGAAGAAGTTATTGGAAACCTCCTCGACAACGCGCTCAAGTGGTGTCGAACGACAACTCACTTCACTGCAAAACGTGTTGAGGGCGGCATTGAATTTTGCATTGAGGATGATGGGCCTGGAATTCCGAAAGATGCACGTGAAGGGGTGCTTCGTTCCGGGGGGCGGCTGGACACTTCTGTCAGCGGCACCGGATTGGGTTTGGCAATAACAGTCGACTTGTTGAACGCTTATGGCTGCAAGTTGAAACTGGAGAAGTCCGCAAACTTAGGCGGATTGGCCAGCCATGTATTTATTTCATCGCTAACATGATTGTATTGGGCTCGACCCGATCCTTGATCTCCCGCAACCGAAGGGTAGCTTCGTCCGCTGACTGTGAGCTCACCCAACCCAAAACATTGCTCTTGCAACGGACGGCTGCAATGCGATCTGCGACCGCAGAATAAAGACCTACCCTTGGATGTCAGAAGAGAGCTGTTCGCCAAACTTTGCAAAGCCCGCTTGAGGATCAGTTCTGCGTCTTCGGTGCTTTCTTCTAAAACGGCGTCGATTAGCGCCTCCCCAGCCAAAGCTTTATAGTTCTCTATGCGCTGGGCGATTTTTTCGTCAGATGCAAACTGACCTACTGGCACATCAACAAGGTGGTAATTGACGACCCCGAACTCACTATCGATCCTGTCGATCCTACCCAGACCTTGGATGAGCTCTTTCAGGTTTGAGGTCAGACCAAGCAACATCAGCGTGTCTGACGACTGAAGGTTGATGCCTTCAGCCATCTTGTAAGTCAGAAAAACCGATGCAGATCCTTTTGGTTCGTTCTTTCCTCCAGGTCGGAAGTAAGACTCCACGGACTTGCCCTGTTTGATACGCTTGAAACTGTCGGGGCCATCTCCAAAGATCGCCTTCACGGCGCGATCTTCACCCTTGGTTTGGTTTCCCACGACATAGTTGGTGTGGTGGCCTCTGCGCGACAGCGCTTCTGCAAAAATCTCCAGTGTGTCCGTCCGTTCTGCGAGAAAGACGACCCTGTCTTTTTCATTTTGTATTCTCAGGCACGCCTCATACCGCTTCTCATCAAGCTCCTTGAGAACACTGAGACCCAGTTTTTGGTTTAGAGCGTCGCATTTCTTTGTGGGTTCAGGCGCTTCTATTCCCAGTGCTGCGAACATGTCGGACTGGTCGTGGTGGGATACCTTTTTCTTCGATTTTCCACCACGCTCGAAGTCGCGAAGCGATTTGCCAATAGCTCCATGAGACATCTCCCAATTGGCCTGGGCGGCGCTCACGCGCAGAATGTTCAAAAGGTTGCGGATGTAGAGTTGGTCCTGGGTGCTTTGTTGCGTGCTGACATGCCCGAACCGGCTTTTCTCGACAGCGGTCACCCGACCGCCAGGCGCAAGTTCTTTACAGAGTGCCACAATCTCATCCAGGTGTGTTTGCTGAGGCTTTGTCACCTTAAGTTTCTTCGGGCGCCCGTGGTTTTCAAGTTTCGGGTAACTGTGCTTCTTGGGATCTTCGTCCTCGCCAATGCATCGCCTTTGTCTGCGTGTCAAAAACGGAGAAACAAGTTGCGCGAGTTCGGTGCGAGCCTCTCGCGTGAGCGTCGTGTCGGGTTCTGACAAAACGGCCAGTTGTGCATCCTGGTTGAAGATATCTTTGGGAACGTGGGTTTCGCGCTCGAACAACTCACCCATGGCCTGAATGAAGGTTGGGGTCATGAAAATGGACGCCCGCTTCTCCTGCATATGGGTCAACCAGTCGACATCCCGGTTCCCGAGCAGCGTTGCCGACAGACAGACATTCCAGCTTGGTGGGGCAAGTTCGATGGCTGAAGCCATTTGAGATGCTTGTTCAAAGCCTGGTGTAACCGTGTGGCTTTCATCGATTATCAGAATGCCAAATTGATCGAGCCTGAGCCCAGATTTTTCTTCATCGCCAGCGCCGCGGAGGTGTTGTTTGGCAAGTTTGCTATTCGCGACAGGTTGGAGCGAGTTTGTCGAATACTTGCGCCAACTGGGAATAACTTTGGGCGGGGCAATTACAGCCGCATTTTTTCGCGCAACGCCATGGACGGGGGAGCGGGGCACGACTTCTGAGAATGTTTCTGACAATGCTTCAGCCAGGTGACAGCCGATCTCTGTCTTTCCCGAACCGGTTGGCGCTTCTACGAAGGCGATCCCATGGTCATAGACGATGGAACACGCCTCATAGGTCAGCTCCTGTTGATACCCAAACAGCGTGTGGCTCGTGATATCTTTTCGGTCTCCGGTGAGCCAGGGTTCGAACCCCTTTTGCTCCGAGATAGTTCGCGCCATCGCGTCTTCAGCGGTCACCGGTTTGATAAGCTTTTCGAGTATCTCCAGCGCTTCGGTATTCCAATCGACAGACACATCCCAAGCCTGCTCAGCGGCTTCTGTGCGTTCGACCTGAAGTTCATGAGTGCCCGCATCCAGGTCATCGGCATACTCGATGTTTTTGTAGAGCCCTGAGTAGGAAAAGTTTGCGGACCCGGCGACGGCACCTTTTGGTGAGCTGACGATTTTTGAGTGAAGCCGCCGATCCCCAGATATCCCCAACTTGCGTTTGGCGAGCTCCGGATCGAAGACACGCAGATCAACTTTCCCGGTTTTGATGGCGTGTTTTGCCAGCACAGCGATAAGATCGTGATCCTCCTCCACTTGAAGCCCGGAGCGCTCCAGCCAGTAGAGTTTCATTTCTTCGGTGACTGGCTTGGGGTTTGTCAGCCTTTTGGTATTCGCTGTGTCGATCCCGAACGATATCCGGATCCGGATATCGCTGTCGTTTTCGGGATCCCTCAGCTCTGGCAATTCCTTCATCAAAATCGACAGCGAAGACAAGAAGTCCTGATACCCGGTGACAATCAGACAATCCCCGGAGGTGATATGGGGCCGATAAAGATTGATGACCGGCCGGTCGATATTGGTGCCGACCTTCGCAACTGGTTCGGCATCAAGCTCGCTTGCGGGCTTTTGTTTTGCTTCGGTGAGCTGCTTTGGCTTGGAGCGCAGCCAATCAGGGAGTGAAAACAATGAACAAGACTTGGTTTTAGGACGCTTAGTCTAATAGTGATACTGCGGGCATCGTCCTTCAAGATATCACCGGAAGAAACATTCGTTTTCCTGAAACTGTCGGAAATTCGCACCGGTTTTGTGGCAGAAAGCCGGGATTTCGAGATTTAACATAAGTCGCAATTATCAAGCGTTTGCAGTCTCACGGGCCAACCACCCGCTGCACCCGAGCAACGGTCAGTCGTGAAACTTCGATGGGTGGCAGCCTTGAGCCCAAGGTTCAAAGTGCTTCTTCGAACTCAAAGGTCTGCGATGCACGGAAAGCTGGCTTTGCAGACTTACGAGAAAGGCTCAAATGAAACTGCTTTTAGCCAAACTACGATCACATTGGGGCGTTGTTAGGCAAACTTACCTTCGGCTGTATTCCAACAGAAGCTCTGTGCGGATCCCAGAATTGCTTTAAGGTTGCGTATGCACCGTTAGGTTCCTCACTTTGAGACAAAGCTATCCAAAGCAAGACTGAAAGAGAATTGAATGAAACGCCTGTTTCCATCTCTGCCTGAGAACGCGACGCTTGGAAGTGTCTATCAAGCCTTTCCAGACAAACTTTCGCCGCTTTGCGCGTACGAAAGCCTGGTTATGAGGGGCGAGAGCGACCTCTCGGTTGCTGAGCGTGAACTAATCGCAGCTTATGTCTCTGGCTTGAATGCTTGTGCGTATTGCCATGGGGCGCACATCGTTTTCGCCAAAGCCTACGGCATTGAGGTCGAGACAATCGAGGCACTGATGGAAGACCGCGATACGGCACCCGTCGAAGACCAACTCAAACCGTTACTGGCATACATTGAAAAGCTCACCGTCTCACCATCCCGAATGACGGAAGCCGACGCAAAAGCAGTCTACGCGGCAGGCTGGTCGGAGAGTGCGCTGTTCGATGCTATCCAAGTTTGCGGTGTCTTTAATCTCGTGAATCGCTTCATAGAAGGAACAGGTGTCCGAAGCCCTGGCACCGACCCAAGAGAAGCGGACGAAGCCACTTTAAACCGATGCCGCAGTGACAGCTTCTATACCGATTTCGGACGAGAGAACGGCCTCGACATCCCTTGAATTGATGTTGTTCTAACGTTTCCAATCGGAAATGGTTTTGGCTGCGTCGCAAAACTCTTGCGTCAGATCAATGCCTCTAACCTTAGCGCTTGCTTCTTCTGCAATTGTTTTGGTGACCCCACCCAAGCCACTACCAATATCAAGTACATTCGCGCCTGTCGTTAACTTCGGTTTCTCCAATAACTGTAAAGTCGTCTGTCTGCCTCGGAAATGGAACTCATCGATTGGTTAGAAATCCGCGGCGCGTAGTTTCTTCGGGTCAATGCTCGCGGCCTTCAGGCTATCAGCTATCTGGTCGATCAGCCTGCGGCTGGGACCATAGTAGTCGGAAACTTACTCTCTCATTCTCAACCCCTTTTACCAATCATGTTGAATGCTACTGAATGCCCATCAGATCAAAATTCGCGGAGGGTCGGCAGGCACTCGAGTGCTCAAGGTAGAGCTTCGAACCAGTCTAGCACCGCGTCCCGCCAGCCCTCCGGAACGCCGTGTCCGCCTTTGGTGACCTTCAACCGAATCGAGCCGGCCTCACAGTCCATCCAATCCTTCTGCATCGAACCATCGTCGCCAAAGCTGTTTTCCGCGCTACCCAAGCAGGCGTTTTCTCGGCGCCAGACGTCCAAGCCCTTCATGACGCTACCCTGGTGAAAATCGACACCCTCCCATGTCAGCTCTCGGCCTTCGAACGGCACCATTCTGTCTTTGAAGCCGTGTACGTGAAACAGGTGAACTGGCGCATCGCACTCAGTGGTCATAGGCTCCCAGAACGCCCCAGCCGCAGCGGCAAAACCTCTTGCCATCTCTGGCGCTTGGCACGCAATGTCCCAGACCATCGAGCCGCCGCGGGAGAAGCCTGCGATCAGTATTCGCGACGGGTCAATTCCGAAGCGCTCCACCGCGTCGGCGCGTACGGCGTCGATAAAGGCTACATCATCGCGCGCCAGGTCATATCCGTCAGCCACACCCCAATCGAGGTCTTTGTCATTAATACTGGGCTGCCCGCTCGGCATAATCACCGCGTAGCCACGCCGGATGAAAGGGTCAACATAGGCGGAATTCTGGATCATCGCCTTTCCAGACCGTCCATAACCGTGCAACCAAATGACGGTAGGTCGTTCATCCGGAGCCTCTGGCAGGGCCACGTAGTATTCACCGCCTTCCAGTGTGCACGGTGCATCTGGCGCACCACACTCTCCATCAGAAGCGAGGGCAGCGTTCGGCTTCGCAGCAATAACAGCAATGGCAATACCGAGCGTCAAAATGCGATTGCGCGTTTCGGGTCGCATCAAAAGTGTACCTCTGTGGTTAGGTCACAGAAGATCATAGCACAGCGTTGCGCATCTCCGAAGGCAGCGGCCAAGCGTTTGTGAACCATCTGAAGTCTAGGCAAAGTTGGCCGATCTATCTCTATCCAAATGAGTAGTTATGAGCTTGGGAAAGAACTTAGATTTTGTTCGAGAACCCAGGTAACTTTCATTAAAGTGGTACGGGGGGACTTATGGAACGCCGTCTAACTGCCATTATGGCTGCGGATTTTGTGGGATTCTCACGCCTGATCGGGCGTGATGAAGAGGGCACCATTACAGCGCTAAAGGGCTACCGAATACTCATTGATGGCCTCATCTCAAACTATGGTGGTCGCGTGTTCGGCAGCGCGGGTGACAGCGTCATCGCTGAATTCACAAGTGCAACGGACGCGTCCCGCTGTGCATTGGAAATTCAAAGAGAGCTGAAAGTCCGGAACCTCGATCTGCCGGAAAAAGGGCGCATGAACCTTCGTATCGGAATACATCTCGGTGATGTCGTGGCAGATGGCGATAACCTGCTGGGAGACGGTGTCAACATTGCGGCTCGGTTGGAAGCAATCGCACCGCCCGGAGGCCTTTGTGTTTCCAAAGCAGTTGCCGATCAACTTTCGGGAAAGGTGGACGCGGAATTTGCGCATGCTGGCGCCCATGAATTGAAGAATATCGCCAATAAGGTCGAGGTTTGGACCTGGCCTCCGGAACTTGCGGTCAAACCCAAGCGCAGCGCAACGATCCGATGGACTGCCGCGACGGCTGTTGTCGCCACAGCTACCGCGATTTCAGCTTTTTTTGTATTTGGAAGAGATGATCCGCGCGACCTTCCGTCAGGTGCGCGGATTGTCATTACACCTTTTGAAACAATCGGGGAAAACAAGGAAGACGAGTATTTTGCTGAAGGTTTGACGCGTGATCTTAACGCCTTGTTGGCGAAGTTCTCTAACCTGTTTGTTATAGCTCCCGAAGCTGGAGCCGACTTCAGCAGTAACAAAGATTGCGAAGCGATCAGGGATGCGCTAGCGGCCGATTACATACTTGGCGGCACGGCCCAACGGTCTGACTCGAAATTGCGGGTGACAACTACATTCATCAATGCAAGGACTTGCCGTCAACTCACACCGCCGGGCCCCTTTGATATGGACCTCAGCATCGCAAATGTCATGAATATCCAGGTTGAGATTGCAAGAAAGGTCGCCTCGCAAATCGGTTCAAGCGATGCCCCGTTGTTCAACACTTCTGTACAGCAGGCTATCCGCGACAAGGCACCGGAAAACCTGAAAGCCTATGAATGCTATCTGTTGGGATTCTGGTTTTATCAAAGTTTCAGCATTGAAGCGCATCGCAAGGCTCGGGACTGTCTATTGCGAACCGTGAAGGAAGAACCTGGTTACTCTCTTGCTTGGTCGCGATTGGCCTTTAACTATCTCGAGTCTAAGAAACGATCATTCGACACCGATCCGGATTGGGCAAATAAGGCCCGAGACGCCGCCACACGTGCACTTGAGGAAGACCCGGACAATGCGGATGCGCACTACGCCCTGGCAATCCTCAGCAGAATGACGGGAGAAGACAAGGCGGTCTTCTTTGAACACGCAAAGAACGCCACGGAGCTTAGTCCCAATGATTCCTGGACCCTCGCGGATCTGGGTATCTTTCTTGCTTACTCCGGCGAGTTTGAAAAAGGTAAAGAGTGGATTTCCCGCGCAAAAGACCTCAACCCCAAACTTCATCCTGGCTACAATAACGCTTGGGTGCTGCACGCGATCTTGCAAGGCAATTATAATGAGGCACAAAAAGTCATCTTGAGCTGGGGTACGCCGAAATCCACCATGTCGATGGCAAGCCTGACTGCAAGCTATGCTTTGGACGGCGAGCAACAAAAGGCGCAAGAGATGGCGCAACGCTTGCAAAACGAACACCCGGAGTTTCTTGACGATCCACGCTCACCGTATCGAGCACGTGGAATGCCAACGGAGCTGATCGAAAAGATAATGGATGGGCTTCGCATTGCCGGTATTGAAGTTTCAGAGAACTAACGCCGCGATTGCTTGCAAACATCGCTTTCAGAATGGCGGGCGTAGAATGTTTGTAGCGGCTCTGGAACCAAGTTGCGTTTGCTACCTAACGCTGTTGCCGACACCGAATGAGGAGATTCGTAATTTCTAAGGACAGTTTTGCGGACGCAGAAATTGGAAGACACCTAGCGGACGCTGCACGTCGTTGCCGCATGGTTTTCTTCACTGGATTGCCGGCATCTGGAAAGTCATTCCTATTGCGCCAGCAAATATCCATTGCGATCTCCTTGGGACGTCGCGTGCATATCATGCGTTGGGATAAGGGGCTCGCGGCGTTTCAGACCGAAGACATACTAACAAAGTATCCAGATGTTTCGGATGGAACTCATCCGTTGATCCGAAGGGCCGCCGGATTGTGGGGCCGGAGAACCTTAGCGCGATGGCAGGCGGAGAATTCCGATCCCACAGACATGATTGTGGGCGAAGTCCCTATCATCGGAAACAGGTTTTCAGAGTTCATCCAGACGCAGCCGGATCAGATTGAGCCTGCCTTAGCTTCCGAGGAAACCAAATTCATCTATCCGGTTCCCACAAAGGGCTTACGTGCCAATCTCGAAGCTATTCGAAGATCTACGTTTGCGAACCCCGGACATCCTGAAGAGGCCAGGGACGCGCCACCATCCACAATGGAACTGGCTTGGCGTTTGACGTGTGCCAAGGCCGCAGAATTGGGCTTGATCTCTGAAGCGGATATTCATTCTCCGTACGAGGAGATGATTTATGTGCGGTTTTTTGAGCACCTGCTGCAACTCCGACACGCCATCAGAATTGGGGTCGATACGATCTATTCAAATGCAGGGTCAGCCCATGATCTGGATGCGGACGCCTTAGAACTCAGTGCTAGCTCAGACGAAGTAAAGTACGCAATCGCAGAGGTAGAGACTACTTTTACAGCCGAAGAAGCCGCCCGAGAAGTTGAAAACTGGTATCGGGTGTAGTCTCGGACAAAGGTCTGTTCGGTTAGCATTTCGGAAATTGCAAAGCTTGGTTGCGAAGGTTCGGTTTAGGCGGCGGTCTCAATTGATCGACGCAACATTTCACTTTGAGAGCAAAGATGGAGTGTTTGGATGCTGCGTGCTGCTCGAATGAAAGTGAGGCGCAGAAAGCGGCCTTTGCAAATTTACGAGAACGGATCAAAGGAAATTGCCTTTCACCAAACGACGAACATGCGGAGGTGAGGTGAGTGACCTTTGCCAGCAGGTGGCTCACTTCAATATCGTCAAACAAGGCGCCAGGTTGCACGAGAAGGTCTCGTGTTGGTACTTACTCAATGGCTGCAACACAGGTGCGTTGCTGTCACTTCCAGCTTGCAGCTGTATTTGGCGTGATCTAATCGCCTTACTCGGCCGATTGTCAACAAGTGTCGTCAGAACCTTCCGGGATACAGACTCATCATGTTCTGCACGTCCAGTTCACTCGAAAACGCATCGGGATTACTCCAGATCACGTCATTAATATAGCCGCGTTCCGCGTGA
>NZ_JBXWPT010000035.1:0-15285 GCF_059612005.1 Ruegeria sp. CDSA141
GGATTAAGGTCCGGTTACATCGGTAAGCCGACCTTCACGGACTTAACCGCAGATCATCGACCATTAACGGCCGCTTTACGTCAGCAGCGGACGTTCGTCAAAATTCGGCGGAGGTCCGCAACGCGCAGGAAGCGGACTTTGCAAATTCTGGCGCGCAGCCTGTATCAAACTTGAAGAAGCCGTTTTTTATGCAGTGTCATTCAGGCAGCCCGGCCGCGCGTAATCCTTCTTGAAAGCGGCTTTGTCCGATTGGATCGGTAATCTGAATAAAGCTGGTGGAAATGCTCGCATCTGGCATCCGTTCCAAAATGGCTTCAATTGCTAAGTTCGCATTTTCGGCATCTCCGAGTTGGCCATAGACAGCCGCACGCCACCATAGATTTCCAATAAAGCGTGGATTTTTTGCCCGAGAAATCTCAAGATGTTCCAGCGCTTCTTCGTAGCGACCTTGCAGATATATGGCTTGCCCCAACAGCTGGTCTGCCAGCCAATTGTGATAGGGATTCAAGCGCACTGAAAGACGAAGCAGTTCTTCGGCTTCCCTGCCGCGACCAAGAAAAATCAAAGCCAATGCCGAGCGGGTCAACAGTTGCGGATGTGCGGGTTCAAGCTCCATTGCGAGCGTAAACTGCTCAAGCGCCCCTTCATAGTCACGCAGGTTCAATAGTGATTGCGCAAGGACCTGACGCGAGTACCAGTCACTGGGTTCAAGACGCACGACTTCCTGCGCAATATCAAGACCAGTCTCCAGAGCAGTTGTCGGGTCGTCGGCAACTCGAAAGTACCCAGTTTGCGTCTCAACAAATCCCAACAAAGCTTTGGCTCTCACAAAGTTGGGATCCAGTGCAAGTGCTTCTCGAGCCAAAGCGCGCGCTCTTTGATAGGAAGCTGGGGTATTTACCCAACTTGCCTCGTCCGCGCGCGCCCAGAGTAAAAAGGCTTCGGGGTTCTCAGTGAAGCGATGCTGGCCCGTGACGCGTTCCAAATCTTCAGAAAACTGCTGCGCCAATTGTTCCACGAGTGAGTCCTGAAGCTCGAAAACGTCAGCGGACGCGCGATCAATCCTGTCGCTCCACATTATTCGCCCGGACAAGGTATCGATCAGTTCGACGTCGACGCGCACCTGTTCGCCTGAACGTCTCAATGAGCCGCGCACAACGTGAGCAACGCCCAATTCTTCCGCAACGGAGGCGGGACTGGTGTTTTGGTCGCGATATCGTTCTGTCGAACTGCTAGCAATTACGAAAAGCCCGTCTACCCGTGCAAGAGCACGGGTCAGATCCTCGGTAACTGCATTGGCCAACAGCGTTTCTTCTTCAGAGCTTGATAGTGTCTTGAAGGGAATAATTGCAACCGATGGCTTATCGGGCAGTGCTAGCTGCATTCTTTCTAGCGACGCCGCTTCCATCTCGCTGTGACGCAATTGCTCCCAGGCTGAGGGGCCAAAAATGAGTAATGCCAACAAAATAATGCCCGCCGCAATCGGTTTCCAGAAACGCCTTTGCCGCTTGAACAGAGCCTGAGTTTCTGAGACTGTGTTTGAATCCACCACATTGAAAACTCGAACCGGGCGGGCAATGTTCTTTACCTGAACTTCCCCAAGATCTTGTAGAGTGATGTCCAATTTATCGAGGATCTGGTCCCGCGCCGAGCGTGAGATTGCGATACCACCGGGCTCTGCCAAAGCCTCGATCCGCGCCGCTACATTGATCCCATCTCCGTGAAGATCATCTCCCTCGACGATGACATCACCCAAGTTAATCCCGATCCTTAACGTAAGGTCGTTGTGATCGGAAAAGCTCCTTTGAATTGACGCCGCGCATTCGACAGCTTCGACAACAGAGGCGAATTCAGCCAGATATCCGTCCCCCATTGTTTTGAACAAACGTCCGCGATGACGTTCGAAAGCCGGAGCAATGATTTTGTCAAATGCTGCGTTCAAAAGCGCTCTAGTGCCAGTTTCATCACGCTCGATCAGCGAGGAGTAACCGACCACGTCGGCGGCGAGTATCGCGGCAAGCCGGCGCTCGACCCTGACCTCAGTCATAATTGTTGTCCAATGCGGCCATACTCAACAATTGCTTAAGTTCGATGAGATTGCACGTCTCACCTTAAGTATACACGTACAAAATCACAGCCCAACAAGGAGTTCCGAAACCGCCATAGATTATTTTTGAGCTTTCTTTTTAGGGATGTTCTCAAACAAAAAAGATGCCGGAACCAGTGCCGCAGCGCTAAAGTCGTCAAAAAACTTGGTCAAACTTCGTAGGCTGACGCCTTACAAAACAATATTCTTGCTCTGGCTCAATTTGGCGTCAGGAGCTTCGTTCGGCTAGGCGCTAATCTGTTGATGGAACTTGCTATCACGCCGCTCCGCCAGAGCTTGGCGCACAATTTGCACAGATGACGACAAAAACAAACCTGCCATGATCGTCGCGACGATGAGGTCGGGCCATCTTGTGGCTGTGCCCCAAACGCCGAGAGCGGCAAACATCACTGCCACGTTCCCGATGGCGTCATTGCGGGAACAAAGCCAGACGGAGCGGACATTCGCGTCTCCATCTTTGTACCTGACGAGCAGAAGAACACTGGCAAGGTTAGTAAGCAGAGCAAGGAACCCCACCACCCCCATGATTTCAGCCTCAGGAACTCCGACGTAGAACACGCGATAAACTGTCGATCCGAGCACCCATGAACCCATCAGAAAAAGGCTGAGACCTTTGGCTAAAGCAGCATTTGTGCGTGCACGGATCGACGCACCAATTACAGCCAGAGAAATGCCATAGGTCAGGGCATCTCCCAAAAAGTCGAGTGCATCGGCCTGTAGTGCCTGAGATTTCGCATAGTGCCCTGCGGTCATCTCGACCACGAACATTGTGGCATTGAGTGCAATGACGATCCACAATCGCCTTTTGTAATCATCTGAAACGCCGTCAAACTTAGCGCCGTGTCCACAACATCCAGACATAGTTAGGCCTCTTTGAATCTGTCTTTAGCACAGTGTAGTGTCTCTAGTGACTAGAGGTTCAAGGGGTAATTTGATGTTTTCGATTGGTGACTTGTCCAAGCGCACAAAGGTCAAGATTCCGACCATTCGTTACTATGAGGAAATGGGGCTGCTCAGTGCGCCAGAACGCACCGAAGGCAATCAGCGGCGTTACGATGCGGCGGGAATGGAACGCCTTAGTTTCATCAAGCACGCGCGTGACCTTGGGTTCTCGCTGGAGGCGATATCTGAACTGATCGATTTACAAGGCCATCCGGATCGCTCGTGCAAAGCCGCAACCGATATAGCAGCCGCTCAGCTCTCGGAGGTCCGGGCAAAAATCAAAAGGCTCCGCGCACTTGAGAAAGAGCTGAACCGGATTTCAAAAGGCTGTAGTGGAGATGGGGTTTCAGAGCACTGCTACGTGCTTGCTTCACTCGCCGACCATGATCTGTGCCGTCACGAACACTGATCTTTGGAAGCTGATTTTGCCTTTAACCGCAGCACGAACTGCCTACTTGAATTGGCGGGCACGGGACAGTTGCGTAGGAACAAAAAACACAGCAATCGCCTTCTAAAGGCTTCAAGACTGCTTTGCATGATTTGCATTCATAAAACCACTGGCACGAGTCAGTTGGCATTTTCTCGATTTCAACGTGCCCACACCGAGGGCAGGTCAAAGTGCTATCCAGCACCACAGTTTGTTTTGTCATTGTCTCACATCTGCATGATTAGATAATCGTTGATTTGAGCCTCATTGAACACGATGACCCATGCCAGCGCGGTGATCGCCGTGCTTCCGACAAGCCACCATTTCAGGTTTGCCAACGTCCCGTTTCGATGCGCTACGAACCACGAAACCGCGATCAGCGCTGTTGAGATGGCGAGAACATAGTAGCTTGCTGCCGCTATTTTTCCGAATATCGCCAACCAACTGCCACCCAAGCCGAGCAACATCATGGCCATTGGAAGAACACAGCATGTCGCAACTCCCAGAGCGGAAACCGATCCCAGGTAGCTGAGGGTCAAATACTTCTTCATCTTTCGCTCCCTGGGTACTCGATTTGAATGTGTTGAGGCACCGGCATTCAGAGCGTATAACTCCTGTAGTAACTACAGGATCAAGCGGAGGCACTTCACATGATTGCGATAGGTGAGGCTTCTCGGCAAAGCGGGGTTGGAATAGAAACCATCCGCTATTACGAGCGCGAAGGTATCGTACCGAGACCCGCGCGAGCTCTGAACAATCGCCGCCTCTATTCAGCAAGCGATGTTGGAAGACTTCGATTTTTGAAGAAATGCCGCGACCTGGGGTTTCCTCTCTCAGACGCAAAAGCGCTTTTGGAGTTGTCAGAAGGAAGTGCCGAAGACTGCCGATCAGTGAAAGAACTGGCCGAGACACACATTGCCAGCGTTAGAAGCAAGATTGATGAGCTCAGACGTCTGGAGCACGCCTTGAGTGAGCTTACGGCCAATTGTGATAGCGGAAACGTTCAATGCCCGATGCTGCAAAGACTGAGAACGATGGATGATATCTGACTCTGGCCACTGGGTGGAATCAAAGTATCTGAGATTTGGTCAGATCGCGTCAGACCAAGGTCTGTGGTGCGGTAACAGATTGTAGTTCATAGTCGATTTCACGATGAGAGTGAAAGTAACTGACCTGACGATTGGCAATTGGTCGTTGTCGCGAGTGTTTCTTGCGGCCAGCATCGTTGTGATGGGCACTGCTACCGCAATTGTCGGGGTCTGGGTGTCAAATCGAATCCAGAACGCAGTCGTGCAAAACTCCGCCAACTCTGCGGCTCTATATATGGAAAGCGTAGTATCCCCGCTCAGCCAGGAATTGGCTCATGGCGACCGCATTTCTGAGCAGGCGAGCCTGGCGCTGGACGAGATTTTTATGACCCAGCCAATGCGTGACCGCATCGTCTCCTACAAATTCTGGAAGCAAGGCGGTGTGATTGCGCATGCCTCGGATACAGACATCATTGGAAACCGTTTCAATCCAACGGATGACTTAAGGCGGGCGTGGAGCGGTGATATCTCCGGCTCTTTCGAAGAGCTTGATCATGCCGAGAGCGCCGCCGAGGCGGCATTGGGGATACCATTACTTGAAGTTTACAGCCCCATCCGCGAACTCTGGTCCGGCGAAATCATCGCAGTTGCGGAGTTCTACGAAAGAGCCGATCAGCTGGAGATAGATTTGGCCAAGGCCAGGCGAACAAGTTGGTTGGTCGTCGGTTCCGCATTTCTGGCAAGTACTATTGTTCTGTATTCCATCGTCGCAATTGGTGACAAAACAATTCGACGACAGGGGGCTCTTCTTAAACAGCGCCTGACAGAAAGTGAGAGGATGGCCGAGCAGAATGCCCGGCTGCGGTCGCGTGTAGTCGAGGCGTCAGAAAGATATGCTACGCAAACAGATCGGTTCCTCAAGAAACTCGGTGCCGAGCTACATGATGGTCCTGCGCAGTACCTGTCGCTCGCCGCTCTTAGACTGGAGGCGGCGTTTTCCGAAGAGTCCGAAAGGCCTATGGAGGCAGAAGAAATTCAGCAGTCTTTGCAAAAATCTCTTGCTGAGATTCGTGCAATATCGCGAGGGCTGTCCGCGCCAGATATCGACAGCCTGTCATTCGTCGATGTTGTAAAGAGAGCCGTAGAGGATCATGCCGAACACAGCCCGTTGCGACCAGATATTTCATTCCAAGGTAGCCAGGCCCCAGAGTTGTCATTGTCGGACAAGCTGTGCGTTTTTCGGTTCCTTCAGGAAACGCTTTCCAATGCCGCAAGATATGCTCCAGCTTCCAAGTGCACGGTTATCTCTGAGGCGCAGAACGACCGCATAGTTGTAAAGGTCAAAGACGACGGACCTGGATTTGACAGGTCAGAAGAAACCGCGTTGCGAGACGATGGTGGCCAGGGGCTTATGGGCTTGCGAGATCGGGTCGAGAGTATTGGTGGCAAGTTCGAAGTCGTATCGAGACCGGGCGAAGGCACCACCATTGCTATGACACTCTTTCCCAGAAAGTTAGGCACATCATGACTACATCCGTCGTAATAGCTGATGATCACCCGATATTTAGGGATGGTTTGCAACGCACGTTAGATGAAGCTGATGGTTTCGAAGTTTTGGCCGCTGGGTCCAACGCTGAAGAGGCAGTATCGCTGGTCGGCACGCATCAGCCGGACATAGCTATTCTTGACCTTTCTATGCCCGGCGGTGGAATAAATGCGACACGTAAAATTGCGGCAATGGCAAATCCACCCGTCATTGCAATCTTGACGGTCTCAGAGAACAGCAGCGATGTCGCGGACGCCTTAGAGGCGGGCGCGATTGGGTACATTGTGAAGGGAGTAACCGCGAGCGAATTGACCGCTTCCCTACGCAGCATCGCCGCAGGTGAAGGGTTCGTTTCTCCGGGCTTGGCCTCGCGAGTATTGCTGCAAATCAATGCTGACAGCGGCATGTCTATAAACAGCAGCATTCTCGATGACCTTACGCATCGTGAGGAAGAAATACTGAGACGTGTAGCCAAAGGACTGAGTAATCGTGAAATCGCTGACGAGTTAGACCTTCAGGAAAAGACCGTGAAGCACTACATGACGGCAATCCTGTCCAAGCTTCATGCGCGAAATCGGGTAGAGGCCGCGCTCATTGCCCATGATGTTTGGAACAAGGGAGATTAACAGCGGTCTCTTTATCGACGATGGCGGCCCCTCTCTATGAGAAGCCGCCAACAGATTATCGACTGGTGTTGCTGTTCAATTGGCAACCGATTGTAACCTCTGGCGATCAGAGGCCGTTGCATTTCTCTCAACAACAGTCCGGTTGTACGGGTCTTTCAACTCGTAGCGCCCAAACTCGATCTCCTCTTTCCACCCATTGGCATAGTTTACTTCGATATTGTTGCCCTGGCGTTCGATTTTCGTGGGCCGACTTCCAGTAGTGCCGCCTTGCCCAGAAGAACGCACGCTGTCGATTGAGATACCATTCGCCAAAGACCGAAGCCTTGAGACGTCAGCACCGGTCGCAGGGCGCTCCTCAACAGTTCGGTTCTGCGCATTCTTTCTCTCATACCGCCCGTTTTCGATCTCCTCCTTGGTTCCGTCGGCGTAACGTACTTCAATGCCATTAGCGTTTGTTTCGACCTTTGTTACCCCAGCCGAACGCGACGGTTTGCCCCCTGCTTGAGACCGGTCCTTCTTTCCGCTGCCTCTATTGGAGCGTTTCGAGTCGTCATCGTCATCGTCATCGTCGTCATCATCGTCGCGACCACTTTTGCCTGACCCTGAATTGTCGTCACGATCATCATCTCGGTCGTCGTCGCGATCATCGTCTCTATCGTCATCACGATCATCGTCCCGGTCACCACCACGGCCGCTACTACCCGACCCCGAGTTGTCGTCCCGATCATCATCTCTGTCGTCGTCACGATCATCATCCCGATCATCGTCGCGACCATCCCCGTCTTTCCCCTTGCCGCTCTTGGCAAAGGCATATGACGGTTCAAAATGTAAGCGACCATCGGCATCGAACGCTGGCACATAAGGCGTCGCCGCAATCAACGAAGCCAACGCCGCTGTACTAAGAAGTTGACCCAGCTTTCTTTGAATTTTCATTTTCGCCTCCAATTTTGATCATCACGCGTCGTGACATTGAAGACAGGTTACTTCTGGTTCGGCTTTCCCACATCGGGCTTAGGTCTGACGAATTTCAAGCCGAACGTCTTAGTCAGATCAGTCATACTAATAGAGTTTTGCTGACCCATTTGACCAGTTTAGTGGGAATTAACCCCGTCACCCTTCAACTCGTCATCAGGTTCGAGGTGAATGACAAAGACGGAACCCGGATACAAACGATCCAATTCTTCCTCGATGTCATTGCAAATATCATGCGCCGCGCTGACTGGCATTGTGCCGTCCACAACAAGATGAAACTCCACGAAGATGACATTCGCGGATCTGCGCCCTTTGAGGTCGTGATACTCTAAGGCTGTGCCGAGGTTTGCTTCGATTGCATTAGAAACAGTCTGCAAGTCATGTTCCGACAGGCTCACATCCATCAGGCCATCGACGGACGACCGAATAACTTTCCAACCCTCCCACAAGATGTTCAGTGCAACGAGAATTGCCAGAATCGGATCGAGGATCAGCCAGCCGGTGACAAGCGCCAGTATCAGACCTGCAATGACACCAACTGAAGTCATGACATCTGTAAAAATGTGCCGGGAGCTTGCCTCCAATGCAGGCGAACCCTCGCGCCTGCCGATTTTGAGCAATAGGTAAGCCCATGCGCCATTCACACCCGTTGCAATAACATTGACGACGATTCCAAGCAGCGGTGCATCCTCAAGATGCGGGTTTGGGAGCGCCAGCACAGCTTCTCTGATGATCAAGAACGCCGCCAGCACAATCAGTACGCCCTCGACGACGGCAGAAAGATACTCGGCTTTTTTGTGACCAAAGGGGTGGTTTTCATCAGGGGGTTTATTGGCAACCCGAACTGCGAAGTATGCCAGCAACGCCGCAACGACATTCACGGTAGATTCCATTGCGTCCGACAGCAATGCCACCGAGCCTGTCAGCCACCAAGCCAACAGTTTTAGAGCCAGTACCGCAATGGATATCGGAATGGACCAAAGAGCGATTTTTTGTGTCATTCCGTCACGACCCTTAGTCAATCGTTACAAATGATCCTGGGAACAGGTGAGCGCCCGTACTTAACACGTAAGACAGGAGTTGGGTAATAATGAATAGGGCCACAGGGTCGGTCATGCACGACCGGCTGTAGTGAATGGCTCCAGCACCATAGTGTCATACATCCGTTGCTTGGATGGACCTGATGGTTACATAGAGCTAGCATCTGTGATCAAACAGTACGAAGGGAGACACACATGTCGAAGTTCACCAACAGAAAAACTGCTCATGGGGTTGTTGCACTCGTAATCTGCTGTATCGCTGCGACTGCACACGCGCAATCGGCAGGCGAGGAGATGTCGTTTTTCATCACTAGTGTGGGCAAGGGGGACGGTGCAAATCTAGGCGGCCTCGAAGGCGCCGATGCTCATTGCAATGCGCTTGCTTCCGCGACCGGTTCTACCAAGACTTTTGCGGCCTATCTGAGCACCTCAATGTCCATTGATCGCAGCACCGACCCAATGACAATCACCAATGGCGTTTCTGCTCGCGACCGGATCGGATCGGGTCCGTGGTACAATGCCAACGGAGAGCTCATCGCCAACAACGTTGAGGACCTGCACAGCAACAGCGTGAACATTAATCTACAGACCGCGCTCGACGAAAATGGTAACCCTGTCAATGGGCGTGGCAGTCAGCCAAACAAACACGACATTCTGACCGGCTCCGATTCCGCGGGATACTTCTCGACGGCAGGAGGCGACACAACATGCAGTAACTGGACTTCGAATAGTGAAGATGGATCTGCGATTGTCGGGCACCATGATCGTGTAGGTCTCAACGATGCTCGAAACATGATATCCTGGAACTCATCGCACGGCTCGCGCGGTTGCGGAGAGGAACATCTGCCACGTTCAGGCGGGGCAGGTCTGTTTTATTGCTTTGCAACGGACTAATCGGGCAGCATTGGTACGCGTGACGCCCGCATTGAACCTGACATTACCAAGTCAGTTTGGGGGATAGCGTTTTGGAAGCGGTTTTTGGGCGGAAATAGTCTAGATGCCGCTTCGTTGCGAGTTTACTAAATTGCAATGCTTGGGTGAGAAGGTTCAGTTTGGGCTGCTTCAAGTCACTTATTTGCAAGTCAGCGAAAGGCGCATCCGAGGAGGATACTGGACATTGCAATGTTTGGCCGGTTCCCGAAAGTCGACATTGCCGTGGGCGACACTGAACTCAAAGGTGTTCATGTTGCATTGTGAATTAGCGGCAGCGACAAATCAGGGTGCAGTCGTCAACGTTGTGGGGAACGCTTCGAATTGACCCTGCGACGTGCTGATGTCAAGCGGCAAACGTAGTCATACTGCGATCTTGGAAACTGTTATGTTTATTGGCCGCTTCGTTTGCAATTTCAGGCGATTCTCACCGTCCAGGATTGGATTTCGCGATACTGCAAAGCAGATCAACATGTCGATCCAACCAATCCTCGTCCAGTGCCTCGTAACGAATGAGCTTGCGGAAATAAGGTGCCGCGATTGCCAGTTCTATGAGCTGGTCAACCGGAACGTCGGCGGTGATCTCACCACGATCTATTGCTGCTGCAAATACTGCTTCAACACTTGCGAACCTGTCTTTCATGAATTCAGTGATCACCAACCGCGCTTCTTCGTCGGTGGACGCAGCAGCGACCACCTGAGGCGCGATTTGGCCCCACGGTGTGTCATTCAAGGCTCCCATCAGTACACCGAGTAACCAGCGCAAGTCAGATCGTAGCGGGCCATCGGTTTTGGGCGGTATGTTTGGCGGTGTTGCGATGCGCCGGAATGCTGCATCACGCAGACTGCGCGCATCTGGCCAGTGCCTGTAAAGTGTACTGCGCGAAATGCGCGTTGCCTTTGATACTGCGCCATGAGTTACGTGCAGCACGCCTTCATCCATCAGTATCTTTTGCGCAGCATCAAGCGCAGTCTGTCGTGTGGCGATCAGCCTGGGATCTTCTTTCAATCACTCCTCCTATAGAACAATTTGTTGCATAGTAGAACATTTTGTCCTAAAAGTATGGTCGGCCAAAACCTAAATCCCAAAACTCAATTCCACAAACACGTCTTGTCAAAATGGGAGCGTATCAATGTTCAAAGTGGCAGCAACCCCGCTGGCGGTACTCTTATCGATGGGCGCGACAACAGCATTGTCCGAGAGCGGCACTTACGAGCTGGATCCTGGACATAGTCAGGTATTGTTCAGCTACAACCACATAGGGTTCTCAGAAACATTTGGAATGTTCTCAGGTTTTAGCGGCGAGATAGAGTTCAATGAAGATGATCCGTCTGCGTCATCTGTCACAGTGTCTATGCCTGTAAAATCCATGATCACGGGCTGGGACGCTCGTCTGCAACACTTCATGTCCGATGACTTTTTTAGCGCGAGTGACGGTGACGTTGTCACTTTCGCCTCAACCAGCATTGAAGTGACCGGTGACAATACCGCGAATATTTCTGGCGACCTGACCATGAATGGCGTCACCAAACCTGTTGTTCTGGAAACAACGCTTAACAAGTCAGCGCCATACCCGTTTGGCGAAAAGGAGGGCACGCCGACCTTGGGGCTGGAAGCCACGGCGACTATCGTGCGGTCTGAATTCGGACTTGGGGCGTTTGCACCAGCGGTGAGCGACGAGATAGAGCTCTTAATCAATATCGAAGCGTTAAAGGCTGAGTGAAGTGTGCAAGGGCACCGATACGGTGCTCAGCACTCAATCTTTTTGATTGGCGGATGGTCAACACGATGAATGTACACATGAGAACATTGACGGTTGCCGTGACGGTAGTGGCATTGATGTGCTCGATGGCGTCCGCGCAAGAGCGCTCCTTGCCGGAGCGCTCCTCGCCCCGTCCCGAAACAACAAGCGGCGTACCGCATACTCAAATTGGTGTCGAAATTAATGCCGATTTGGCCCAGCTATTGCTGGAGCGAGTTGCGCAATTCCCAGGGGTCACACTTGGCCCAACACGCATATCATTACCTGGCGCGACTGGTTTTCAGCTTGATCCTGACATGTTGTTGTCTCAACCGAACTCTATCGTCGGTGGGTTTGAGTTTGCGCATATGCATCCTGATGGCAGCTTGCACGCCTCGCTCGACCCGGCAATGGCGCGGCGGGCAATTGAGGCCGGCTGGGCCGTAGCGCACCCTTGGGCCGATCAACGCCCCGGATGGAGCGGCTTTGTCATGATCTATACTCCGACCACACCAGAAGAGCTGGATGTCGTCATCGATCTGGTGGAAAGTTCGTACACCTTCATCACCGGCAACACCTTGGGCTAAACGCCTACCTGCTGATCTTACCGTTGCTGACTAACACGCAGGTCAGCCAGTATGCAGCCGCACGCGGATATACAGATGATCCATGTTCCACTGTTCCAGCCGGGCATGATCCAGAGATGTGGCGCACCCACAACGGGTGCAACTAGGATCGTTTGCGTCGACCCATCCTCGTAACTTGTCAAAACCACATACCCACAGTAGGTATTTGGTATGTTTCGCCTGGTCCTGACGATACTTCTTGTTGTTGCATTCTCTGGCGCATCCGCAGCGTCCGTGAAGCATGGCTTGACCCATGGATCGGATCATTCTGGTCATCATGCTCAAATGGCGGACGACGATCCGTTGGCTAATGCCAAGAAAGCTGTTGCGGATTGTTGTGACACCACTAGCGGCATGGGTTCAGCATCCTGTTTTGGTGATCTTGTCGCCACGGTGGGGATTTCGCCGATTGCTCCAATGGTGATCTCAGTGGGTGGTGTGATGTACGCTGGAGCCGATTTTTCGGGCCTCGCAATGGGCGTCCCCACCGGTCCTCCGAAAGCCTGAACGGCAACGGGCGCCCGCCCGCAATCCGTTCAATTTTCACATCAAAGGACCGACAGACATGATCACACGTCGTCACTTCACCACACTGTCTGCAACTGCTCTCATCGCGACCGCTCTCCCCGTCCGTGCAGGCACCCCAATGCACGTGCTCAGCTCACCAGGTTGCGGATGTTGTCACGCCTGGGCCGACTTGGCTCGCGCACGTGGCTACGCCGTAACCGTTGAGGATCTGACCGACCCTGAGGCACAGAAGTCAGCGCGGGGTATCCCGCTGAACCTCGCATCCTGTCACACCATTGAAGCCGATGGTTATGTCTTCGAAGGCCATGTGCCGTTCGAAGCACTGGAAGCCGTGTTGAGGGATCGGCCTGGCATCACAGGGCTAGCTGTTCCTGGCATGCCAATGGGCTCTCCAGGTATGGGCGACGATGCGTCCGCCCGCTACGACGTCGTTGCATTTGGGGGAGAGGCTGGGACCGGAACGGTGTACTACCGCGCGGGCACAGCTCAGCCGTTCGACACCTGATGGTAGTGCGCACAACACTCTTGGTTACCGGTGGGCTTGCGCTCGCCGGTTTCACAGTAGCGTTCGTTCTGGCCCAAGCCTCGGAAGCGGTCGGTCTTTTGACACCTGATGACGCGGAAGTTGTCGCCACTGGCCAAGATATTTACGCGGCACAATGTGCTGCCTGCCACGGTGAGAACCTTGAAGGACAGCCAAACTGGCGGATACGCGGCGAGGACAGTTTGCTACCAGCACCGCCGCATGATGCCAAAGGGCATACGTGGCACCACGATGATGAAACGCTCTTCACCTTGACCAAATTTGGCCTGGCCGGACTGATGGAAAATGCGCCCCCAACCAGTATGCCGGTCTATGAAGGTGTGCTCAGCGATGACGAAATCATAGCGGTCCTTTCTTTTATCAAGTCAACCTGGCCCAATGATCTTCGTGAGTACCACGACGAGCTGAATGCCCAGTCCGAATAGGGGATAACTCAGATGATCAAACAAACTCTTATCGGCTTGGTCGTAGTAATGGCTCCAATACTTGCGGCCGCGCATTCCAAGTCCGAAGAAACGACACCAGCTGACGGCGCAACTGTCACGGACGTGCCGGAGCTTTCCATGCGGTTCGATGATCCGATGCGCATCATCTCAGTCACGCTGACCTCACCCGATGGCGATGTCGAAATTGACCGCGAAACGGGTATGGATCCCGCCACAGAATTCCGGGCTATGCCTTTGGAGGAGCTTGCACCCGGGAGCTACCGCTTCGACTGGCGAGGTATGGCTTCAGACGGCCACCCGATGCAGGGCAGCTTTTCTTTCACAGTCGCTAAGTGACCGGACTGGCCCCCATTGACGGTGTTGTCGTCTTGGCCATTTTGGCGAAAGCACTTGGCTACGGTGCGGCGCTGCTGGCGATGGGCAGCGTCCTGTTCACCGTTCTCTTTGCCACGCGCGCCGAGGCGACCATTTTGCGCCTCGCACGTCACCTCGCGGTCGGTGCGGCGCTTCTCGGTCTCGCCGTTCTGGCTTTGCGTTTCGGCATCAGAGCGGCGCGGATATCCGGAATGGGCTTTGAGGGCGCGACGGACCCAATGATGCTTGGCTTTGTCTGGGACAGTCCACTTGGCACCGCCGCGATTTGGCAAGGAATGGGTGAACTTGCGATACTGGCAATTCTGCTCCCGCGCGTCGGGCGGTGGATCGCTTTGGCGGGCAGCCTTGCCATAGCGATTTCCTTTGTTCAGGTGGGACACTCGCTCGGACAGCCCAGGGCGGCTCTCGCAATCTTGCTGGTTCTGCATTTACTGGCTGCCGCGTTTTGGGTCGGTGCTCTCCTGCCTTTGCGCAAAGCGGCGCTCACTCCAACTGGGGCCGATCTACTGCACCACTTTGGCAATGTCGCTGCTTACGGAGTTGCCGTCCTGATTGTAGTAGGCGCGGCACTCGCATGGCTGCTTTCGGGCTCACTGGCCGCCTTGTTCGGAACGGCCTATGGATTGGTGCTTTTGGTCAAGGTCGTGATCGTTTCCGCCCTTCTTGGCATCGCGGCGCTGAACAAGTTGAAACTCGTTCCGGCTCTCAGGGCTGAGCAGCATGATGCGACTATCGCGCTCCGTCGGTCGATTTCGATGGAGATGATGGCTGTTGTCCTGATCCTGCTTGCAACGGCGACGCTAACCAGTGTGACGACACCTCCCATCAATCTCTGACGCCTTTTGGTCCAAATCCGGAAACGCAAAGCCTTGTTGCGAGTGTCCGTTAAGGGCTGCGAACTGACGCTGATGCCAAGGGCGGAGAGCGCCAGAAAGAGCCCTGAGCGAACCTCGTATTCAGGCAGTTGGAGTAGAGGGCCGCATCATCTATCGTCGAACGCATGTCGGACAAGGGACAACAGTTGCAACGAAAATTGGCGGCGATACTAGCTGCGGATGTCGTTGGGTATTCGGCGCTTATGCACCAAGATGAGCAAGCCACAATTCTCATGCTTGATCACCTGGAAAGCGACATCGTCACCCCAACGATAGCAGGCCAGTCAGGTCGTGTTGTGAAGAGCATGGGCGATGGTTGGTTGGTGCAATTTGACAGCGCGGCGCAAGCTGTAACCGCAGCAATGCAGCTACAAGAGCAGTTGGCTGAACACTCGTTAATGAACATGCGGATCGGTGTTCATGTGGGTGACATCACAGAAAAAGGTGATGACATCCTAGGCTCTAGACTCATTGATTTACAGCCAGAACAGCACGGTGGCTGCTAGAGCGATGGCCGACAGGAAGACTTTT
>NZ_JBXWPT010000036.1:0-14766 GCF_059612005.1 Ruegeria sp. CDSA141
CAAAAGTCTTCCTGTCGGCCATCGCTCTAGCAGCCACCGTGCTGTTCTGGCTGTAAATCAATGAGTCTAGAGCCTAAACAACTGGAACAAAATCAAGCCTACGAACCTCACCCTTATCAAACATAGCCAGTTATCAAGGAGGAAAGACGATGAAGCAGAGGAGCTCGGAGAGATAAACCGAGGCGCACGATCGGCTGCGTCCATGATCGTCGACGAGAGCCATCGACTTAATTCTCGCTATCTCGCGCCGTCGCGACGTTCACTTGTCTTCGAACAAAGCCCTGCGATCTGGACATCGTGTCTGTCAGCGACATTGATGGGAAACCAGGGTTTGGACGGATTGCTCGCCTTTCATGAACGACGAGCGTCAATTTATGTGCCCCCTGAAATCACGGCAACGATCAACGACAATCTCAAGCGAGGACGCGAGAGAGCATCAGAGTTGAATGCGCTACGCGACTTTCGGCAGAACTTTGAGGACCGTCAGCGGTCTGGCATGGATGACATGTTCCTGTCCGAAGCAGACCTCGTACAACCAATCGAGGAAGCCGAAGAACGACTTGCGGGCAAGCGGTTAGATCCTCGCGAAATCCAGGCCGACATGGCGGACGCACTGGCGCCCTACGTCGTTAGACGTCAGCGGCATTGCATTGGCGAATCCAAAAAACGCGGACCAGGTATCTTTGCATACCCTGAGATCGAGAGCATCCGGATCGACGCCAATCTCACGCCCGAGCAATCAGCCATCCTGGACGAAATCAGAAAACTCGCCGAGAGTATTTCGACGGGCACAACGCTTGTATCTGCCGACCCGAAACGAGCGGGCCATACAGAGGTCCGATTTCACGACAAAGCCCGGATCCACATTCGGAATTTCTTGGCGATGTTAAGGTCGTCGATCACTTTCGCACGAGAGGATTGGGAACGTAGGCGCGCCGCAGATGCAGATGGGCGAGGCCCCAAATCCATCGGCGAAAGCCTGAGGAGATCCGAGCGTGAAAGCCGCGGAGGAAGGACCGCGACAATCACGATCATACCAAAGAGCGGCGAACTCCCCCTCGACAAACGGACGACTACGCCAATTTGCGACCGCATCGGGGATCTGCTGCAGAATTCGGAACTCGATGCGATCGATGAGCAGCGCGCCGATCATATCGCAGAGATGCTCTATCTGCATCGGCAGGTGATTTTCCTCTCTGAGTGGATTGGTGTTTTGGAGGTTTACGCACGCCTCCTCTCCTCCCGGAAGGGCCCCAAGCCCGACGTGATCCTCGTGGCTGCCAATCACAAATTGGGTCCCGGAACCGGGATTACCGTCGCCCGAAATGGCGCTGAAGCCCAAGAATACTTAGCTCTCGACGGCAAGAAGGCATCCGACGACCATCGCCGCGCCATGTTCATGACCTTTCAAATGGCAGAGGGCATCAACCTGCAACGTGCACGCGCCCTCGGAATTGTCGGCGTGACCTCAGACATCAAGAGTATCCTCCAGGGCCTTGGTCGGATTGACCGCATCGATAGTCCACATTCCAAGATTACCTACACTACGTTCGATCTTCCTGGGCTTGTTCTGTCCTCTGACAAGAAAGGTCGCGACCGTATCGAATCCATCGCCCTACTTTCGGGCGTCGGTGCTTCAGATCTCGCAGACGAGTATCTCGAGTTTTCTGCCGGCGACCTGACGGACCTGATTTTGGAGCAACACAAGAAGCCACGGCCACTTCGCCGAAACAACCTCTATGATCTGGTCGAAGGCATGCGGCGTAAACTGCCAGACGACCTCCTCCAGTCCATGGAGCGCATCAAGCCTCAAAGTCTCTGGGGCGCTGAGCTTTGTCTTCTGGCCGGCAAGTCACCGATGACCATCATTGCGCTTGGCGGGCGCTCACCATCGCTGGTCGAAGCGTCCTATTTGCCACCACGATTGTTGGCCGTTCGCGAGATCAATGATCGCCAGGAAATCATCCGGGATCAACCACAAGTGACGAGGCTTCTGCGTGATGCCTATGGCGAGACCGTTAAGGCAGGGAAACACCGGGTCCGACCGACAGAAGCAGAGTTGGGTTCCGTGATCGAGGGACTCCAACCAACTTTGGAAAGCCTGGTACACTGGGATATCCGACCCGAACGAACGGTTTCACTCTTGGAGTCTTTGGATAGGTTTCTTGCGTCCGGCCCCTCAAAGAACCAGGGCTACAACCGGTTCGGGCACCTGACGCTGCCATCACTGGAAAAGCTCTCAGAATCCTGGGCCCAGGAACTCGACTCATTCTGGATTGAAGCCAAAAAGGATGTCAGCCAACGTAGCGCTGAGCGGCGAGAGATACCGGATTATCTGGGTATCGACGCGATCTATGACTTCTTTGCACGACAACCGTCAAAGACACTTTCATTGGTGCGTTCTCGGATGAAGGAATTATTCACCGCGGCGGAACAAGCGTCGCGAAACGCAAACACTCAGATTCTGGATCGGGTCGCCGTGGTGTTTCGTTCCGACTGAGAATTTGTCTTCTGTAACCATCTGATTGCGTGTTCCTGAGTAAGAGTTGTTCCTCTTGGTGACCTGAATTGCTACGATCGAAGTTGAGGCAAAAAGCAGGACATCGCGATGCGCAATGCAATCTTCTTACCCCTAGCGGCTTTGTTCCTAGGGACCATCATGGGCGCCGAACCGACCGCGGCCGCGTCACTCGGACGATACGAGGTGTTCGGCGTCGAAAGCGGTGACATGCTAAAAATGCGCAGTGGACCTGGAACAGGATTCAATGTGATCGTTGGTCTTCCAAATGGAACCGCTTTACGAGTTCACAGCTGCGAACAGACCGGTGCCACTCGTTGGTGCCGTGTTTCTTTAGAGCGTGCGCGTAGACTTAAGGGGTATGTTTCTTGGGCATACTTACAAAAAAAATAGTCAGCAGACAGTGTTCAGCGCCACCATATTTTCAGCGACCATGTAATGTCAGCTGAAAAGGCTCTCTCCATTCAATAGGTGGCTGAATTGTAGCGTCGAGAAAATGGTGCTGGCAACTGCATCGGTGCTGTTGCTCGAGCAGATCGGACATATGCAAATCAGTCGGAACCTTGGAGTGTTCTGACACAACGAAAAAATGCTAAACTGCTCGCAGTTCAACCAAAGGAGTTTGCTTGTGCGCAATTTTTTCCTGGGTCTAAGGCAAGCGTGAAGCATATCGTGCTATTAGAACACTGGTCTTCGAAACGATGGTACGCTCTGTGCGTGGCCTAATGCTGTGCACCACGACTCTAGCTTGCCTAGACGGCCCATTCCGGACACTGAGCACCCAGGCAAGATTCTGCGGTCGCAGCCCGCTTTGCGGTCATTCGCTGCAAGCGCAAAATCTGGTCTGGTTCGAATTCACAGATCGCAGGACTAAGCCGCCACTCGCCGCACCGTCCACTAAGAAGCGCTCCGCGAACTTTGCGGACCCTGGAACAGCCTTTGACACAACAATTTGGAACGCCGCAGTTAACCGCGTGCACACCAGCATTGATTTCGAAAAGGTCCCAATGCCATCATCTTCTAAAAGTAGGAGGGGATTAGATGTGGAAACCAATCATATTTGCTTTTTTGATTGTCGTGACTGGTGCCGCTGCGGCTATGTCGCACGATGTGCGGGATCCAGCGACTTTGCAAAAACCGCTTATTCAGGACTTGCTAACCGAGTCGCTCAAAAGCACTGAGGGCTTGGAGGTTGTCGTGAGCCATGTTGCCCTACCACCAAACCTCACTTTACCAATGCATTGGCATCCCGGTGAAGAATTTGCCTACATTCTGCAGGGCAGCGTCACCCTCATCCTAGACGGCGAAGGCGAACAAGAAGCTTTTTCAGGTGACGTAGGCATCGTTCCGTTGAAAAAAGTGCACACCGCTCGCTCAGGGGACGAAGGGGCAACCATTTTGGTGTTCCGTGTCCATGAGGAGGGCCAGCCAGGCAGAGTTTTGGTCAGCAACTGATTTTCAAGACAAAGGCGAAATATCCTTTACCGAATGCATGGTTGTCGGAACCGGGGGGGTGCCGTTTGTCTTCACACTTGCAACCCTGCTTTTTTCCACCCGCTGCGCCAGCGATCAGCGCAGGTTGGAATAGAGAATAATGGTAAACGTGTTGTCTCGGTTATCGAAGCCGCATTCGGAGCGATTTCGTTCAATTTGACAGCCGCTGTTTTTGCCGCATCTATGTCATCGAGCTCAGCGAGCGAGGCAATCAGCATCAGGTGGCTCATCAGGAAGGTTGCACGCACAGACAAGGCTTCGCGACAGGCCTGCGCGGCTTCCTCATAACGTCCCAAGTGAAACAAGGCGGCACCCTGTCCCATGAAAGCGGCGTGCCGCAATGGATCACCCGGGCTGAGTTCGACAGACCGGACTGCATGTTCCAGCGCCTTGTCAGGGCGATTCAGCAAATAAAGATTTGCAGCGGCGAGCATGTGGACCGTCGCCGCGTTGGGATTTTCCGACAATGCTTCCTTAAAGGCTGTCCGCGCGCGGGACAGGTCTTGTGCCAGCATAGAGATCGAATGTGCGGCATAAGCCTTTGCAATGCCGTCCGCGCGATCGCTCCGCAGCACCTGCTCTGCGGCCGCGACAGCTGACTTGGGTCCCTGATCTACAGGTTCCAAACCTTGCACAAGACGTTGGATATGAAGCCATGCTAGCAAGCCCGCTGCGGAGGCGTATTCCGGATCTCGATCCAAAGCCAGTTTTGTCAGTCGTATTGCCTCTATGTTGTCTTGGTCAGTCAGCAAGTGGAAATGTGATAAAGCTCGGAGGTAGAGCTCGTATGCCTGTAAGTCCTTGGTGGGTTTTGCACGCGCACGATTTGTTTCAGCGTGCCGCACCGATGGTTCAATAGCTGTAACTACGTCTTCGGTGACTTGATCTTGAAGATCAAAGATGTCGTCGAGCACACCGTCAAAGCGGTCCGCCCACAAATGGCTCCCATTTTCGGTATCTATGAGCTGTCCCGTGATGCGGACGCGCTGCCCGGAACGCCGAACGGAGCCTTCCAGTACATACCGAACCCCTAAGTCGCGGCCCACGTCGCGGATGTCCGTGCTTTTCCCCTTATAAGCAAAAGAAGAATTTCGTGCGACGACCATCAACCAACGAAACCGAGATAGCTCAGTTATGATGTCTTCCGTTATGCCATCGGCAAAGAACTCCTGCTCCGGATCACCCGACATATTGTCGAATGGGAGCACTGCGATTCCCGGCCTCACATCCGCTTTGATCGCGAGATTGGCTTTCGTACCCTTTGGCCAACACCAGATTCCAACATGCCGCGTGATGTTTTTCAGTTCGGTTTGCTCTCCGCCGTCGAATAATCCCGCATCGTTACGGTCAAGGCTGTTATGTGACGTATCCGAAAAGAGCACTTGTCCCGGCTTCGCGAGAGCCTCCAGACGCGCCGCAACATTGATGCCGTCGCCGAAAATGTCATCGCCATCGGTTACCACTTCCCCTGTGTGAACCCCGATGCGCAGTTTGATGTGGTCAGGTTTGAGGGCGGACTGAACTGCAATCGCGCAAGCTGCTGCTTCAGATGGTGATTGAAACTCGACGATCCAGCCGTCGCCCATGCTTTTGATCAGTGAACCATTGGTATCTTCCACGATCGGGAGAAACGTGTCCTCGCGGAAGGTCTTTAATGCAGCGACTGTGCCAGTACGGTCCTGATCCATCAGCCCGGAATAGCCCACAATGTCGGCGGCCAATACCGTCGTGAGACGTCTTCCCATTCACCCCTCCTCTTTGCAATGAAGTTAGCTCGGTGGGTTGCTTCTGTCAGCCCATTCGTCAGATTTTGAAAAGCCTTAATGAATAGAAAGCACAGGTACAGGCATACACGCACAACTAAAAAGGTAATGCTCAAATACCTGTCGCGCATTCAGCAAACGGTCACCTTCATATCCGCGGAGTTAGTTACTTGCGTTTCTTTAGCTGCCAATGTTCGTGGCAAAGCAATTCCGCTTTGGGCTCATCGCGGACCTTGGAGGCAGCGCGGCATGCTGTGATAAAATTTTCCAGTCAACGTCGGGTTGTCGTTGTGGGCGGGCATGGCGGATCGGAGGATCAACCATGGAAACACCAAACTTACCTGCCATTCGTGCTCTTCGCCCAGCCTGGAACAAAGGACGCATCGTCGGCCAGAAGCGACCGCTGAAACCAAAACATGTCTGGGCAATCCGAGTTCGCCTCGAGCTTGCCGAAAATCATCGCGATCTTGCGCTCTTCAACATGGCAATCGACAGTAAGCTTCGCGGCTGCGATCTGGTGAAGATGAAGGTCGCCGATGTCATGTCATCGGGTCAGATTAAGGAACGGGCTTCGGTCCTTCAAAGCAAGACGCAGAAACCCGTGCGCTTTGAGATATCAGAGGGCACACCTGCCTCTGTTGAGAAGTGGATGGAAGATGAGCTGATGGTCGGTTCGGAGTACCTTTGGCCCGGCCGATTTCATGAACGCCTGTACATCTCGACACGCCAATATGCACGGATTGTCCGCGATTGGGTCACGTCGATCGGCCTCGAAGCAAGCGCCTACGGCACCCATTCCATGAGGAGAACCAAGGTCACTCAGATCTACAAGAAGACCGGAAACCTACGCGCTGTTCAGCTTCTGCTTGGCCATACTAAGATGGACAGTACAGTCCGGTATCTCGGCGTCGAACTCGAGGATGCCCTAGCAATCGCCGAAGCGATAGAGATCTAAAATCAACGGGCCGCTCTCGCGGGCGGCCCACTCCTGACGTTGCCGATGTCGCCAAGCGCTGCGGCGCAGCTTCACCAGACCGGACTTTCGCCGCACTGCCGAAATGCTGCCCCGCTCGAACTCACAGATCGCGGACAAAGCGGGTATTCAAGGAACCTTCTAAAGAGCCTTTTCAATGAACTTTGAAAAAAGCTCACCCTGCGAGTTGATCCTAAGTTTCGCGTAAATGTTGCGTCTGTGGATGCGGACTGTGCCTGGAGAGATGCCGAGAATTGTGCCGACAGCTTCTGCCGAATGGCCCTTCAACGTGAACTCAACGACTTCTCTTTCTCGTGGTGTCAGAACGCCATCGCCAAATGCCTGGAATGCAAGATCGACGCGACGACTAACGCCATTCGCTGCGGTGCCGCGGGCCATCGTTGGAAAGCCACTCCAATGTTTGCAACAGGCTGCCCGAACGAGCGGCAAAAGAGCGAGCAAATGACGAATTTCCTTGGCTGAAAAAGGCTTCTCTGCACGCATGAGGGAGACCACAACCATCCCAGTGCTTGGGATATCGATAAAGTAGCCAATCTCCTCTGCTAACCCAGTCCTTTTGTAATAGCTGCGATAGTATTCGCCCTGATAGAACCTGTCCGGTGCGATATCACGCATGCGGTACAGACCCGGTGTTATCGGTTTTGTCGCGGCCAAAAAAAATGGATCAAGCACGTAGGGTCCAGCTTGGTAGTCCTCAACAAAAATACGCCGCTTGCTTTTGGGAAAATCGTCGTGAAGGTCTATTGGTGCTTCGGTTCCGACATGGCCAAATACTACTGTAAAATCGAATGGTGCAACCTGCCGCAAGCCATCTGACAAAGCACATGGAAATTCCGGGGTTCCAATCTTCTCCACGACCCTGCCGGCCTCTTCCATCCAATCGTACACACGCTGCTCCAGATTTTCGAAAAGCAGCTCTATACCCCAATTGTGGTATATACAGCTAATCGGAGTTATTGTTACTTTTTCCCTGTTTGAGTGGTATGCCAATAAATGCCAAAAAATCAAGCAAAAGGAAAATGGCAGTATATGAGCTTTGACATGAGCGTCACCATGCAGACGATTGCAGAACTCCGCGGAGTGACCAAGACCTTCGGGAATGTGGTTGCTGCCAAAGACCTGAATCTTTCCATTAGGAAAGGAGAGTTCCTGTCGTTCTTAGGCCCATCTGGTTGCGGCAAAACCACTGCACTTAGAATGCTGGCGGGTTTCGAGAAACCAACCGAAGGTCAGGTGTTGCTCGATGGCGAAGTCGTCAACGACTTGGATGCGCACCATCGCCCAGTCAACATGGTGTTTCAGCACTACGCTCTTTTTCCTCACCTGAGTGTGTTCGACAACATCGCGTACGGCCTGCGCCAACAACGACCACGCGTAGACAAAAAAACAATAGCGACAAAGGTTGAGCAAGCGCTAGAAACTGTCCGTCTTGGTGGGTTTGGCCCACGTAGAATCTGGGAGATGTCTGGGGGTCAGCAGCAACGTGTCGCTTTGGCGCGTGCGATCGTAAACGAGCCCAAGCTTTTGCTGCTCGATGAACCAATGGCTGCTCTGGATCGAAAGCTTCGAAAAGAAATGCAGTTTGAACTGCAGAACCTGCAGCGACAACTGGGAATAACTTTTGTCCTCGTCACGCACGATCAGGAAGAAGCGCTTTCAATGTCCGATCGAATTTGTGTGATGGAAGGCGGCAGTATTGTGCAGTTAGGCAGCCCACGCGAACTCTATGACATGCCCCGCAGCCGCTATGTGGCAGGATTTGTTGGCACCTCGAATTTCTTTGATGCAACCGTAACTGACGCAGTAGCCGACCAAATCACTGTGAGTTTAGCAAGCGGCCAAAAGGTGCACGGAGATCCGGAGACCCCAATCGATGTAGGGCAGGAAGTGTGCGTCAGCATCCGTCCTGAACAGATCACGCTGACCCGCGCGCTACCCACAGCTGAAATTGCTCTGCCAGTTACCATTAAAAATCGGATCTTCCTTGGGGAGCACACAGAATACCTTGCGCGCAACGAAGCACTGGGTGATTTCCACGTGCTTGTGCCAAGGCAAGCGGAATTGAACGAGGGGACGTTCAATGCAGGAGAGCAAGCCTTTGTCTCATGGGGCGAAGGCGCACTGCTGATCCTTGAAAAATAACAAATCCCGCAATCCAACAAAAGAGAGGTTCACGATGACCAATGATAACGGGACTATTTCCAAGCAAAAGTTCATGGAAGAGCTTCGCCGGTACCAAAAGGGTTCGGTCACCCGGCGACATTTTTTGGGCGTGACAGGTCTTGGGATGGCAACGGCCGTTCTGGGCACGGCCATGCCTGGGTTGCGTCCACGCCCGGCATTTGCTGCCGGAGACATTGGCGACCGAGTGATCCTCGCCACGTGGCCGAACTACCATGACGAGATGAACTTCGAAGCCTTCACGGAAGCCACCGGCGCCCATGTTCAGGTCAATGTTTTTGGCTCGAACGAAGAGATGTTGGCAAAGTTGCAGGCCGGAGGCTCTGGCTGGGACGTGTTCGTTCCAACCAATTACACGATCACTACGTATGTGGGCGAAGATCTGATCATCCCGCTCGATACGTCCAAACTGCCAAACTACGACGCAGGTTCATTCGAACAGCGCTTTTCCGATGCTGGTTCTGTCGGTGGCCAGCTTTACGCGGTGCCGAAAAACTGGGGCACGACCGGCTTTGCAGTGAATACCAGCAAGCTTGATGGCGCTCCGACTCCAACCACATGGAAAGAGTTCTGGGACCTGACTATGGCGGGTTACTCAGGGCGTACAATGGTGCACGATTACCAACTCACCACTATCGGTAATGCCCTGAAGTATTTTGGCTATTCCTTCAACTCGGTCGATGAGAAGGAACTGGCCGATGCAGAGAAATTGTTGCTTGATGCTAAGCCGCATCTGTTCGCAATTTCGTCTGACTATCAGCCACCGATGCGCAACGGTGACGCCTGGATGACCATGTGCTGGACAGGTGACGGAAAGCAGATGAACGTCGACATGCCTGAAATCGCCTACGTTCTGGGTGCCGAGGGCGGTGAACTCTGGTCGGATTACTATGCTATTCCGAAGGGCGCGCCGCATATGGATGCCGCCTATGCCTTGATCAACTTCCTGCTGAACCCGGAAGTTAATGCGAAAGAAGTCCTCGCTCATGGCTATCCATCGGCTGATGCTCGCACCAATGCGTTGCTGCCGAAGGAATTGCTGGAAGATCCGATCCTTTATCCGGCAGCCGACCTTCTGAATGCGCTCGAGTTTGGCGCGGCGGCTACGCTAACCGATCCAAACCGTGCTGAGTTGCTCGCCCGCTTCAAGTCTGCCTAAGCGGCAAGGCCGCCAATATCAGAAAAGACGAGGACAATATGACCGAACGAGGCAGAAAAGCACTGTTGCTGGCACCGGCAGGAGTTTGGCTTTTGGTAATGCTTGCCCTTCCACTGCTGGTCGTCTTCGTCTTTTCCTTTGGAGAACGGGGTGCCGCCGGAGGCTACGTTCCAGCGTTCACGTTGGAACAATATGCCAACCTTCCTGCGCGATGGACGGCGTTTAAGAACACTTTGATCCTTGCACCTCTGGGGACTATCGCTGCGTTGATAATTGCCTACCCGCTCGCCTACTTTCTTGCGGTGCGTTGTTCACCAAAGTGGAGAACTTCGCTGTTGATCCTGGTGATCGTGCCGTTCTGGACATCGATCCTGATCCGGTCATACGCATGGATTTTCATCCTTGGGGGGCGTGGCTTGCCAGCTTTACTGGAGTCCATCGGCATCGATGATGTCCGCCTTATAAATACGCCGCTCGCTGTGCTTGTGGGGATTGTCTATGGGTATCTACCTTTGATGGTTTTCCCGATTTTTGTAAGCTTGGACAAACTGGATAAACGCCTTCTGGAAGCCTCGGCTGATCTCGGCTCTACCCCATGGCGTACGTTCCGTCAGGTGACACTTCCTTTGTCGGTACCTGGTATTGCAACTGGCTGCATGCTGGTTTTCATCTTGCTGATGGGCGAGTTTCTGATCCCGGCGATCTTGGGCGGTGGAAAGGTTTTTTTCGTCGGAAATGCGCTGGTGGACCTGTTTCTACAGTCTCGAAACTGGGCGTACGGATCGGCGGTCGCAATGACACTGGTTGTCGTAATGCTTGTCACTGTCTCAATTTACATGAAATTCATCTCGCGCCTGGGTGGCAAGCGCGAAGATGTCTCGCTGATGTGAGGATCCGATGCGCTTATACGCGATTTGCGTCTACCTTTTTCTCTATTTTCCCATCGGCATCATCGCGCTTTTCAGCTTCAATGCCGGACGACACGCAAGCCAGTTCATGGGTTTCTCGACCCAATGGTATGGCAAAGCGCTCAACAACCCCTTTGTTATGGACGCGCTCGAGACCAGTCTGCTTGCAGCATTCATAACTGCTTGCCTCGCATCTACTCTCGGAACCATGGCGGCCATCGCTTTACAAGGGGTTAAGGGATGGCTCCGAACTTTGTTCGACGCAATGATTTACATTGCAATAATGATACCCGGTATCGTAATTGGTATCGCGACGCTCATTGCCCTGGTCACCGTATTCGGCTGGCTTAACCCAGTTCTTGCCAGCCTATGGCCCGATGGAGCAAATCCCCCGCAACTTTCCATGGGGATGCCCACGCTTGTCGCCGCGCACACCATGTTCACAATGGCGCTGGTGATAATCATCGTTCGTGCAAGACTATCGGGTATGGACCGTGCGCTCATGGAAGCCTCGGCTGACCTCTTTGCGACGCCTTGGGGCACCTTTCGGCAGGTGACGCTGCCGTTGATAGCACCGGCAATTTTGGCAGGCTTTCTGCTCAGCTTCACTTTCTCATTTGATGATTTCATCATCGCGTTCTTCGTAGCTGGCTCGGAGACAACCCTGCCAATCTACATATTCTCATCCATCCGGCGCGGCGTAACACCCGAGATCAATGCCATCGGCGCTATGGTTATGGGCGCGTCGCTCTTGTTGCTCGTTGCAGCGCAACTGCTTTTGCGCCGAGGCGCCTCAAAACCGAATAGTTAAATAAAGGAGCCAAGTGACATGCGGCTTGCAGGTAAAGTCGCGCTCGTGACGGGCGCGGGATCGGGAATTGGTCGGGCAGGTTCAATGGCAATGGCAAAGGAAGGTGCGCGTGTTGTGGTAACCGATCGCGATGCAACACTTGCAGAAGCCACTGTGGCAGAGATCGTTGCGCAGGGAAATCAAGCATCAGCTTTACAGCTTGATGTAACTGACGACGATGCCCTTACCAAATCCATAGACGAAGCAGTTAGAAAATTCGGTCGGCTAGACGTGTTGCACTCTCATGCTGGGTTGCAGATCGAAGGAACACTGGAACAGGTGGAACCAGATGGAATGGATGCTTCATGGGCATTGAACGTCCGCGCCCACTTCATTGCCGCGCGTGCAGCCGTCCCCCATATGAAATCACAGGGCGGAGGCAGCGTGATCGTCACGGCCTCAAATTCTGGGGTTCAATACGACCGGGGTATGATTGCCTATGCGACCACAAAGCACGCAGCTGTTGCGATGGTTCGGCAGATGGCAGCCGACTACGCTGTCCATGCAATCCGTTTCAATGCCCTTTGTCCTGGATTTGTAGACACGCCCTTCAATGCAGGCTTCGAAAAGCAGATGGGTGGCCGCGCCAAATTGGAAAGCTACATTGAGCAAGCGATCCCTATGAGCCGGTGGGCGACAGTTGAAGAGATTGGCCATGGGATCGTCTATTTAGCTTCAGATGAATCCGCTTTTATGACGGGGCAAGCCTTGGTTATCGATGGCGGTGAATGCATTTAGTGATGGGTTAGATTGCTCAATGGCACATTTTGTTTCGCACTGAATGGTTGTCGAGCATGTTGCATTCCGCTTTGGGCTCCAAGCGGTCATGCGGCATTGCAGCATTCTACACGGGCTACACGAAATCTGACTGGCAGCTTTCACAGTCTTAGCCGGTTTCTCTTGCATGTGCGGAGAAAGTCCGCTTCCCGCCGACTCTGTTGAAAAAAACGCCTTGCAAACGGAGATTGCGTCGGTTTACCCCCCCTGCCCTCCAATAACTTCGCGCGTCTATCAAGTCGCTGCCCACAGGCTGGAAATTGGGGCCGCAAACATGTTGTCTGCGAAGGGTACAACCTGATCGTGGTCGTAGAGAACAAGCCCCTGGACAAATTTGTCTCCACACGCCTCTGCCAATTTGCGCATCCCAGAAAAGTCGCTGGAAGTAACCGTTGCAGACGATTTCACCTCGATCCCGACGATCTCCCCACGCCTGTTTTCCAGAACGATATCTACCTCGTTCCGGTCCTTGTCGCGGAAATGCGAAAACGTGCACTTTTGTTCGCTCCAAGTGGCAATCTTGCGCAATTCGCTAAACACAAATGTCTCCAGGATCGACCCGAAAGGAGTCTTTTCCTTTTTGACCGTATCCGGAGTAACGCTGCGCATTGCCGCGAGAAGGCCTGCATCAAGAAAGTGTAGCTTGGGGGACTTGGTGAGGCGTTTCAGGCGGTTTGTGAACCACGGCTGTAAGCTATGCACGAGAAAGAGGCTTTCAAACACGCGCACATATTTCTGGGTGGTCACATGGTTCAGGCCAACAGCAGCTCCGATCCCCGAGTAGTTGACCAGTTGACCTGAATGCTCCGCGAGCACTGCCAGCAGTTTCGGCATGATGGCGAGTTGTTCGATCTGGGCCACGTCGCGGACATCTCGTTGGACAATTGCATCAAGATAGTCGTGGTACCAATCCTGCTTTCGCCCCCATTTTTTTCGTCCAAGTGCCTCGGGATAGCCACCAGAAAGAACGGCCTCAACAAGTTCATCTCCAATGATCAGCTTGTCTACAACGGGGTTCTTTGCGCCGAATGCTCTGTCGATAAATCCTGATTTTGCTTCAAAGATTTCTGCTTGGCTGAGGGGAAGGAGACGAACGATTTCCATTCGCCCGGCAAGGGAGTCCGCGACCTTCGGAATGGTCATGAGGTTCGCAGAACCGGTCAGCAGAAACCGCCCTGCCCTTCTGTCATCATCCACTGTTTTCTTTATGGCCAGAAGTAAGTCAGGTGCCCGCTGAATCTCGTCGATCACGGCCCGATCCAATCCGCGAATAAAACCGACCGGATCGTCGACAGCTGATTGCAAGACAGTCGCATCGTCTAAGGTCAGAAATGGAATTTTGGCGGAGGCGATATCTGTGGCAAGCGTTGTCTTGCCGGACTGCCGGGGTCCGGAGATCAGAACGACACGTGTATCGGACAGCGCTTCTTCTATTCTTGTTTTAGCTAATCTTGGATACATGCATGAGCCACTTCACTTCGACCGGTTGAAAGTACGCACTCGACCATTTGAAAGTCAATACCCGACCAATTGAAATCGTTGGTGTGGTAGGTTGAAAGCCTCGACAGAGTTTTGCGGCGATAGCAGGTGACTCTTTTTCATGACTTCTTTCATTCGTCAGGGCGATATCTATTGAATACAGGTCTTTGGCGCCAATAGGGCTGTTGGCTTCATTTCACCACTGTCGATCTTCGCTAGCAGAGAAATCATGTAAGCCCCATGAGACTGTATTTTCTCGGCACGTTGGAAGATATACCCAAGAACCATGAAACGAACAGCTGAGCCGTGTGTCGACTTCATAGCGAACCAGGTTTGGCCAAGCCGTAGATAGGTGGCGATCTCGTCCATCAACCGATCACAGTGTGCCTGGTCCCTTGCAAAGCGTAGTTCGGAGCATAGCCGTGGAAAACTGTGTTCCATTTGATTTGGGGAAACTTGAATCTGAGAAAGTTTTTCTTTCTTAACTTCCGGATTCAAAGAGTCCTCTTTGTGCCCCTCAATTTTATTGTCATTGGCCCTCAAAATTTTTGTATCAAGGCCCAACTGACCCGAGCGTGCATATTTGGGCGTCATGAAAAACAAATAGTGAACATGTAAACCAGTTGCCATTCGTTGTGCCCTA
>NZ_JBXWPT010000037.1:0-14585 GCF_059612005.1 Ruegeria sp. CDSA141
TGGCGGGGTCTCCGTCTGCATGATCGCCTCAAGATCAACTCATAGCAGCACGGCTTAAAAATGTCGCCTATGGGCTCGAAGGCGACATTTGAGTAATTTAGTCGGATGGCTGCAATACAACGTTGAGCGGTCATTTATCGACCCAACGGGCTACTTTTCTTCAAGTGTGAAATTGCAGCCGCAAGTAGTTTTCTTGCCTGATAGAGATCGCGCTGCCCGGACATCAGGTTTGGAGGTAAAGCACCCATTTTCTCGGAATGCTGGATTGATACGTCCAACCGGTCGTTAGCCTCGATTGCTGCTTTAAGCGTGGCCTTAACGGCGGCCCAATCAGACATAGACTTACGGGCTGTTGCGTTTCCTACAATTTTTGTTTCTGGCCCGCTGTTCATTTCTGCTTCTCACTTAACCGGCCCCATTTTGGCAGCAGAGACTTGTCGATAGCAGCAGGTTTTATGATTGTGTGACGCATGTCTTCGATCTCGGAACGGAGCACTGACAACTCTTGAAGCCCCTTGGTTGTGCGTGACGCCCCAAGATATCCTGAAGAAGCCTTGCCTGTTGCAGGCTGATTTCGCCCCGCGATGCTGCAATTGTGGTCCGCTCTGAAGCGACGAGGATATCTTCAATTGAGCTTAATTTATTCCTGTCGGCCAGTTGAACGAAGTCTGAGCGCCCGGGAGGCCGAATCCGATCAACAAGCCATTGGGCTACGGTTGGATTGCCGTCGTCAAGCTCGTCGGAAATGATGTCAGCGGCACGTCCAAGCATGTCTGCTAGCCGCTCGCTTGCAAGAAGTGATGCTCGCGCCTTGATGCCATTTGCACCCAGCGGGCGACCGGGTGACTTCGGTGGCATGTGTCCGGGGAGGAACTTTCCATCCGGGCCACGTTTTGATCTTTTCTCGTCATGAGGCATGAGCCGTCAATCCCGTCTTTTATACGTCAATATTACTGACATAATAGCTTAACTTTGCGTTCTTGTCACTGTCTTGGGATTGACCCGTGGGTTACGGAGTTTGAGAGCGAGGTGTTTCGCTACTTCGAGCGAAAAACCAAATCGGCCGTTGCATTCCCACAAAGAAATCATGACGTGAGGATGTCTCCAAGGCCATCTGGCATCACATGCTCAACGCTCAATTCCTTAGTTCCAAGACATGCAACACACCTAGGATGCTCCCACTCAATTCTCAATTTCCATTCCTCAATGTTGAACGCACGTTGGCCAAGTTGTCTGGATGAAGGTGATAGCACCGCGCGACAGCAAGGTTTTGGACTGCCAAATTGGTTTCATTAGCCCAATTGACAGCAGTTGAAGTCAGGAGAATTCAGTAATATATGGGGTTCTATGTGGGGGCGAGATGTCCCAACTGGCAGAAAACGCAGCGTTTTCAATGAGGGTATGGTGGCCCTAGGCTCCACCATACAACCCACTAAATCTAAGAAATTTCTCGCCCTGGTCGTGGCCTTGGGTACGTTTGAGTGCGGCGCTTGGGTACGGTTTGGGTGCGATCCGGCCTCGTTTGATGCGTTGGGTACGTTTTTTGTGTTCCCAACCTGTACCCAACAAGGAATCACTGCGCCCCGGTCGGGGTGTTCGTCCAGATTTAAAAGGTGAAGCTAAATAAGGCCCCGACCGAACCAAGCGGTGACACTCAATCACCAGTTGGCAGGGTATTGCGTGACCGGATCAAGGGGGCATGTCCTCTCAGCGTGGAGAACCCGTCATCCGACAAAAAGAGTCAGATGGCGGGAGAGAGCCCATGGCGGTCGTAGAATTTGTCGCTGGACTCGAGCTGTATTGATTGTAGCGTTCTACGCAGACCGTCGGAAAAAACCTGCATACTTGCAGTGTAGTCTTGGCATTTTAATGGGAGCATCTTTTATGGAAATTTCGAAACGCCTTTCGGGACTTTTCACGAAAGCATGTGTTGCCGTAACGGTTTTCGCGTCGTCTGCATTGGCTGATGGAGAATTTGGCTACGAAGTTGAGTTGGATGTGCCTTATGGAAAAGGCGTGATTAGTTCAGACGGGGCGTTGGTCGAGCGCGACCTGCTGCTGGATGTTTACACACCTTCGCCAAACAATGCCGATTATACCGCATCCATTTCGAATACCGACACGCTCAAGCCCGCTGTCATCCTGATCCATGGCGGGGGCTTTCAACGTGGAGGGCGGCGTCAAGCGCCATATACGGAATTTGATGCGATCCACGACCGCATGGAAGACTATGCTCATTTGCTCACACCAATGGGCTACGTTGTCTTTGTTGTCGAGTACCGTTTGGCCCCGGAGTTGCCAGAACCAGAAATGGCCTTGGATGCAGATTGGGTGGTGACGATAGAAGAGGATTTAACAGACGCGGGAATGCGACGCGTCAATTTTGCCCGAGGTTCACTAGGTCTTGGCCCCCTCGAAGGAGACGAAGGCAAAGTTGTTGTTTGGAAAACCATCCTTTCTGCGGCAGAAGATTTGGAAAAAGCAGTTAACTTCGTCCGCTCTTCGTCTGAGCGGTTCGGAATTGACCAGGAAAGAATTGCGCTAGGTGGTCACTCTGCTGGCGCGGCAACAGTCATTAACACTGCGCATGGCCTTGATGCGCCTGTAACGGCCATTTTTCCATTGTCACCGCCTCTTTCAGCGATTGATCTGTCCAAGACCGTCACGACGGCGGACGAGACACCGACACTGCATATCATTTCACAATACGATGAACCCGCAGTCTTGGAAAAAGCCCCCGGCTTCACCGCGGCAATGCGTAATGCAGGCGCGGACTATGAATTGGTTTGGATCCCCGGATTTCCCCATTTCTATCCTCACAATACGCCCTCACTCGGGGACGATGGAACACGACAAGCCTTGAGCGCGCGTTTGATTGACTTTCTTGACAAGCATCTGAGGCAGTAGGGCCTACCGGCGAATTTCGAAGGGCAGTTTTGTCCGCAAAGTAGACGTTCAAGCAAGTTGCAGCGAATGACCGGTTCGAGCCCAAGCGGGCAGTTCTTCATGGCAATATTGTCTGCATGGTTTAACCAAATTAAAGCTAGACAATTTCAGGTATTGAACTTTGCGACCGACGCAGGACTATTGGCGCGATTGACGTCTGTGTGGGGAAAGAACTCTGCCCAGACGTGCCAGAAGAGACCAGGTTTCACATCTGCAGAACGTTCGAGTTGCTTTCCGTCGCCGGTTATCCCAAAGAAGTTGATGTTCTGAACTGGTCCGCCGGTGCTATTGACCCAGACATTCAAACTTTCAAAAGTAGGGCTCCAAGCCACGACCAGCGGTCGCCCGCCCACCTCGGCATTCACCACATTTCCCTGCGAAACGACGAAATCATCGGTCCAACAGGTAGCATCCGACCCGATATTCACGCCCCAGACATACGTCTTTGTAGGCAAGCGCGGATCAATTGGCCGCTCCAGGTTTTGCATGATTGGTTTGGCCTCGGTGTGATGCTTCTGGATCGTCGCGGTGAAGGCCAGTTCCATTGCACTGTCCAGCAGGAACAAAAACGGGTTTGAAGGCAACTTGTTCAGGAAAACCGCACCTTCAGGATAGGCCCTTTGAAACCCGCGAAACGTCATACGAAAAGTTGGCCATGCGCGCATCGCCAGTTCCGGACGCAATGGGCAGGCGGGTCCCTCAACGCTGGTGTCCTCGTCCTTGGCGCGGAAGCCGTAAATCTGCTGCAAAGGCTCACCCGTAGTATTGTCGCGCAGAACAAGGTTGTTGCCGTGCTGGGCAAGAACCTCCAGATCGAGCTTTTTGTCTTCTATCGTGGGAACATAGCCAAGACCCAGGTTGGCTATTGCGCAGAACGTCAAAATAACGGGTTCACCGTCCAGACCGTCATGAGTACCAGCCAAATGCGGGCGCATGATTTGCGGTTGCGGATGCGCACGGGCGACGCCATTGTTTTCCAGAACAATTACCTGAGTTGTCGGGCTGACAAACTCCTGTGCCTCTTCGATACTGTAATACTTTGCCGAATCTTTCTGGTTGCGCAGACCCACATGGACATACACCCAGGTAAAGGCAACAAGACCAAGGCTAAGAGCGGTCCCCGCCCAGAATACCCATGCCACGCCGCCGCCAAACGCGAAGTGCGTGATAGTGGAGACAACCCAAGCCGCAATCCCGACTCCGACGAACTGATATTCATTGCGAATAAACCGGTCTACGTTAGCGCGCTTCGTTTTTATAAAGAGCTGGGGTATGTCACCGAGATCTCGGAAATAAAGCAGTGCAACAATCACCGAAGCAATAATTGCCAAGTAAAATAACGTGTCCGCCATGATACGTACTTCCTGCGTTGAAACCGCTCGAGCCAGTGTGTTTAAAAAAGAACCAAACCTAGTAAGAAAACAAGTCGCAACTCGGTTTCGATCTGTCACAACCCTGTACTCATTTTCGCCAAAAGTCATCTTCGGCACGTAATAAAGAAACACAACTTCAGCTATGGATTTCTGTTCCAGCAGAAGTCTGCTTCGTCCGCAACTCTGCCGTTCAGCAGATTGCAGCGAACGTCCGCTGCAGTTCAATGCAGACCTTCAGGCAAAATTTCTCGGAATGACCACGAATAATGACCGCTGTCCGCTACTAACTCTGGCCAAAGTATCCCGCTTCAGCGATGCTGCACAGGGGCGCGAGACTGACCTCCTGGAGAAGGATTCTAAAGCGAATTTATGCTGCTAAGATTTGGCTTTGTTTCACTCGCAGGAAAGCGCACGCCTGACTAAACGGCATCGGTTCCGAGCCGCTCCTGTTTCATCGATCGCTTCCATCAACCAATTGCTATCGGCTTGTCTGGTCAACATCAGAAAGCCGAAATCACCATTGTTCGCGACGACACTCGCCAAATTTCCGGCAACTTTGAAATCGGTGACAACACCTGTGGGCATCGGATCAAGCTGCGTCCCGCCGTTGCCGCTAATACCCTGCACCGGCCCGTCCAACAAGTCGATTGCTTGAAAAGCGTGAATATGGCCAGAAAGAAAAAGATTTACTGTTTCTGGAATGGCTCTACTGAATGCTGCGCGCTGTGTGTCGTCACCATCGATCAATTCACCGAATGCATGCATGTTTACCCAAAGTGGGCGATGAGTAAGAAACCAAGTTTCTCCGCTGATATTTGCAAACAAATCTCGCGCCATCTTACCGTAAACATTTAACAACTCAGTGCTGCTTTGAGGTGCAGGGCCTGCGGATGAATCAAATGCAATTAGATTGAGGCCGTTGACAGAAGCTATCCACGGCTCGGTCACAGCTGGACAATCTGAGGGAACGAAACCTGGGGCAAAATAACGGAACCATCCTTTGCTGCCGCGTCCGCAGTTTTCGTGATTACCTCTTATAAAAACAAATGGAGCGAGCTTGAGCAGCCTATCTGCAGGATCCAACCAGTCGGCAGACCACGTCTGGAAATTGTCACCAAAGGGCGATCCACCGCACTTCTCCGGTTCGGGGCACTCTGCCGATCGGTACAAATAGTCGCCAACGTGGATGACCAAGTCTGGCGATCTGGACGCAATTTCTGCGGCAATTGATTTCAATGGCCAGGCATCGGGATCATTGCAATCTTGTACTCTGGATCTGCGAATACGGCATCCAGTATCTCCAATCACGGCAATACGCTGTACGCTTTGACTCAAGGTTGGTAGCGTGTCTCCCTCAAGTTCCATCTTCTGTGAATCTTGTCGGGCACGATGCTCGCAAACGATTTCCGGAAATTGGTCATCTGGAGCAGCACGTTTATGCATTGCAACAACACGCCCGTCGATTTTCAACAAAGGGCAGCTAGACGATGAAGAGATAGCTCGAACAACAATTGTCTTGTCGGGCCCGAGTTGAACCCAATGCTGCAGTACTTCAGCAGTAGAAGGCGGAGCAACGAAACAAAGCCAAATCAAAGCCCCGAGAACGGTTGAAGCGGTCCTAGTCAACAAACGGGCACCCCTTTCGAACTAAGCGGCGAATTTACGATCGGGATCTGAAAAGTCCAGTGGATCTTGCAAGAGGAACTTAGGTTGAGGCAGCCGGCAACTTCAGTAGCATAGAATATCACACTTCATTTGAAAGCTTTCTGGAGTACCTCACCGCATGCACCATTGGGACGTACCGTATTGGCAAGGTGTCTGAGGTCTGTTCTTAGCCCGCTACGCATAGGTTCCAAAATGGCTGAGTTTACGAAGCCACTGCGCAGTAGGAGCAACAAGCCGACCCGATGTCGGCTTTGTCCGCATGTCGGACGTTCGCTGCAACTTGCTTTAACGTACACATTGCGGGGCAAAGCTCCCCTTCGCCGCGGTGGCTCCAATGTCCGCTCTGCTCACGCAAGTCTGCCTCAAGCAACTTTGACCAGTAGTTTCTGTGCCTCACCCCATTGCCTCGGCGATTGCCCATACATGCGCCTGAACTCGCGACTGAACTGGGACGGGCTGACGTAACCAACGTCCATTGCGGCTTCGTTCACAGGCATCCCGCCCGCGATCTTCATGGCGGCGTTGTTGAGGCGCATCGTCTTAACGAACTGGATTGGAGCCATCGTCGTGACCTGCTTGAATTTGCGATGGAAAACCGCCCGGCTCATGCCTGCTCGGCTTGCCATATCCTCTATGGAGATCGGCGCATCCAGATGTGACGACACATGCGCAATTGAACGTGCGATGGCGTTGCCAGCACCAAATGCTTGCCGTGCGAAGGTGCCAGCTTCTCCACTCAGGATCGCATATAGCACCTCACGTAATCGCGCCTCGCCGAGAACTGCTGTATCCGTCTCGCTGTTTCCGAGCTGCAGTAGCCGCAGCAGCGCTTCAGTGAATCCATCGTCCCATCGTGCAAACCTAATTCCTGGCTCCCGCAGTTCTCCTTTGACCGAAGGCAGAACGCCCCCGGCATTTTCCATCTCCATCTCCAGCTCGGTCATAGCGCGTTGCTCAAGAGTGATCATGACTCCGTAGAGTGGGTGGTCACGCGAGGCCAACGGCGTCCCCGCCTTGACCGGCATCGACATTGGGCAGCAGAGATATTGACTGTTGTCGTATTCGTATCTTCGGCCATTCAGTACGGCTTCCTTCACCCCACTCACGATGGCCACGATGCAGGGCTCGTAAACGGCTGGAACACAGGGGATTGAACGCGTGGCGCGAAACAGCCGTACACCCTTGATGCCCGTCTCGGTCAAGCCGTCCGTTTCGGTTCGGCCTGCGATGATTTGCTTGATCTGATCCTTGCTCATAAGAGAGATGTAAAGGCTCCAGATCGTTGCAAGCAACTACCTTGATACAATCGGGCAAGTATTTGCGATGATCTCGCCTGTTTCCGCATTCTGGTGAGAGCTATCTGCATTTCCAAGCCGAAACACAATTTACTCGGTCCCCGCGCCAACGCAGATAGGAGACAAAAGATGCCAGATACCACATTCGGACCCAAAGGCTGGATGCCCGAGCGCCTCGGCGACCTTTCCGGCAAGACCTACCTCATCACGGGCGCCAACGCCGGTGCCGGGTTCCAGGCCGCGCGGACGCTTCTTAAGAAGAAGGCCAAAGTCGTGATGTTGAGCCGTTCGGCAGAGAAGTCTCAGGCAGCTGTCGCGGACCTGAAAAGTGAGTTCGGAAGCGGGGCGGACGTGAGCTTCATTCGCATGGACCTGGCCTCCCTCGCAAGCGTACGCATAGCTGCGGACGAGGTTCTGAATTCCGTTCCCCGGATTGATGCGCTCATCTGCAATGCGGCCATCGCACAGGTGCCAACCCGCAAGCTGACAGAGGATGGGTTTGAGAGCCAGCTCGGCACCAACCATTACGGTCACTTCCTACTCTGTGGCCTTCTTTTTGAGCGGATCGAAGCCTCAAAGGGCCGCATCGTTGTCGTGGCAAGTCTTGGCTACAACATGGGCCTGAAGACGATCAAGTTCGACGACATGAACTGGGAAGAGGGTTACGGGCCGAATACCGCCTACTCACAAAGCAAGCTGGCGCAAATGATGTTCGCCTATGAATTACAGGACAGGCTTGCCGCCGCCGGGCGCACCGAGGTCGAGGTCTATGTCTGCCATCCCGGCTCGTCGGCAACGTCACTGATCAGCACGAGCGGTAGCCGGACGATGCGGTTCATCTGGTGGCTCATGACCAAAACACCGATGGTTCAGACTGCCGAGCAAGGGTCCTATCCCGAAGTCATGTGCGCCACCGAAGAGGCTTTGACCGAACAACGCGCGCTTTACGGGCCAACGGGCCGCCTTGAAGCCGTTGGCCCGGTTGGCAAGGGTAAATTGAACCCACACGCGTATGACAAGACCGTCATGGCAAGGCTTTGGGAGGTCACTGAACAAGAAACAGGCTTGAAGTGGGAGATTTGATCCAACGGGTCCCGTGCGGCTGGTGATGCTTCACCCACCATCGGAAATTCGTGCACCGTGGAGCATTTAGTAGAATGGGCTCAACGCGGACGTTGGTCGAAAAATCGCGAATGACCACTAAGCGGGACGAAGCCGCCTTTTGCTCATGCGGCGAGTTTGGTGGTCGCGAGCCCACCAAAAGTTGGAACGAGTAGCGGCACTACAGCGCGATTTCTCGAAAGCGGACGTTCAAATCACTCAAATCGGCCGAAATCCAATCCGGACATTCTCTGCGTCTCTGTGCAACGTCTCGCATGCGGGACAAAGCAGCCATTGGAATTCAGCTCTTAAAACGCATCTATCGGATCGCGCAGACATTTGATTAAACAGCAACCAGCTGCGCATTGGAGAAGGTTCGCTGCGTTTATTGACCGCTCGGAGTATACCAAATCGGTGAGGAATAAGCCCGTTCGGTTGTAACCATAGGCACGTCGTTTGTCATCTGAACTTCAAAGCGTTTTGCTTCATACGCGGTCCATCGTGGAGTTGGTATTTCTAACACCCTAACATAGTAAAAAGCTCTTCGGTTTGGGTCAAAATCAGGGTCTTGCCAGAAGCCAAGCAACTCAGGCGATCCAATGGTATTGGTCCAAGTTGCATTTGCTACGTCTACTGTGTTGCCAACTAACGGCAGCTTACCGTCAGCGCCAGGTTGCCGGTCGTCGCTCCAGGCCACATCGTAGACCTTTTCGCCACGCGTCCCGTCATCATTTAACCAGCCTTTCACAATCTGCACACGATCAAGGTTGCCGCTGAAAGGATCTTTCAGCGCAGCAACGAGGAAGTTTGGCACCCCGTTGTCTGAACGCTTGGGCAGATCGGCGCCCATTGGTACACCTTTCGCATAACCGATATCAGCGGGAAGGCGCGAGTTTGCGTCTTCTTCCTCGAAGTTCCATCCACCGAAAAAGCGCAACATTATTCGCGATCCGGTGGTTCCGTATACTTCACGTCTTTCCAAGGCGTCAAAAATCGCCTCACGCGTATTTTCGGTTGCCCAGACAGCGGCATATCCACCCGAAGCTTGTTGCCACCCATAAATAGTAAACTCCGGGTTTGGGGCTTCGATGACCACGTGCTCCCACCTATTTGGCTCTGGCTCTACACCAGAGTGTTTGCCAAAAAAGTTCTCTTCTTCGACCGCAGCCATACCGGTATGCGCGTCGGTGGAGCCAATTTGGCCAACCTTGTAGGGGTTAATACCAATTGTATCTTCCAACATTAGACCGGTTTTATAGGCCTCACGGGAGTATTCATACTGCAACATATCTAGTGTTTTGGCTTGCGTACCGTTGAGATTTGACGCATCCCACGTGTCGAAATCCGCGAACTCGTCGTCGGGAGATAGAAATGGGTGGGCCTCGCTGTCGCCTTTGATTTGTGTAGTCTCAATGACCGGTTCAAACCGTGCACGTAAGGTGGCCATTTCCGCTGTGAGAGGTGTTCCATCAAAGTTTGAAACGCTAAACAAGCGGCCGTTGCTGAGGTTGCCGTTATGTGGAATGGCGAGCACATCACCGCCGGTGCGATTTTCGTACTCAGCCAAATGCGCCCATAAGTCCTCAGGATTCTGACTGTCAAACTGGGAGTAAGGGACAACAGCGTTTGCCATGTCGGCACCATCGCGGAATATCACGTTGCGATGAATGTTATCGCCTCCCTGTGAGGTCCACTCATATCCAATGAGAGCCGAAAAAACGCCCGGTTCATTGTAGCGCTCCGCCAATGCTGTGTACTTTCTCCAAGCGTTTTTTACGGCCTTGGTGCCTTCGAAAGGTGGAGTCGGTTGAGAAAGAGACGCAACGATCTCCATAGCCGTTGCGAAGATCCGATCAGGGTCATTTGTGACCAATTCATCATACCATGCCTTGGCTTGTGGTTGTGATAGCAAGTCCGGGTCACCAGAGAGAAGCTGAGGCATCAGCCCATACATTTCAGCGTGATCCGCTATTACCAGCCAATCCAGCGGGCGTCCTAGCTTTGCTTTAAGTCCATGAGTTGTAGTGACCTCTTCACCGCGCGCAAACCTGAACGCCTCCTCTTGGCTCATACGGGTCATTGTTCCAGCGTCCACCGAAACTTCCGTGTGCAAGTGCGTGTCACCCCACAATACCCGAGTCGGGAAATTCCGTCCTGCATAAGGTGAAAAGTGGTCGGTTTCGAAATTGGCCGTCACATCTTCTTTTGCGGGAAGCACATCTTGCACCTGAGCAGTTGAACTGTGACCAATTCCAGTTGCAAAGGTCAGTACTGCGAACGCACCTATTCGCCGCGTCCAAGGTTTTTTTGAAATCGGCATAGATCGTCCTCCGCGTTGCAATTCGTTTTGGATTTGCATTCGCCACACCGGACCAAAAGCTGACAACGCAAACACCAACGTTTCTTATGTGAGGATGATGGATCAGCGGCTACGTTGCAAGCACGCTGGGTCTGTTTTAGACCAGCGATGCGGTCATAAAGAGGATTGTGAGACAGTGAATATCGTTGGCTAGCTCATCTAATGTCGGCTGAAAGCCGCGAGGTGTTTCCGGACCGGGCGGGGTCCGTTCAACTAAAAACTGAAAGCTAGATTAACTCTGGCGATCATTGCGAAGAAATCGTCTGCTTCGGGCTCAACGCAGTCACCTGACGGGTTTACTCAGATGACCGATTAGCGGCTTTGAGCGGACGTTCACCCCCGAAAAACCCGGAGTTTTGAACAGGAACGACCGCTCTCACCAAAAGCGGTCGCTCTCCCAAAACTTAGCTACGACCGGCTTGCGGACGAAGCTGACATTCAAATCGTATTCAGTGCTGGAGCATAGATGGTGTTGTGCAAATCAGAATCTGAATTTAACACCGAGCACCGGACCATGTTGATCAACGTCATATTCAAATGCACCTGTAGAGAGGCTGTCGCTATAATCCATGCTGTAGTAGCGCCAGCCAAAGAAAAGTGACGCGCTGTCCCAAGCGCGCCAATCAACTCCGATGTTGGCGCCGATTTGCAAATCGTTGCCCCCCGCGCCGAAACCACCAAGGTCCAATGATGCAATTGCTGTCCATTGGTCATTAAGCACCCATGTGCCGCGAGCACCAATTACTGGCTCCCACCATCCCTGATCTCCTCCAAGAACAGGAACTGGCAGGGGCGACGAAACTGTGATTTCTTGCCTCAATGAGTTGTAGCGAGCACCAAATTGCAGATCGACGGCGTAGCGCTGGCCATTGTCACTGACAGCATCGACAGCTTTGTAGGCCGCAAGCAAGCCAATCCATTTTTGTCGGATATCTGCAGTAAACACGGCACTTCCTGGAGTTGGTAGGTTTCCATCTGCCTCCAGAGAGACATAGTTAGCGTCAATTATGAAACCCCAATCGCCGCGCCAGATTTCGTACCGGCCAGCGGCAGCAAAATCCAAAAGCTCTAGCGCATCGCCAAAATCAAGATCAAGCGGAATGGTGGCACCAGCGACGGTTGACGTTCCGCTCGTTCTTGCTGGTAAAAAGGCATAGATCGCCAACGTCTGCCGCCATTCATCTTCACTTTGGCCCGCAAGTGGGATCGGTTCGGCAAATGAAGCACTTGCAGCCAACGATGTCATTGCGGCGGATGTCGCAATCAGGCTTCTGTTAATCATGACAATTCTCATTTCTCTTGACTAAACGAGCGGGTTCCGAAGCACCGGAAGAATGCCTCGGAACCAACACCATCAATGGCTTTGCGCTTTTAAGCGGGCTTCTTCAGGAGTCATTGGCGACCGATGTGGAAACTGCTCCACTCGCCCCATGTGCATACCCAATAATTGCTGCATCGGTTGCACGACCCAAAGTCCCGGGTAGAGAGCGCCGTACTTTTCACCCGGGTCCCGCATGATGTTGAAGAAATCCATCCCCGGTAAGCCCCCGTGACCTTCCTTGATATGGATTTTGAAATCATCGTAGCGGAAGGCTCCAAGGACTTCGCCACTGTAGTGCGCTATGAAATTCCGCCGACCGTGACCTTCGCCATTCAAAAGTAGAGAAGTCTGATCGACCCCGTCCGTTATTCGGTCATTTGGAATTTTATCCAACGCACCACCGATCCGCGCCGCCGTGGTAAACAGATCAGTGACGTGGATAACATCCATCGGGTCTTGCATCGGTTCGATCATATCGGGCCACCACGCCATTGCCGGTACGCGAATGCCGCCTTCAAGCACATCTCCTTTTGCGCCCTGCAACAAAGTGTACCCGGCGGTCGGCCAGAAGGCATACATCGGACCGTTATCGCTCATCCAAACGACCAGCGTGTTCTCGGCAATGCCTTCTTCTTTCAGCGTATCCAGAAGTTGCCGCACGTGCTTGTTGTGAAGCGCCATGAACGAAGCTTGGCGGTTGTTTTTGTCTACGCCTGGATCATCGCTGAATTCCTGCGAAGCAGCGAGTTGCAAAGCGTATGAAGCCCAGTAGACAAAAAACGGTTTATCGTCTTGCGCATGGTCTTGAACGAACTTGGTGATCTGGCTAATCGACTCATTCTCGAAAGCTTCTTGGCGTTCGGGGGCCAGTATCCCGGGTGCGCCCTCAATAGGGGTGCGGCCTTCGCCTTTGCGACCGACGTAACCAGCGACGGACAAGTCAATTCCAGCGCCGTCCAGATAGGCATCATTTCCGGGAAAATCTGCAAACGGGAACGTTCCGCTTTGGTCTTCGTAAGAGGCCTGCCAAAAGTCCGGGGCACCATTGAAAAGCCCGTAGTAGGCGTAATCGTATCCTTGGATTTCCGGTGCATGCTCCGGTAAGTCACCCAAGTGCCACTTGCCCCACATAGCCGTGCTATAGCCAACTTCTGACAGCAGCTCCGCCGTTGTTACTTCTTCAGCCGACAACCCATCCACTTGCCCCGGCCACAGTACGGTAAGCAGGCCTGTCCTTACTGGGTGTCGACCAGTGTTGATCGCGATCCTTGTTGGCGTGCACGAAGGCTCTGCATAGGCAGACCAAAACCGCATTCCGTCAAAAGCCATTGCATCTAATTCTTCTGAAGGCGTGCCCCGATGCTTACCGCCACCCTGCCAGCCAAGCTCACCCCAGCCGATATCATCAGTAAGGATGTAAATGATGTTAGGCTTCTTTCCAAAGCGCTCCTCAAGAGACGCAAGTTTCGCATCGATTTCAACGTCTTCTGCCGCCCATATTTCCGCATTGCGTTGGGCATGAGCTAAATGCGGACCGTCCGGTTCCAGGGCGCTTGCGGGTGTGACGACTGCCAAACAGGCCAAAACAACGGCTCCCACTTCAAGTGTCCGTCTCATAATCTCCCTCCCAAAAGCTGCTCAGCTTGATATACACCTTAATATACGCAACCGTCTATATAATTATACGGAACCGTACAGTTGATTACATCTAGCGGATTCGATATCTGCTGAACATGACTCAGATCAAGGGCGGTAAGACCGTGGGGAAAAAGCGTTTCAGCAAGCAGGACTGGTTAGATTCTGCCCTGGATCTGCTTCGTACTGGAGGAATTGAGGCAGTCCGCGTGGAACGTATTGCCGACAAGTTAGGCGTGGCCAAAAGTGGCTTTTATTACCATTTTCGTGATCGGGCCGACCTTCACAAAGCATTGCTGGATCATTGGGTGCAGCTTGACGGGGTGCCTTTTCTAGAGGAAAGGCAATTCTCCGAAGCAACACCGGTGGAAAAACTCGCGATGGTCGCCGACGTTGTCGATAGTGCCGACCTCAGCCGGTACGACAACGCAATACGACAATGGGCTCGACAAGATCCCAAAGTGCGCCGGGTCTGGCGAAAAGAAATGAACAAAAGACTCGAGCACATACGCGGACTTTTTCGAAATGTTGGCTTTGAGGGCGATCAGTTGGAGATGCGTGTTCGGACATTTGTTGCCTATCAAGTCAGTGAACGTGAACTTTTCTCCGAGCTTTCTGCAAAAGATCGCTCCAGGATTCGGAAGCTAAGACTGGAGCTTTTGGTTAAGGACTAATTACGAGGCTCAAATTTGTCAGCGTAGAAGCCCATCGAATACGGCTGGTCATCAGAAATCTGTTTAACCACCGCATTCCAATCATCACTCTGGTTCGGTTCCTTTTCTACCCTCTCATCTAGTTCGCGGATAGGCTTGCGTGTCTGACGTCAGCGCCTACCGGACAGATTTGGGGTTTGAGCAACGGAGGATTTCTGGTTCATCGAAGCCGTTAAG
>NZ_JBXWPT010000038.1:0-8375 GCF_059612005.1 Ruegeria sp. CDSA141
GGTAGCCTGCATTTGCGGTCATCATACATTATCCCAGAACCGGGCGATGCGCGCTGACCCATGTTAGCGCCGCTGGGCCCTGGGCAGTGCTGGCGAACCTTGGAGCTGCCCTGATGCTTGACTTCAGAGGTTTGGACACCGGCTGATCTGCGTCAGCGCGTGCTCCAGGCGACGCGGGTATGATCGAAACAATCCGAAACATTTTGATCTTGCCAGAGGAGGCCCCGGTCAGTCGGCACGTTCGCTCCCAAGATCCGGAAACACTGAAAAGGAGGAAACGGTGATGCCCGCAGGTGGCATTCTTTACCCGCATAGCCCTGAGTTCGATCGGTTTTTGCAAGCCTTCGTTGGTGAGGATCGGAAGGGCAATGCTGTTACGGTACTTTCGGCCCTTGCAAGGCTAGAACTCGAACCTTGGGAAGAGGCAGATCCCGATTTATTGGATGCTGATTGCACTCATGGGCGCTCTGATACTTGCGCGGATCTTTTATCTGGCTCAAGCGGGCTAACCTGCGTCAGTACGAAGGCGCTCTGAAATCCGTTAGGTGACATGTGTCCGCTGTGTATTTGGTTGGCATTTTTTTTGAGTACCTGAGGGGCGCGGGGAACATGGAGCTCCCCAAAAGGGCTGTATGAGTCTCGTGCTTCTTATTCTCGGACCGTCCAGGAAAGGACATTCCAATGAATGATGAAGACCAGAGTCTGGAAAACCACACCGTCAAGCACATGGCCTCCGTCAATGCCGCTTGGGACAAAGCGCCTGAAGGCCCCAAAAAGGCGACGACATTGAAACACTATACCAAGGTATTAGTCTGGTAGCCACCAGGCGTAGCAAAGTTTGTACTCGCCCCAAGTATCACCGCAACAACAAAGGGCCGCAGGTCAATGCCGTACTATTCGGCAGGGCCGATTGCGAACGGGGTCACCACGACGGCAACAGCGTTATTGGTGACTGCTTCGGTCAGCACCAAGGACAATAGGTAGACCGCAGCAAGCGTTACAATTGGAGGCATTCCGTCTAGTGCCGGGGTTACGCTTTTGACGATCAGGCCAACGGCCCCAGAGTTTTGAAGACCTATCCCCACAATCAACATTGAGAAGATCAGGACAAGAACACCTGCGTCGATGGAACTCCAGGCCTCGTTGCTGTCGATGCACCGCAATACGAGGATGGTCACAATGGCGATGAGAGCAAGCACACTGACCTCGGCTATCCTAGCGGCTGCAAGGACCACGACCACACACCGCGCCAGGAGAGCGAGCGGCGCTTTCTCGCGGCGGAAAGCGCGGCCTCCGGCATCCGTGATCGCTGCGAGATCGCCAGCCTCGGTCATCTGCGCAAAGCCTTCAAGTGTTCCCTCCAAAAGCAGCGTATCAGCCGGACGCAGGAGTGCCGTTGACAAGTCAGGTCCAATTGTTTCCCCGTGCCGGTGGGCGCCAATGACGCGCATGCCATAGCGAGCTGGGCAAATTCGCACACCACGACTTCGACGGGAAAGGGTAACGATAGCCTCAGCGACTATCAGGTCGGTGACGGCCTCGGGGACTGGTCCTTGACGCAAACTAACTTCGCTACTTTCGATCCTACGGAGGGTGAGGAGTTCCGATGTCGTCACCTTGGCAATGATCTTGTCACTTGGCTCGAGAACGTGCTCATTCAGGCGATCGCGCTTTACCCCGGATCGCGACCGGACACCAATGATCTCCATGCCTCGCCGGTTCAGGTCAAAAATTCCGCCCATGCGCTGACCCACGCCCAGATAATCCTCCCACGGACGAAGCTCTGTGAAGAAGGCTGTTTCATTGTCTGCGCCCAGTCGTGCAATATCCCCGCGATCGGGCAAAAGAAAAGACCCGAGCATGAGTAATGCCAAACCGCCCGTGGCTGCCGCAACCAAACCGACCGGAATAATTTCGAAAATTGAAAGGGGCTCGATTCCCGATGCCTGCGGCACACCATCAACCAGCAAATTGGTTGTATTCCCGATAAGTGTGCAAGTTTCTCCAAGAACCGCCATGTATGATTGCGGGATCAGCAGGCGTGTTGCGGCAAAAAATGAGGCTTCGCGCCAATCGAATGGCCACCGGGATTAAGACAATGACGACCGGCGTGTTGTTCATCATCAAATCTGAGGCGATTAGGTACAAAGCCAATATTTGGGCAGCTATCAGAAAGACCGAAAGGAAATCGAGTATCAACATATTGGTTTTTCCTTTCACAATGCGCAGTGGCTGGTACTTTGGACCCGATGCAAACACACTCCTTCAGGAAAGGAGGAGGACATGCCCGAAATCTGCGAGATCGACGCCCACAGATTGCACTGCGCCGGTGCTCGAACATGACAAGGCATTTAAAACCTGCACAGGTCGTACCAGCAGTTATTTTCTTTATCTCTATCAACTGTCGCCGATCTGCAAACCTTGTTTCAGCCCGCGGATTGGACGGATCAGGACCAAACGAATTTGGTGAGCAACTCAGTCGGGATCACGGGTGTTTGCTGGTGCGAAATCCGAAGCCAATTGTCCTCATCTTGCAAATATGTGGACGCGCAGAGTGCCTCATAGATCGGCACGCCGGCCTTCTCGGCCGAAACGCGATACGCGAGCATTGCAATGATGCCGCGAAGCGTCGTATTGCGGTCGGTCATCACAACAGATCGCCAGCCTGTATTCCGTTGCAAGTGGTCCCAGACCTGTTCGCCTTGAAGGATGCCGGGCGGAAAGGGAAAGATCATGACGGCGTTCTGTGCAGTCGTCGCGCGCGCGCTATCTAGACCACTAGTCCAGAACCTCTCCTCAAGGCTCCAAAGGAACGCGTCTTCGATCGCCGACGTGACCTCAGGTTTCACAATCGATCGCCGGTGGTCCACGGGCGCTTGATGGGCAGAGGTCATTCGTCTGATCCTGGCGAATTGATGAACAGCATTTGTATCAGGACGAAGACGATCGCGAGTATCGCCCAGATTGCACCGCTGGACACCAAGCGACCATTGGCAACTGTCGAGCTCACCCGCGTCAGAGGAGTTACTCGTGGGCTTTCCGGAAGCAACAGGCTCAATTCCTGCGCGACGGCATTGTGGTCCTGCTTTAGCTCGGGAACGTCCCTGAATTTCGAAAGGAGGATCTCAAGCCGCGCGCAGGCTTCTTCCCGCCGCAACTTCACGAGTTCGGCGGTTTCGTTCCAGGGATCGAGGCCAAGACGTGCAAGCGCCGAGAGAACCGTCACGACATATCCGTTCCGGTCTTCGCCGACAGGTGCATAGAGAAAGCGTTCGAATTCAGGTGGGCGAGTACCCAGTGCTTTGTTTTCAGCCATCTTTATTCTCCTCTTTTATTGACGGTCAGCTCTTGACCAGTACGCACCAGGCAAAACGAAGTTCTGGACGCACACAGGTGGAGCATTTTCAGATTTAACCAATTTTACGCGATCGCTCGTCGCGGTGCCCTTACACAGGTCAGTCCAGTTGGCGGTCCAGGGGCCTTCGGTAGATTGCATTCCGGTAGCCGAGACTAACATGCGTCAGCGCCCGTCGAATGATCATGAGATACAAGGAGGGAGTTCGTTCGACCATGTAGCCCCTGGAATCTGGTGGTGAGTGACAATGGCGCGGGAAAGACCCGCAGACAGTCTGGAGGTCAGGGATGAGCACGCGATCGTCGAGATCGATGGTGACTTTTGCCAATGCGTTTGTATTGCCGGGCTACTCGGACGAGCTGGCCGCAGGCGAATATGAAATCGTCGTCGAAGAAGAGCTTTTGCAAAGCCTCAGCTTTGAGGCCTTTCGCCGGACTGCGACCTACTTGGTCGTCCATGGGAAAGGGAGCCAGATTGGTCGCACCGAACAGCGTCCAATCACCGAGAAAGACCTAGAAACGGCGCTGCGCCGGGACCGGCGTATTGACCCAGACTGAAAAATGATAGCGAGGCGGCGCTTTCTCCGCTGGAGGATTCGAAATGAACACTCCTGAATGGCTGAAACCTAGCATCTATGGGGCCGTGATCGGTGCGGTCTTTGTCGGTGTGGTTGGATTTTCATGGGGCGGTTGGGTGACTGGCGGAACCGCAGATACCAGAGCGACGGCGATGGCTCGAAACCAAGTCATAGCGGCGATGGTGCCGGTCTGCCTCGATATGGCACGCGTGGATCCGGATCGGGTTGCACATATTTACACTATTCGAAAAGCCACAACCTACAAACGCCGCGATGCCGCCATGGAGACAGGCTGGGCAACCATTCCGGGCACGGATGTTCCGGACCGTGACATCGCTCAAGCTTGTCTTGCCGGCCTTGACGTCGACAAGCCGCCGGAACGCGCGGAAAACACGGTGGAAAAGGGATGAAACATGCCACACCAAAACCGTTGGCTGAAATGGCGCTGCAGAAGCTGTCTTTTGTGAAGACGATGGCCGTTCAATCAGCGGAACTGACGGGACACCCCATCCAAACTATCGAGAACGAAGACGTGCCACCACTACGAGACGAACGGCCTGAGTCGTGGCGCACCCAACACGACCTTAACAGGGCAACTGAAACCCAAGAATAAAAGCCGATGCCATTAGGTCAGAAGGGAGCCAGTTATGACACCTAGAAAATTGCCCAAAAAGAAACCGTCAGAACGGCTTTCGGTAAGAATGTACATTCTGGCTGGTATCTTCGCGTCATTCGCATTCCCTGTGTTCGCACAATCTGCAGACGCCCTCATGCCTGAGAATGCACACTCCAGGAGTTACGGGGACGGATGGGAATGCGACCGATCCTACCGGGTCGAAGACGACCTTTGCGTCGCCATTATAGTCCCTCAGAATGCTTACGCAACAAACAGGACCTATGGCAGGGGCTGGGATTGTTTGCATGGATTTCTAGAAGAAAATGGCCTGGCTTGTGTCGAAGTACCCGTACCCGAAGGCGGATATCTCGCCTCTTCAGGAAAAAGTTGGCGGTGCCTGCGCGGCTACGTGAAAATTGACGAGACTTGCCTGGAAGTTGCAGTACCTGACAACGGGTACCTGTCGGGCGAGTCTTATGGTGATGTTTGGGTTTGCAATCGGGGCTATCGGGCCGAAGGTGAGATATGTGCCCCAATCATGGTACCAGCCAATGCCTTTCTGAATGGATCGTCTTATGGGCAACCCTGGACATGCGAGCGCGGGTACTTCCAGCGAGTTGGCGCTTGTGAACCGGTTATTGTTCCCGAGAACGCTTACTTTGACGATGCCTCCCATGGACAAGGTTGGAAATGTGACCGCGGGTATGCGGAAACTGCCAGTGGATGCGTTTTCATAGACTTACCGGCCAACGCCCACTTGGACAGGGCCGGAAACCGCTGGGAGTGCCACCGAAATTTCCAGCGATCAAAGGGCGTTTGCGTTCTGAACAACTAACGCGAAGCCTGCTGATCCCAAATCAGGCGTCACTTCGTTGACCCTGGTGGCTTCATTGTCCCGGGTTTGGCTCGACATAGAAAGGAACAGACATGAAAACGGAAGATCATTTAGCGCAAATGAAGAGACCGGTCGCAAGAGCAGCACAGGCGCCGCCGATGGATCTCTCAATTTGTCCAGATAACCCTCCTAAGATAATCTCTTATGACGCTCCAACCGCCACCGTCTATTGTGAAGGGAATTTCGGCAAGACTGACGGCAAGACTGCAAACGGTCTAGTCCGGTTTTCGCAGGTCTTTCGTGTTCTGTCAGTAATTGACAGCACTCTAGAAGGGCGTGACAGCGGCGAGGTTCTCGATGGTATCGACAACGGCATTCCAGTGCATGGCGATCTTAGCGCGGCCATCGCTCACGAAGCGGTAGCCCCAGACACTCTGATCTATGGAATGGCACCGTCCAGTGGTACATTGTCCACGGCAGACAGAGGCGTTGTTCTGGACGCGATTTCGTCAGGCATGAATATCGTCAGTGGGCTACACGAATATCTCGGCGACGATCTCGAAATTGGCTCAGCCGCCCAGTTTGGATGTGTTACCATTCGGGACATTCGGAAGCCGCAACCTAGCAAGAACATGCGTCTGTTTGACGGCTGCGTTGCAGATGTTGAAGCGATCCGTATCGCTGTGTTGGGCACTGATTGCGCAATCGGAAAGCGGACCACGGCAACTTTGCTGGCGAATGCCCTGAATGAACGGGGGATCAAGACGGTTTTGGTCGGAACCGGTCAGACCGGCGTGATGCAGGGAGCCAAGTATGGTATTGCCTTGGATGCAGTGCCGCCTCAGTTCTGCTGTGGCGAGCTTGAGCGTGTCATTGTTGCGGCATCCGAAAAGGAACAACCAGATGTCATCCTAATTGAAGGCCAAGGCGCGCTCAGCCATCCGGCTTTCTGCACATCAGCATTCATTCTTCGCGGTAGCCAGCCACACGCCGTCATTCTGCAACACGCCCCCAAACGGACCCACCGTTGCGATTTTCCCAACATGCCGATGCCCGATCCGCGCCTCGAGATAAAACTTATCGAAGCTTTCGCCAAAACGAAAGTGATTGGTGTCACGCTCAATCATGAAGGAATGACGAACACCGAGGTGGAAACAGCCATCAGGGGCTTTTCACGCAACTTCTGTCTCCCAGTGACTGACGCTCTGCTCCGACCAGCGGCGCACTTGGCAGAGTTGGTTCTTTCTGCCTATCCCCAGTTGCGGCCATTGCCACGTGTGGTTGCCGAATGACGACGCCGCGGATCGAAATCGACTTGTGCAAGATCCGCCAGAATACGCGCTTTCTGGTGGACCGTCTTGCTTCGCACGGGATCAGTGTGACAGGCGTGACAAAGGCTGTTTGCGGTGACCCAGCCGTCGCCCATGCCATGCTAGAAAGCGGCGTTTCCCAGTTGGCCGATGCCCGGGTCGCGAACGTAAAGCGCATGCGTTGCGCCGGCATCATCTGCCCAATATCCATGATCCGCTCTCCTTTGCTGAGCGAAATCGATCAAATCATCGAGACCTGTGAAACCAGTTACAATACAGAGATAGACGTTATCGCGGAACTTTCCGCAGTCGCGCTACGCAATGGCGAGGTGCATGGCGTTATCTTGATGATTGAGATGGGAGATATGCGCGATGGGATAATGCCAGAAGATCTTGAGCGTATCGCGACATTGGTGATGAAGATGCCTGGCGTAGCTCTCAAAGGTATTGGTGCCAACTTCGCCTGCCTGGGCAACATTGCTCCGAACGCTGATGCAATGGATGTCGTAACGACGCTCGCATACGAAATCGAGGGCGCTTGCGGCCCATTTCTTGAGACCGTATCAGGAGGCAGTTCCGCCAATTTACCTTGGGCTTTGGATCTACCGACAAAGGGGCGTATCAACGAACTGCGCCTGGGCGAGGCGATCCTGTTGGGCACCGATCCCGTTTCCGGCGAGCAGATAGATGGGCTTCATACAGATGCGTTCACTCTTGTGGTCGAGGTGATCGAAACAAAGTTCAAGACAAGGCCCTTTCCCTTGCGTCTGATTGATCCGGCTCTTTTGGCGTTGCGTCTTGTGCAGGATAGTTCCAGCAAGTCCCGTTCGGTTCTTGCTGTCGGGCTGCAGGACACGAATGTTGGCGGGCTGAGCTTTCCTACGGACATCACATTTGTCGGCGCGACGAGTGATCACACTGTCACTGAAACCTCCAAATGCGCTTTGCAGGTTGGGGCCGAAATCAGGTGTCAGTTGAACTACGGTGCGCTCATGAGGGCGATGAACGCGACCGATGTCGAAAAGGTCTTTGTCAGTGAAACAACTTGGAACGGAGCTGTGATAGAACCGGATCGTGTGCATCCAACGGTGATATAGGCCGATGAGCTCAAATTGAGGCAGCATCAAATCACGATAGAGGAACCGATCTCTTGGTAGCCCATAGTAAATCGGGTCTCCAACACCTATATGTGCACTAGCCACAAGTGAATTTTATGTTCCATCGCGAGTTCGAAATACTTGTTGGCAATCAAAGGAAAAAGCATGTCTTTCAAGGATCTGACGATCAGAGCGGCAGCGTTGCTGAATTCGAAGGCTGCTGAAGACTCAGAAGTCGAACCCAAACTCAAACCTGCCTTCATCGGCCCGGAACAGGTCAAGTCTGACCCCAAGAAATCATGAATATCCGGTAGGTCTGAACGGTGTCGTCACGTTAACCGTCGTTCGGTTGCCGATGATATGATTTGAACGTAAGTGACATCGATGAATTCAACATCCATCAGCTACAAGCGTCACCGATTTCCCCCTCAGATCATTACCCACGCGGTGTGGTTTTATCCCAAGCTAACCTGCGTCAGTGTTGCGGGGCGGAGAAGATGAGTACATGGCTTCGTGCCTGCCGAATCTCCGGCGGCACTCATTTCCGAGCAAAATAGAAGCGCGTGAAGCGTGCGGTTCTTGAAA
>NZ_JBXWPT010000039.1:0-6728 GCF_059612005.1 Ruegeria sp. CDSA141
CCGCCCAAGTTTAGCGAAGGGCGGCCTCCTTCATTTCAAAAGTGGGCCGGTCTGATCCAGATACGCCGTATCGAAACCTGAAATGGCCACCAATCCGTCATAGTCGTCGAACGTCACGCAGCCGTCCCGAAAGGTCAGCAGCCGTTTTTCGCGAAGCTGCCTCAAAACACGGTTCACATGGATGGAGCTTAAGCCGAGTGCATCAGCAAGATGGTACTGCGTCAAAGGGCAAGCGAATCCTTTCTTGCTCCCCATTCCGACCAGCCTCAGCCGTTCCGCCAGCTCCAAGAAGAAATGCGCCATGCGCGCATCTGCGGCGCGTCGGCCAACCCCAACGAGGTGCTCGACGACCATGGCTTCGTCCCGTGATGCTGCCCAGAGAACGGCTGCCGCCAGGCGAGGCGTTTTCTCGAATGCTTCCAGAAGGTCGTCCTCCAGAACCTCCACCGCCTGAATGTCCGTGACCGGCTCGAAACTGTGGTCGGAGGTGCGCAGCAGGACGCTGCGCAATCCAAGAAAATCCCCTGGTATCTGGAAGTCTACGATCTGTCGGGTTCCATCCGGCTGAAGCTTGTAGGAACACACCCAACCAGCGGCCAGAATGTAAGCGGCCTGATCCGACTGCCCCTGATGCACAAGATCACGCCCCGCGGTGAAGGAACGGCGGCGCAGATGCAAACGCTTCAAAACGTCCAATTCATCGTCAGACAAGGCGACGAAGACTTGCAGCTTCCGTGTCAGCGGGCTTTCAAAGATATCCGTCATCGGGGCCTCACAAGCCGGAAAAGCTCCAGGCGCAATCGTGCAGAGACTGCTTTCGGTTAGCCCAACATAGCCTTTTTTCTGCGAAGATGCTTGTGATAAGCGAGGCCGCCCGGTCGCGCGTTACTTTAACCGTTACCTGGAAGGAAGTCACAAAATGCGTAGCGAACAGGACTTCTCGGGAATGGCGGCCCTCGCAATCTGCGAGTCGATGCTGCTGGCGATGAACGATCACAAGCTTCTCGCAGAACGTGAGATCATGGGTATCCTTCGCGATGCTGCAAAGACGCATGAAACCGCGGCTGTAACTGATGGCGAGATAGAGGCGCATCGGTCCGTGGCGGTTCTCATCAACCGGATCATTGCTAGCGGGAACTCCGTTCGGAGGCCGCCGGGATGACACATAATTTCAGCGAGATAGATATCGCCCATGCCGTTTTCGTCCAACTCGAATAACGCACGGGGCCAACAGCCCGACCAGCAGGACATGCCGGGTAGCATGGGCCACCAAGACGGCAGCATCCAAACCGACATGCAGACTGCCGGATCTGCCTCGACCGCGTGGCAAGCGCGGGTCCAGCCAGGACCCTTGCCCGTCACGGGCGGGGCACCCGGCGCGGGATACCCCTCCGGTGTAACCGGTCCAAGACAGGAAGAGGCCCGGCTGACCGCATCAGACTGGACACGAACCCTGATGAAGTACCGGCAGCCAATCCCCTCTCGCAGTATTTTCGAACTGACGGTCACGCTCGCGCCTTTCGTGGCAATATGGGCGGTTGCCTGGTGGGTGCTCTCGATCAGCACCGCGTTGGCACTGGCTCTCGCGTTGGCGAATGCAGTCTTCCTGCTCCGGCTGTTCATAATCCAGCACGACTGCGGGCATGGTTCCCTGTTCCGCGACCGGCGTCTGTGCGATTGGATCGGTCGCGTGATCGGCGTTATCACGCTGACACCCTACGACGTCTGGCGCAAGACCCACGCGATCCACCACGCCACGAGCGGAAACCTGGACCGGCGGGGCATCGGAGACCTGCCGGTGCTGACAGTCAGGGAGTACCGCGGGAAGGGATGGCCGGGCCGTACGCTTTACCGCCTGTTACGCCATCCGGTTTTCCTGTTCGGGGTGGTGCCGTTCTACACGTTCTTCCTGCACAACCGGCTGCCAGTACACCTGATGCGGTCCGGCTGGCGCTACTGGTTGAGTGCGATGGCGACAAACGCTGCCATAGGCCTCACTCTGACAGTGATTGTCTTGCTGGGCGGTTGGGAGGTAATGCTGTTCGTCTTCCTGCCGACGATGCTTCTGGCCGCAATAGCCGGCATGTGGTTTTTCTACGTGCAGCATCAGTTTGAGGAAACCAGCTGGCGGCACGAGGAAGACTGGAACATCCGGGACGCGTCCCTTCACGGCAGTTCGCACTACGCTCTGCCCGGCATCCTGCGCTGGATCACCGGGAACATCGGAGTCCACCATGTGCATCACCTGGCCAGCCGCATCCCGTTTTACCGTTTACACGACGTAGTCAAGGATCACGACGTCCTGGCACAGACCAGACGCATTACGCTTTGGGAAAGCTTCCGCTGCGCGCGACTGCACCTTTGGGATGAGAAAAGCCGCAGATTGCTGTCGTTTGCAGAGGCCCGGGCACTTCCCACCTGAGCCTTGCGTAATATTGCCACTGGTCAGTGAATTGGTGCGTTGGATAGGAAACTGGGAGCACCTCATTAGGACATTTGTTGCTCCACGGACGGCCACATCTGTGCCAGTAGGGTTTCTTTCTGAGCCAGTATTGTCGGGACAATTGGGCTGATTATTCAGTTGTCGCTCTAGTCAGGAAGGTGGATGCTGTGACCGCCATATCGTCAGCAGCAAAGGTATGAATGAAGGAGGGCGGACTGATTGATCTCATCGCCGACTATGAACCCTATCTTGCGCTCGCAGTTGTCGTCCTTCTGTTCGCAGCATTTCTTTCCGAGCGCTTCGAACCGGACGTAACCGCTGCGGGGGCCGCCGCGCTGTTTGTCGTCTTGGGGTTTGTCCCCACGAATGAAGTTCTGGCAGCGTTTTCGAACCCTGCACCCATAACGATCGCCGCGATGTTCGTAATCAGCGGCGCGCTGGTCCGAACCGGGCTTCTCGACGCACTTGCGAACAAGGTTGTCGCCGCAGGGAGCAAGCGCCCGGTCGCCGGTATAGCGGCGTTTCTCATCGCGACGCTAGTCGCCTCGGGTCTGATTAACAACACGCCGGTCGTCATCGTCCTCATACCGGTGGCCATTCGTTTGGCGCAGAGCCTGGGCTTTGCTGCGACACGCCTGTTGATTCCGCTATCCTACATGTCCGTCCTGGGCGGGACGTGTACTCTGATCGGCACGTCGACCAACCTTCTGGTGGACGGCGTTTCCCAGGCGTCTGGCTTGGAACCGTTTTCAATTTTCGAGATCACACCGGTCGGTCTGGTGGCCGCGGCCACAGGCGGTGTGGCGCTCCTCCTGCTTGGACCTGTCCTACTGCCGGACCGAAAGGATATTGCGGAACAGGGCGGCGACGATAAAGCGACTTTTTTGACCGAGGTACGCCCGCAAGAGGACTACCCGAATATTGGTCGAACGATTCATGAAATCGCCGCCTTCAGCCGAAGAGGTGTTGAAATCGTCGGCATCCGTGCGCGTTCTGGAGTCAAGAGAGAGGGATTGAGTGAACACATACTCGAACCGGGCGACAGGATCATTGCCAAGGTTGCGACATCAGAACTGCTCACCCTCAGGAAACTTGAAGGGATCGAAGTCGGGTTGCGCCAGGGGCCAGCGGCCGAAAACACCTCGGAACTGATTGTTGCCGAGGCAATCGTGACGCTTTCGCGCCGAAGCCGCGGCGTGCGCATTGCCCAGCTTGCCATGGGGCACCGATACGGCATGCGTGTTCTTGGCGCCCACCGACATGGGGAATTGCTTGGACCCGACCTGTCGACGGCGCTTTTACGCCCCGCCGATACGCTGCTTTTGGAAGGAACGGCTGAAGGCTTTGCCCGAATGACCGAGGCGGGCGATCTTGCCGCGATCACGGATGCCGGGGGGCGCGCCTTCCGCCGCGGGAAAGCGCCGCTGGCTCTGTTCGCGCTTTTCGCGGTTGTGGCGCTCGCCGCAGCCGGGTTCGCCGAGATCAGCGTGCTTGCCCTTGTCGCGGTCGCTGCCATCCTCGTGCTCCGCTGCATCGACAGCGGCGAAGCCTGGGCGTCCATCGACGCCAGCGTCCTTGTGCTGATCTTTTCCATGCTAATCGTCGGCAGCGGTATGCAGAATGCAGGAGCAGTCAACCTGATCGTGGAGACATTGGTGCCGACTCTCGTAGAGTTGCCCCTAATTGTCACGCTCGCTGTGATCTACATACTGTCTTCGGCGCTCACCGAGGCGGTTACCAACAACGCCGTAGCCGTCGTTGTTACACCTCTCGCGATCGGTGTTGCGGAACAGCTCGGTGTCGACGCCAAGCCGTTCGTCGTCGCTGTGATGTTTGGCGCAAGTGCAAGTTTCGCCACTCCGGTCGGCTATCAGACCAACACATTGGTATATGGCGCAGGGAACTACAAGTTTTCCGACTTCCTCAGGATCGGCGTTCCGATGAATCTTATCGTCGGCGCAGCCGTGGTCGGGGTGATCCCGGTATTCTTCCCATTCTAGGGTATCCGGTCTTGATCTGCGGTGCTTGTAGCGCATTTTGCGCGCGCTGCATGAATTGTCAGCAGGAGCAGCATGAGGATCCCGACCGTTGCGGCAATAGCTGATCCTGAGAGAATTCCAAGCTTTGCGGCGTTCAGCGTTGCCGGATCGAAGGCCAAACCCGCTATGAACAGCGACATCGTGAAACCGATACCAGTTAGAAACGAGCCGGCCAGAATTAACGGCCCCGACAGGCCCGGCGCTAACACTGCCAGGCCCAATCGGACAGCTAGCCAGCTGAACCCGAAGACGCCGATCGGTTTTCCTAACACCAGGCCGACAATTATCGCCAAGGAGACCGGTTGTTCGAAATCGGCACCCTGAACCGTGATGCCGGCATTTGCCAGCGCGAAAATCGGCATGATTGCAAAGCCGACCCAAGGGTGCAGCATTGTCTCGAGCCGTTCGACTGGCGAGAGTGCCTCCGTGACCGCTCTGCTTGCTTGACGCAGGTTATGGCGGGTTGCGGTATCTCCCTGCTGCCGATCGCCGGCCGGAACGGCGCGTAGGCGCCCAAGGATTGCATGCAGCCGGGCATCGCTTACCCATATGCGCGTCGGCGTCATAAGGCCCAGAATGACCCCTGCGATGGTCGCGTGAACGCCGGAGGCGTCGATGCATAGCCAGACTGCCGCACCGAGAAGAAAGTAAACCGGGACACTTCTGATCCCGACGCGCGAGGCGCCTGCGACGATACCAATTCCCAGCAGACCCAAACCGAGCGCCGACCAGTTCAACGCTTCCCCGTAACCGAAGGCGACTACGAGAATTGCGCCGATATCGTCAAAAATGGCCAGAGAAAGAAGGAACAGACGCAAGGTGGACGGGATTCGCCTTCCGAAAAGCGCCAGGCATCCAATCACGAACGCCGTATCGGTTGCCATCACGGTTCCCCAGCCGTGCGCCCCGGGCTGCCCGGACATCAACAAATGATAGAACGCGACCGGCACCACCATGCCGCCCAAAGCGCCCGCGAACGGCAGGGCGGCCTGTCGCGGGTTTTGCAATTCGCCCAGTACGATCTCGCGCTTGAGCTCCAGAGAAAGCACGAAAAAGAAGAGGGTCATCAGCCCGTCGTTGATCCAGTGTCGCAGCGAGCGGGTGAAATCGAACGAACCGAATGTCAGGCCAACAGGGGTCTTCCAGAAGCCCAGGAAGCCTTCTTGCCAAGGCGAGTTTGCCAGCGCCAAAGCCAGCAGAACAGCCAGGAACAGGAGCCCACTCGCGGCCGCTTGGATCTCTAGGAAGCGTGCGAAGGGTTTTGTTATTCTATCGGCGGACTCTTGGGGCAGGCTTTGATGATTGTCTATCATGGGACAACTACGCCAATTCGGGTGAAAAGAGACTACGCCATTGAAGCGTGGACGCAATGACCACGTGGATCAATGTCTGGCTATGCAGGAACCATCCACGCAGGATATTCACCAGCAGGTTTTTCAGTTTCTGAGAAACGGACAATGCGGAAACGGTTGATTAGGCTTCACAAATTAAGGAACAGGTTAGCATCCGGCATTCATGAAGCCCCGGAGTTGGTTCTTTGTCATTTCCCCGCGAACGGCTCCGAACAATAGCTGGATCGTCACCAGAAGTCGTTTGTCAGACTTCGGTGCTTCGGCTCTTTCCTTGAGCCAGCTGTGACTTTCCAAAGTTCAGTCCGCTTCACTCAGAATTTTTAAACCAGCGGCCAATAGATGCGTGGACATTCGGCCGCGTCTTCATGGTTTCCAGGTCGTTCCTGAACCAGACCGAACGGACGCCCGACGGCGGCGCCATGATGCTCTTCTGTTGCAACTCCCAACTTGCACGGTTCTAACCTAGGGCCAGATCTTCGATGGCCAACTCGATCACAGCCCGTTCGACATGTTCCGACACCCGGTTCTTCAGGATCGGTTTCTTGCGGCTTAGGTCCATCAAGGCCTCGCAGTCCGATTTCGCCGCCCGTCGCGCCAATATCGGCAAAGCGTAGCTGAAGGTCACAGGATCCGAATGCGAGGATCGTCAGGCCTCTGATCTGCAACATTTTTTCCGAACTCTGGTGATATCACATCAGCGTCCGGTTCCGGATCGCGCTCCTGCGGTCGGTTGCTGCAGCACCACATGGCGGCAAAGTGCCCGTTCTGCCGAATGCTTCACCATGCAAAGTGAGCAGCAATGCGCTTGAAAGCTGAATTGTCTGACGTCAGCGCCAATGGGACAGTTTAGGTCGATTTGATAAGAGAGGGTTTCTGGCTCATCGTAACCGCCAA
>NZ_JBXWPT010000040.1:2500-6034 GCF_059612005.1 Ruegeria sp. CDSA141
AGCGACCTGCGTTGATCAGCTGCACGGCTGAGAGACCATATGGGGTTGCTCATTTGTCCTCGTCCAAGTGGCGGGGGCGGGAAATGTATGTTTTTGGTTCAGAAGAATGACTGCCTTTAGTTACCAGCTGGGCGGTCTCGATTGATTTGATTACTAGCGCAGCTTTGGTTGTGTGCGGTCAAACGCACTCAAGTAGCCGAATAGGCGGTAGTGCCAATATCAAGTCTTTCTTTTTCTGGATCAAATCAAGCGCGAGAAGGGCGTTTGGTGAATGCCTTGGCAGCAAGAGGCGATGAAAGACGTGATACTCTGCGATAAGCCATGGGGAGCTGAGAATAAGCTTTGATCCATGGATTTCTGAATGGGGCAACCCACCTGAATGTTTGTTATTGTTAGCTGTGCTAATCAATAATGGGCATAACCAGGTATTTATGACCTGAATACATAGGGTTATAAAGGCAAACCCGGGGAACTGAAACATCTAAGTACCCGGAGGAAAGGAAATCAATTGATACTCCCCTAGTAGCGGCGAGCGAACGGGGACCAGCCGAGCCAGATGAGTGAGAAGAACATGTTGGGAAGCATGGCCATAGCGGGTGACAGCCCCGTATTCTAAGCTCTGATGGACGTATTAAGTAGGGCGGAACACGTGAAATTCTGTCTGAAGATCGGAGGACCACCTTCGAAGGCTAAGTACTCCTTGCTGACCGATAGTGAACCAGTACCGTGAGGGAAAGGTGAAAAGCACCCCGACGAGGGGAGTGAAACAGTACCTGAAACCGAACGCCTACAATCAGTCGGAGCCCCCTTGCGGGGTGACGGCGTACCTTTTGTATAATGGGTCATCGACTTGGTCTCACGAGCAAGCTTAAGCCGTTAGGTGTAGGCGTAGCGAAAGCGAGTCTTAATAGGGCGAATGAGTTCGTGGGATCAGACCCGAAACCGAGTGATCTAGGCATGGCCAGGTTGAAGGTAAGGTAACACTTACTGGAGGACCGAACCCACATCCGTTGAAAAGGATCGGGATGAGCTGTGCCTAGGGGTGAAAGGCCAATCAAACTCGGAGATAGCTGGTTCTCTGCGAAATCTATTTAGGTAGAGCGTCATCCGAATACCCCGGGGGGTAGAGCACTGGATGGGTAATGGGGCCCCACAGGCTTACTGATCCTAACCAAACTCCGAATACCCGGGAGTACTAGATGGCAGACACACTGCGGATGCTAACGTCCGTAGTGGAGAGGGAAACAACCCTGACCTACAGCTAAGGCCCCCAATTCATGGCTAAGTGGGAAAGCAGGTGGGACGACCAAAACAACCAGGAGGTTGGCTTAGAAGCAGCCATCCTTTAAAGATAGCGTAACAGCTCACTGGTCTAAATAAGTTGTCCTGCGGCGAAGATGTAACGGGGCTCAAGCCATGAGCCGAAGCTTAGGATGCCGTAAGGCATGGTAGCAGAGCGTAGTGTGACATAAGACTTATCCTCTTTAGTGTCTTTCGGGGCACCTTGGAGGATCGAGTCTTTTCGATGAAGCCGGCGCGTGAGCGATCCGGTGGAGAGATCACTAGTGAGAATGATGACATGAGTAGCGACAAAGAGTGTGAGAGACACTCTCGCCGAAAGTCCAAGGGTTCCTGCTTAAAGCTAATCTGAGCAGGGTAAGCCGGCCCCTAAGCCGAGGCCGAAAGGCGTAGGCGATGGGAACTAGGTTAATATTCCTAGGCCAGGAGGATGTGACGGATCACAGGTGTAGTTCAATCTTATCGGATTGATTGGGCTGCTGAGTGGTTCCTGGAAATAGCCCTCCATCAGACCGTACCCTAAACCGACACAGGTGGACTGGTAGAGCATACCAAGGCGCTTGAGAGAACGATGTTGAAGGAACTCGGCAAAATACCTCCGTAAGTTCGCGAGAAGGAGGCCCGGTTCCTAGGCAACTAGGGGCTGGGGGCACAAACCAGGGGGTGGCGACTGTTTATTAAAAACACAGGGCTCTGCGAAGTCGCAAGACGACGTATAGGGTCTGACGCCTGCCCGGTGCCTGAAGGTTAAAAGGAGAGGTGAGAGCCTTGAATTGAAGCCCAGGTAAACGGCGGCCGTAACTATAACGGTCCTAAGGTAGCGAAATTCCTTGTCGGGTAAGTTCCGACCTGCACGAATGGCGTAACGACTTCCCCGCTGTCTCCAACATCGACTCAGCGAAATTGAATTGCCTGTCAAGATGCAGGCTTCCCGCGGTTAGACGGAAAGACCCCGTGCACCTTTACTACAGCTTCGCACTGGCATCAGGATTGTGATGTGCAGGATAGGTGGTAGGCTTTGAAGCAGGAACGCCAGTTCTTGTGGAGCCTCCCTTGAGATACCACCCTTCGCACTCTTGATGTCTAACCGCGGTCCGTTATCCGGATCCGGGACCCTGCGTGGCGGGTAGTTTGACTGGGGCGGTCGCCTCCTAAAGCGTAACGGAGGCGCGCGAAGGTTGGCTCAGAGCGGTCGGAAATCGCTCGTTGAGTGCAATGGCAGAAGCCAGCCTGACTGCGAGACTGACAAGTCGAGCAGAGTCGAAAGACGGCCATAGTGATCCGGTGGTCCCGAGTGGAAGGGCCATCGCTCAACGGATAAAAGGTACGCCGGGGATAACAGGCTGATACTGCCCAAGAGTCCATATCGACGGCAGTGTTTGGCACCTCGATGTCGGCTCATCTCATCCTGGGGCTGGAGCAGGTCCCAAGGGTACGGCTGTTCGCCGTTTAAAGAGGTACGTGAGCTGGGTTTAGAACGTCGTGAGACAGTTCGGTCCCTATCTGCCGTGGGTGTAGGAGACTTGAGAGGAGTTGCCCCTAGTACGAGAGGACCGGGGTGAACGATCCACTGGTGGACCAGTTGTCGTGCCAACGGCAGTGCTGGGTAGCTATGATCGGACAGGATAACCGCTGAAGGCATCTAAGCGGGAAGCCCCCCTCAAAACAAGGTCTCCCTGAGGGCCGTGGAAGACCACCACGTCAATAGGCCGGAGATGTAAGCGCAGTAATGCGTTCAGTTGACCGGTACTAATCGCCCGATAGGCTTGATTTGATCCAGTAATGGAAAGACAAATCAAAAACATACACACCTTTGACTAAGGATGGCTGTGTCGCGCCAAGCGACACTGTTGATTGACATAATAACCGTGCGGCAACGCGCATTCGTAAACGAATACGCTGCCTGCCGCGCGTCGCCTTTTTGCAAAGCAAAAAGAGCGACGGGGATTTTCCTCGGTTTGGTGGTCATAGCGCAAGTGAAACACCCGGTCCCATCCCGAACCCGGAAGTTAAGCACTGCCGCGCCAATGGTACTTGGGCTTAAGCCCCGGGAGAGTAGGTCACCGCCAAACCTAGTAAAATCCCCATTCTCTCTAAACGATGATAAAAACACTACCAGGTCTCAAATAGCCGAATAGGCAATAGACCACCAAAGTGTCGCGGGATGGAGCAGCCCGGTAGCTCGTCAGGCTCATAACCTGAAGGTCGTAGGTTCAAATCCTACTCCCGCAACCA
>NZ_JBXWPT010000041.1:0-5166 GCF_059612005.1 Ruegeria sp. CDSA141
ACTCAAACAGAAATCGAACCAGAGCCTCCGTTACGAAAACGCCTCAGCTCTCCGAAAAACTCTGAAGACGGACAAACGGCTTCGATGAACCAGAAATCCTCCGTTGCTCAAACCCCAAATCTGTCCGGTAGGCGCTGACGTCAGACACTTTTGATACTCACAGCGGTTCGTTCGTTTCCACTGCGCAATCTTCACCTGGACCAGATTGATTGTGATGTTTGGACCATACCCGCAGAGGCAATGAAGGGACGCAGGGACGCGACAAAAAGCTTTCGGGTGCCATTATCTAAGGAGGCTATGACTGTCGTTGAAATGGCTAAACCGCTGGCACGGGACGGCTTGTTGTTCCCCGGCGTTCGACGTGGCGTGATTTCGGACATGACGATGGCGTCGTTCATGAAACGAAGCAAACTGGTTGAGCGCCCTCATGGATTCAGGTCTTCATTCAGGGATTGGGTGGCGGAAACACAGAGCGTACCATTTGAGGTTGCTGAAACCTGCTTGGGTCATGTCGTGGGCGGATCTGTCGAGCGGTCCTATAAGCGAACGGATTTCTTGGAGCAGCGAAGAGCAATTATGGCGTGCTGGGGCCAATACACGACTCAAAATAGTTTATCCCAGCCCACCATTTCTAGGTTTTGAATCATGGTCAGTCCAGAATTGGAAGACAAATTTGACAGAGCAACGGAGGCACTTGCTGAAGGTTTTAGAGAATTAGAGAAGTTTGGGGGCATTAGTCTGCCAGCGTTACTGGACACGTCTTACACACATTTGATTATCTCCTTCACGCCTGGAATTACGCGAAGATTCACTGAAGCGGGCGGCGTGTATTATGAAGTAGAAGAGTATGCTTCACGTTATTTAGGGGGAGCCTCGCAAAAACTGCCTGAAGCACTAGATGCCCTAAAAACAATTTGTGCCAGTAACGTATTCGAAGGTGCGAAAATGCCCGAAAGCCTTCGCGTGAAAGCACACAGCCTAATACTGGGAAATTTCCCGGGGGCGAAACGCCGTGGCCCACCCCTTTCAAAAGACTTAACTTTGAGATTCGTGATGCGTCAATCTGCTCTTTCCGTAAGAAACGCGTTTGAATTGAGCCTAACTAGGCACGATGGGCCACGGACAATGAGTGCGTGTGATGCAGTATCAATGGTCGCGGATCAATTTGGAGTTCGCGTAACGTACAAATCACTAGAATCTTGGTGCACGAGCAAAAAGCACCAAGGTTTTCGCGACAGAGCTGATGCGATTTGGAACCATTTGACCGACCAATATTTGGTCAAAGTCGGCGCATTGAAGGAATCGCCGTCAAACCTGTCCGGACCATTTGCAGAATTGGGCCGTATGCGAAGATAACGGATATTCACCATTCTTGATGCACCACGAAACAACACGGTGCACAGCAATGAAACTGCTTTCTTTTCAAGACCTGCAAGCTAAGTTGGGCGGCCGCAGCCGCTCTAGCGTCTACCGCGATGTTGAACTGGGCCGTCTTCCAGAACCCATCAAATTTGGCTCTCGCCTCTATTGGAACGAAGCCGATATCGATGCTGCAATCGAAAAACAGATTGCCGCCTAAAAGAAAACCCTCACCCGAGGCACGGGCGGAGGCAAATTCTTTTGGTTAGCAGCATGAGAATAGCCCGAAACCCGCTGCCTTTCAACAATAGAAAGGTAATACAGGATGATTTTCGAGAAAACCCGAACAATTGAGGCCGAATTTCCACCAACCAATGCACTGCGCGTTTATCGATGGGCAGACCTTCCAAATTTAACGGCCCCGGCGCTTTACCGGGTCACAGATCCGGGCCAGGAACCCCTTGAAATCTACGCATCCAAGCACAAGCGCCAAGTCCTTGAGGGCCTAATAAGGTCGCCCCTCTTCGCGGCCAGCTACTGCCGCCTTTCGGACCAGGTGCTGCCACTGCGCCGAGATGACGGCGTGAACATCGAATGCAAGATGTACCGAGGCGATGCAGACACCGGACGCCAAAAGTTCGGCATCTATTTCCTCGTCAGCAAGGTGGAACTGATTGAGACTGGCGAGGTGGCGGCATGAGAACCCGCGACCTCCAGATCCATGCCCTTCGTCGCAAGCACGGCCTCTCTGAGGCCACTGCACGCATCGTTGCAACGCTATACTATGGGGAGGGACGCTAATGGCCCTCATCACCCAGATCCACAAGAACAGCCGCGAGGGATCCCGCGCCAGCCGGGATGACTTTCAAGGGCATGACCTCAACAATATCCGCGTGTTCTTTATCTCAAAAGACGGAGAGATGCTGCCGGGCACGCAAGGCATCGCCTTCAAGGGTGAGTTGCTACCTGAATTCATAGACGCGATCAGCAAGGCGGAGGCTGTGTAGATGGGGCGCGACAGGAGAAACGAGAAACGCGGCGAACACTTCACAAAACTCGTCCGCAAAATGATGGAGGAGCCCGCTTGGCGGGCCCTCTCATCAACCGCGCAGGCACTGTATCCATGGCTACGGCTGGAATGGCGCGGGGTGGACAACAACAATAACGGCAAGATTTGCTTGAGCGTCAGACAAGCCGCTGACCGGTTAGGCGTGTCGTACAACACAGCCGCCAAAGGGTTTCGCGAGTTACAGGCAAAGGGCTTCATTGCTGTGTCACGCCCGCCCAAACTTGGCACCAGTGGCGTCGCATCATCTCCGCTGTTCGAACTAACTGAAATCTCGCTGCCGACCGCGCACGGGGAGGCTGGCCGCAGATTGTACAAGCAGTGGGCTGAAGGGGCAGATTTCCCAGTTGTGAAAGCCCCGGTTCACAACCCGACTGGCAAGTGCGGAAAAACAAAACCCTGTCTTAAAAACTGCGACGAGACCGTCGTAGATTTTGCGACGAGAATGACAGAGGCGACGCAATAAATGCGACGGGCCGTATCAATATTTGCGACGAAAACACCCGATTTCGACAAGTCCCCCGTCGCAATATTTAAGACATCCTTAATCTACCAGGGGGTCTGGGGAAACGGACACCTTCAACACTAACAATCCAACAAGTGAGGCATTAGCAATGACTGACGAAACCAAAGGCGACATCACCGCCAAGAAAAAAGAGCCAAGCAAAACTGGGGTCAAATTCGAAGGCAGCAACAAAGAAGGTAACATTGTCGAGCTAACCAAGCACGACGGGCTAAGGGAAGTGTTCGGAACAGACTGCGATGAACTGGCCAGTGCCTTGATGGCTCACTGCCTAAAAGCACTGAACAACGCGGAATCTGGTAGCGCAGGTGAAGTAAACGATGAGCGGGCATTCATGATTTCCATCATCCACGACATTGCGCCACGAGATGCCGTTGAGAGAATGCTGGCTGTCCAGATGGCAGCCACGCATGTTGCAACAATTCGGTCGGCCCGGTGGCTTGGTGCCACGGAGACAATCCCTCAAGCCCAACTCCACCACACGGGATTCAACAAACTCTCGCGTACATTCGCCGCCCAGGTTGAGACGCTTCGGAAGCACCGAAACGGCGGGAAACAGACGGTAACTGTTCAGCACGTGAACGTCGAAGACGGCGGACAAGCAATCGTTGGTAACGTTGAGACGGGGGGAGGCAAAAAATGAAACATGCCTCCAACCCCATGCACAAGGCTCACGCAGCGCCTCGTTGCAATGCAACGTCAAAACGCAGTGGTCTTCCTTGCAAAAGCCCAGCGGTAAAAGGCTGGACGGTTTGCCGGATGCATGGCGCTGGCGGTGGTCACGGTCCTGGCAAGGCCAACCCCGCCTACAAGCACGGTATGCGCACCAGAGAGGCTCAGGAGATGAGGAAAGAGATCAACGAGCATGTGCGTCTGGCTCGCGAACTGGAACAACTGTTAGATAGCAGCGGTCAACGGTAAAAACAGAGATGGGTCACGGAGCAGGCTGCGCAAAAACAGCTTCGGCTATATTGGGGTCGACAACCACAACGTCGACATTGGCGACCTCGTCAAACATCTCTGTGTGCAGGGTTGAACCCAAAACATTCTGCATCTTTGCCTTGTAACCGTTGATGGCGGCATTCAAAACATCGGCGTATTCTTTGGGGGCGAGATTGCCGGCCTCAAGCTCATTATATGCATCCAAAAGGTCACGGCGCACTTGCAAAACAAGCTCTTGATTGGAGTCGATATGCATCTGCATGAGGTCTGGATGCTCGTTCTTCGATACCAAAAATTCCGTTTCTTCAGAGCATCTAGGATATTTTTTCGTGAGGCATCCATTGCATATGCTGCGCCATTTCTCAGCCCCTTTCCCATCTTTAGCCAGTAAGCCCAACCTACCATAGAGGGCGTGAGTCAAGTGGGCCCAGCCTTTAGATTTGTAGCCCTTTGCGTCGTTTACTTCGAGCCCAGCTGTACACATAATTCTGTTGGTTGCTTGATGACAGACGCCGTCAAGGCCGTATCGAATTCCCGCTAGGCCCTTTGTCAGTGGATCTGTTCGCATTTGCGAAAGACAATCGCACTCGGGTTGAAAAGCTATTCCGTGGCCAATAGAGCGCTGGTTTTCGTCGTGGTCGCCCCCGCATGGCCAAAGGTAGTTTCGCTTTCCGGCGTCATTGTATCCCACGGCATAAGTATGGTCGGCATTTGATTTTATGGGATCAATAAATGCTCCTTGCGCAAACATCTCGACCTTGCGTTTTTTGTAGGGTCCAAAAATATCGAACTCGTCATGCCACAGCCTCTGGCGTTTGTTTTTTACCGGGTGATACACTTCTGCGGCGACGTATCTTGGCTTTGTTGGATCAATACTTATACGAACTACAACTTCGTGATTAAAAAGCGTCCATTTGTGGCTGTCTTCACCTGTCCAATGTCCCTTGGCGGGATCGAGATTGACGCGATACGTATACGGCGCACAGCCCGTCACTTTCGTGGGTATTTCAATGCTAGCCTTGGGAAAGTCTACATTAACTTTGCCATGAAACGTGACTTTAAATCCAGGAGCGACGCCGAGTTCTTGCTTTGGGATTTTGTAAACTGCCATGAAACCGTCCTTTCAAATCAATATCTGAAGAGCGTACTCTCATAGCGCAAATTCGTCTGTGACCTTTTCCCTAAGGCTTCGTGTCCTTACCCATGAAGCCCAAAGCGCCTTCATTGTTCAGAATCTCAATTGCAGTACCCAAGGCTTCCTGATCCGAAACAAACT
>NZ_JBXWPT010000042.1:0-4468 GCF_059612005.1 Ruegeria sp. CDSA141
GTATGCATCCATTGGGGGGCATGTGCAGACGAGGTTTCTGTCGCCGTATGCGTTGTCGACGCGGTTGACGGGTGACCAGTATTTGTCGACGCCCATGGAGCCCGGCGGGAAGCAGGCCTGTTCGCGGGTGTAGGGGCGGTCCCAGTCGCCGACCAGATCGCGCACCGTGTGTGGGGCGTTTTTCAGCGGGTTGTTGTCCGCGTCGATCTTGCCGTCGATGATGTCCTGCGCTTCCGCGCGGATGGACAGCATGGCGTCGCAGAAGCGGTCCAGTTCGGCCATGGGTTCCGATTCCGTGGGTTCCACCATCAGGGTTCCGGCCACCGGCCAGGACATGGTCGGCGCGTGGAAGCCTGAATCGACCAGGCGCTTGGCGATGTCATCCACGGAGACATGCGCCTCGGCGTCCAGCGGACGGGTGTCGAGGATGCATTCATGCGCCACCCGGCCCGTTTCCGAGGTATAGAGGATCGGATAGGCGTCCTGCAGACGCGCGGCGATGTAGTTGGCGTTCAGGATCGCCACTTTCGTCGCCTGGGTCAGACCGGCGCCACCCATCAGCAGCACATAGGCCCACGAGACGGGAAGGATCGAGGGCGAGCCGAAGGGCGCCGCCGAGACCGGACCCACGGCGGTGCCGTATTCCGGGTGGCCGGGCAGGTGCTCGGTCAGATGCGCCTTGACGCCGATCGGGCCCATGCCAGGGCCGCCGCCGCCATGCGGGATGCAGAAGGTCTTGTGCAGGTTCAGGTGGCTGACGTCTCCGCCGATGTCACCGGGGCGCGACAGGCCCACCATCGCGTTCATGTTGGCGCCGTCGATATAGACCTGACCGCCGTGATCATGGGTGATCTGGCAGACCTCCTGCACGGTGGTCTCGAACACGCCATGGGTGGACGGGTAGGTGATCATGCAGGCGGCCAGATGATCGGAGTGCTTTTCCGCCTTGGCGCGGAAGTCGGCGACGTCGATATTGCCGTTCTCATCCGCCTGCACCGGCACGACCTGCCAGCCCACCATCTGGGCCGAGGCCGGGTTGGTGCCATGCGCCGAGGTCGGGATCAGGCAGACATTGCGCTGACCCTGCCCGCGGGCGAAGTGATAGTTGCGGATGGTCAGAAGACCCGCATATTCGCCCTGCGCGCCCGAGTTGGGTTGCTGGCTGATCGCGTCATAACCGGTGATCTGGCACAGCTTGTCGTTCAGGTCGGCAATCATCTCGTGATAGCCCTGCGCCTGATCTTCGGGGCAGAACGGATGCAGATTGCCGAACTCGGGCCAGGTGACCGGGATCATCTCGATCGTGGCGTTCAGCTTCATGGTGCAGGACCCCAGCGGGATCATCGCCCGGTCCAGCGCCAGGTCACGGTCGGCCAGGCGGCGCATATAGCGGGTGATCTCGGCCTCGGCCCGGTTCTTGTGGAAGATCGGGTGGGTCAGATATTCGCTTTCACGCAGCGCATAATCGGGCAGGCGGTATTGCTTGTTCGAGCTGTCATCCTTGCGGTCGATGCCGAAGGCACCCCAGACCGCCTCGATGGTCTCGGGGCGGGTCTGCTCGTCCAGGCTGATGCCGACCCGGGTCTCGCCCACCTTGCGCAGGTTGACGCCGCGGGCCACGGCGGCCTCCATCACCACATTCTGCAGATGGCCAACCTCAACCGTGATGGTGTCGAAGAACACTTCCGGTTCGACGGCAAAGCCAGCCTCTTCCAGACCGGCAGCCAGACGCGAGGTCTTGCGGTGCACCGATTGCGCGATGGCCTTGATGCCGTCGGGGCCGTGATAGACGGCATACATCGAGGCAATCACCGCCAGCAGCGCCTGCGCGGTGCAGACATTCGAGTTCGCCTTCTCGCGGCGGATATGCTGCTCGCGGGTCTGCAGCGACAGGCGGTAGGCCTTGTTGCCCCGGCTGTCGATGCTGACACCGATGATCCGGCCCGGCATGGACCGCTTCAGCTTGTCGGTGGTCGCCATATAGGCAGCATGGGGCCCGCCATAGCCCATCGGCACGCCAAAGCGCTGGGTCGAGCCGATGGCGATATCCGCGCCCATCTCGCCGGGCGATTTCAGCAGCGCCAGCGACAGGATGTCGGCGGCGACAATCGCGATGGCTTTATGTTCGTGCAGCGCCGCGATCTCGTTGGTGAAGTCGCGCACATGGCCATGGGTGCCGGGATACTGGAAGATCGCGCCAAAGACGGAACCTGCATCCAGCGTGTCCGGATCGGCCACCTGAACGTCGATGCCCAAAGGCTCGGCGCGCGTTTTGATCACCGCGATGGTCTGCGGGTGGCAGTTCTTGTCGACGAAGAAGGCCGCGTTGTTGGCCTTGGACCGGCCGCCGCGCTTGGCCATCGCCATCGCCTCGGCCGCGGCTGTGGCCTCGTCCAGCAGGGACGCGTTGGCCACATCCAGCCCGGTCAGGTCGCTGACCATGGTCTGGAAGTTCAGCAGCGCCTCAAGACGGCCCTGGCTGATCTCGGGCTGATAGGGCGTGTAGGCGGTGTACCAGGCCGGGTTTTCCAGGATGTTGCGCAGGATCGGCGCGGGCGTGGTGGTGCCGTAATAGCCCTGACCGATCAGCGAGGTCAGAACCTTGTTCTTGCTCGCCACCTCTTTCATATGGAACAGCGCATCGCGTTCCGTCATCGCCGGACCCCAGTCCAGCGGCTCTTTCTGCCGGATCGCCGGCGGGACGGTGGCGTCGATCAGCTCGTCCAGCGTCTTGAAGCCGATCACCTTGAGCATGTCGCGCATCTCGGTCGGGCTGGGCCCGATATGGCGGCGATTGGCAAAGTCATAGGCTTCGTAGTCGGTCAGTTTGAAGGCCATGTGTAGCGCTCCTCAAGGAATGTCTCGCCCGGCCGCTCTGGCAGGAGCCTCCGGCGGGGAGTAAGGGCCGTCCCGGAAACTGTCCGGTGGACAGTTTCAGGCCCGAACGGGCGGAGCCCAAATTCGGCGGCATAAGTTAAAACGATGGAGCCCCGTGCCGGGACTCCGTTTGGGTTTACCCGATCAGGGCCTTGTAGCCGTCCAGATCCATCAGCTCTTCCAGCTGGGATGCATCGCTGATCTTGATCTTGTAGATCCAGGCCTCGCCCTCGGGATCTTCGTTCAGCGCACCGGGGTTGTCGGCCAGCGCCTCGTTCACTTCCGTGATCTCGCCATCGACCGGAGCATACAACTCGGACGCCGCCTTGACGGATTCGATCACGCCGATCTCGCCGCCTTTTTCGAACTCGTCGCCCGCTTCCTGCTGTTCCACGAACACCACTTCACCCAGCTGCTCGGCGGCATGTTTGGTGATGCCCAGAGTGGCCGTGTCGCCTTCAACGCTCAGCCATTCATGCTCTTCGGAATAATAGGTTGCCATCTTGTCTCTCTCCTGACTTCAACGCTTGTAATTCTGTTTGACGAAGGGCATGGCCACGATCTGCGCCGGTTGCGCCTTGCCCCGGATGATCAGGTTCACCTTCTCGCCCGGCTCGCCATGGCCCGCGGACACATAGCCCATCGCGATCGGGCCTCCGACCGTCGGGCCAAAGCTGCCCGAGGTGATCTGGCCGATCGTGTTGCCCTCAGTGCACTGGATTTCCACACCCTGGCGCGCCGGAGCACGGCCGTCGGGCTTGATCCCCACCAGCTTGCGGGATGCCCCCTCGGCCAGTTCGCGCTGGATACGCTCCGCACCCGGAAAGCCGCCTTCTTCCTTGCGGCGCTTCTGCATCGCCCAGCCCAAAGACGCCTCGACCGGCGAGGTGCTCTGATCGATGTCATTGCCATACAGGCACAGCCCCGCCTCAAGCCGCAGGCTGTCGCGCGCGCCCAGACCCGCCGCTTCGCAATCCTCATGCCCCAGGAAGGCTTTCGAAACTTCGATCGCCTTGTCCTCGGGGATCGAGATCTCATAGCCGTCCTCGCCGGTATAACCCAGCCGCGAGATGCGGCACTCGACACCGTTGATATCAGCAAGGGTGGTTTCCATGAACTTCAGGTCACGGGCAACAGGGCACAACGCGCCGACAACATCCTCGGCCTTGGGCCCCTGAACCGCCACCAGCGCGCGGTCGAAGATCTCGGTCACTTCGACACCTTCGAGATTGTCACGCATATGCGGAATGTCCTGATGCCGCAGCGCCGCGTTCACCACCACAAAATAGTGATCCCCCGCATTCGACACGATCAAATCGTCCATGATCCCGCCGTCAGCGTTGGTGAAAAACCCGTACCGCGCCTTGCCTTCCTTCAGCGTCGCATAAGCCTGCGGGCACAAAGCTTCCAGCTTCTCACCCACATTCTCACCGCGCAGAATAACCTGACCCATGTGAGACACATCAAACAACGCCGCCTTCTCTCGGCACTGCTTATGCTCACCCATAATCCCCAAAGGATACTGAACAGGCATCTCCCACCCAGCAAAATCAACCATCTTACCGCCCAAAGCAACGTGCAACGAGTGAAG
>NZ_JBXWPT010000043.1:0-3957 GCF_059612005.1 Ruegeria sp. CDSA141
GGCGACGGCGAGGGGTTCTGAGGACACATCTGTGATCAGATTGTCGGTTACAACGACATTGGCATTTGTAATCATTTCCTCATTCACACCATCAAACACGTTGACGTTTGTGAACAGTATCGGTCCCCCATCCTGGGAGAGCGCTTGCGAATTGGCTATAGTGAGAAAAATCGACGAAACCGCCGCAAGTTTGGGAAAATGCATTGTAAATTCCTCAGAAAATTCTGTCGGAGAAACCATCCCAGCAGAAGCAAGTTTTTTCAAGAATTACCTCGCTTTTCTGCAAGGTCGGCTTTGTCCGCTAGGCCGACCTTGATGCCGTCTGAACCGACCCGATGAACAACTGAAACCGTCAGATGACCGGTTCGAGCCCAGTACTACCGCCTTGGTGATTTTGCGAGTACGGTAGATACGGTGCGCGTCTTTTTACTTCTTGTGATCGCGATTGCGCCCAGCACTAAGGCACATGCCAAAGCTTGAGGTAAAGAGATGGCTTCGCCAAAGGCAAGATATCCCACGGCAAACATCGTGGGTAATTCGATGCTTCCGACGACCGCAGTTTGGGAAGCCCCAATAACAGGTGAGCATATCGTGTAGATAAGCTGGGGTACGAAAGCGGTAACCAGACCAATACCAACAATGAAAAGCCAATCGGATTGTTCCCTTGGGAGAAGCTCTCCAACCTCAGCTCCAAGGATGAGCGGCGCGAGGCCCAGTACAGACCCCAGAGAAACTGACGCGATACGTGCCAACGGTGCAATCCGTGACAACCTGTGTACCAGTACGCAAATTCCGAAGCCAAACCCAAATGGGGCGGCAAGGGATAGCAGCAGCGTTGGTAGGTGTTCCGCAGCCACTGACGCAGGCGAGCCAGCAATGACAGCTGCCACCACAATCAGACCAGCGGCCAACATGGCGCGTCGCGTGGGTGCATCGCCAAACACCGCCCAAGCAATACCTAAGGTGAACACCGGATAGGTCATGTAAAGCACACCCACTGTCGATGCGGGCAGCTTCTCCAGCGCCGTTACATATCCGATCCAACCAAGCCCCATTACGGCTCCGGCGGAAAGACCCCAAGTGATCTCTCGCCATTCTTTTCGGTGCACAATGAGAACAGGAAGCAGAAGAAGAGCCGCAACAATGTAGCGGTAGAATGCGACCGCATAGGGTGCAACACCCTGTTCGGTCAGGCTGCGGCTGAAGTAGGGAACCAGCCCGAAACAGATTGAAGCAAAGAGAACACCAATACCCGCAAATGCGTAAGGTATGGGCGTTCGATTTCGCGCAGATGTCGTGGCCATAATCTGGAGCTATCACGCATTTGCATCTTCGTCTTTAGAGATTCTACGAACGACTGCTTTGTCCCACATAGCTGCTGTCCAAGAAAAAAACATTGCATCTTAGATGAAAAGTCCGCTTCCTGTGCATTGCCGCCGTCACTGAGTCCTAGTGCTGCGCTAGCAGCGAAGGTCTGCTTGGTGGCGGACTCCACGAACTCTGATCCTTGCAGGAACGTCTGTTTTATCCGAGGTAGGATGACGGTGGAATGTTCGCATCGGGATGGGTGCCGTCATTTGTCGCGTTTGGCATCAACCCTGCTTCTTGAAAATACTCGTGATTGCCCTTGAGCTGGCACCAATCCAACCGTCAGATTGGTTCCAGACTTACAACGCAAAACTATGGGCAAACTACGCAAACCTATGGGGTGCGCGAAGTGTTATGCGCAAACCTACACCTGATGTAGGTGCGCACATAACACTGCGTTTTCGACATTGATTTCATTAAAGAAAATCTTGGAAGCTTGCCCATAACCTCTGTGCGGTATTTGCGCATAAATTTGCACAATTCGCCCGGAAGTTTGCATGCGACAGAGAACCCATCGAGCTAACGGCGTCCTCTGGCACATTTGCTACGCACATATGCAGTTTACTCCCAATCGCCAGCAGACGAGCGCCACGTCTTAGTTTCCGCATCCCAAACACTGGCTGTGACGCAAGGCGTCGGGTTTATTCCGTCGCAATTGGAGCCATGTATATCTGCGACAACAACGCGTTGACGCCCAAAGTCAACGACCGTCCAGCCTTTATTGAGCAAGGAGTGCACCTCTTCGCCAACCCAAAAGTGCGACATGCATCCGCCAGTGCCGCAGTAAAGAGAAGCGGCGCTCGAACACGCAAAACCAGACTCATTCAGAACCCAGTCGCGTTGTAGATCTCCGTCAAGATCCACCCTTTCAACCGCGCCCCAATCTAAGCCAAACTGACCGTTGTTGAACTCTGTGCAGGCCTGTGCCGCCAGATCAACCTTCGCCCGCAAACCGGTTGGAAGTTGCGAAACGTCAGCCGCGAAAGCTGATGAGGTCCAAACTAGACCCGAACCCAGCACAATCGAGGAAACCAAACATTTAAACTGGCTTACCAATTGGGAAATCGGTTGGAGGGGGTAATCAATTGCATTGATCATACCTATAGTCCCCGTATTCCAGCCAGTTTGCCGAGCCTTCGCTAAAAATCAGAAATTCGGACCTGTCTTCCCCAAGCAGGGCCACGACAAATCCGGTCGGCGGCTCAGAGTTTCCGAAGTAGCTGTAGGCCGTCATGGCTCTGATCGACTCGCCGTTAACCGTTACTCGCGCGTCCCACTCTCCGTCTGGGTTGTCCAAAATTACGGGTTCGATTACGCGTTTTTTCGCTCCGCCACCACAATAGACGATGCCTTCGGGCGCTTCGTAGGAGGTCCCCTGGCTAGCATCTGAATCGCACGCGGAACGAAGGGACCGAATTGCCGCGCCGGAACCTTTCAAGTCAAAGATTCCATAGCTGATATCTTGATCAACCATCGACAGGTTTACCGATGCATTGGCCGCAAGTTGGTCTAGTACAAAACCATAGTCCTGCTGGCTATTGAAACTGATCTCGACGGGATAATTGTCAACGATCTGCAAAGCAGCATTTTCAGCGCCAACCTGAAATGCGGCAACCTCGGTGTTGCCGTTTTTCAAAAAACGAATTGAAAGCCCTTGCTTCTCCACAATGTCCTGGCTGTCCTCGTATCCAGCCGGAGCAAAGCGGACACGGTTACACTGAAGTTCCAGCGTCATGTTTCCGGTCTGAATAAAGGCATTGGGGTTGGGCCCGGAACTGAACGACCACTCCGCTGATGCTGTGGTTGCAATTGCCATCATTAGAATTCCAATGGAAATCAGCTTGAAACTCATTTTCACTCTCCATGGTATTAGGACTCGTACTGTCTTTCAGCAGAGATTCCGGCCCGTTGCCTGGGCAACCAGGTCAGGAAACAGGTGCGCCGTATTCGTTTGCACCTTCTTGGGAAGGTCGTGTCAGCCACCAGATCATCAGGATGGACAGAACCAATTGAAGAATTGAGACAACAACAATACCGGTCACGCCCAAGACTGCCGCGGGTCCTCGCAATGCATCGGGGTTTTCTGTCCCTTGCTCCAATACCGAGAAGAACGCCACGCCACCCAGCATAACAAAAAGCGTTGTAATGCTGAGCGCCATCGGCAGCAGCAAATACCAGCCAGGTCGTCCTGTATCATGCAACCTCCGCCAACCTGCTGCGAGCATAGGTATGAGAACGGCCAGTTGAAAAACAGAGGACATGACGCGAGATCCTTGCCCAGTTTCTGGGTTGGTCCCGAATATGATAGTATCCAGCACAGCTAAAGCGGCACTTACGAGAACCACAAACAAGAAGAACCACCAGTATTCTGAGCGTAAAGCCCGACCGGAGAACTGGAAGTATTTCGAGAAACACGTTTTAACTGCTTCACCAAATCCCATATTTCACTCCATTCTTACTTTCTTTGCGGCCTCAAACGCTTCGCTGCTCAGGAGAACGCACTCGCCCCTACGGATGCTCCCACTTACTTTTTTGTTTGAAAGTAGAAGCCTATCGCATGAGAGCGTAAAGAATTTTACGCGCGGAAAA
>NZ_JBXWPT010000044.1:0-3549 GCF_059612005.1 Ruegeria sp. CDSA141
GAAATCAGTTTACCCCTGTCAGGCTTCAAGGCTTCAGGTGCCATGTTGCGCGCTATTCCCGTCGCTGACGAAATCACGTCAATTGGAGTTGTTGCCTACGGGCGCGATCATGAGGTCCGCGTAGACGTCAGCGAGATTGATTTCTACTGAAGGTCGCCCAAGCGATGGGCTTAAAAACACTAGGGTGAAAATCCTTTCAGTGTAGTCGCGCTCCCAAGTGGGGCGACAAGCCGTCAGAGTTTCTCCCAATAAACCTAAAGCTGGGACCCAATTGGTAAAACACTTAGAAAACCAGAAACTAAGTGATCCCAGACTGATCCTGTCGGCTCGGATCGATATTCAAGGATGTTGCCATCATCATTTTTTGTCGTCCATTTAAGCTGACCATCTTGCTCGAGCGTCACGTTATATGTGTATGCAGGTAAAGCGTCGTCCAAAGCGCTCATGGTCTGTGCAGTCAGTGCTGGCGAGTCAATCAAAATTCCCATCTCGGTGTTGATATTGACAGATCGTGGGTCCCAGTTGAACGACCCTACGAACAAGTATCGGTCATCAACTGCAAATGCTTTGGAGTGTAGGCCTGACCTTGATTGAGCCCAGTTTATACCCCGGCGTTGGACCTGATAGGCGTCGGGTCGCAACTCATAGAGCTCTACTCCACCACGTAAAAGTGCTCGGCGTTTTTTAGCGTAGTGTGCGTAAACGGGTGCGACGTCGTTAGACGCAAGCGAATTGGTCACGACCTTCACGTTAACACCGCGGCTCTCAAGTTCGGTAAGCCATTTCACACCGTTGTTGCGCGGCACGAAATAGGCGGACACGATGTTCACCTCACTGTTGGCATTCTCAAAGTACGGAAACAACTGAGATGCCAGAACGGGACCTGAGTTCTCGAGACCCGCGGCTTTTGCGGGCGGATCAGCATAAAGCTTCGCAGGCAGCCAATCCAGTGACAGGGCTCCATCCGCGAAGTTCTCTTGCGCTGACTTTCTGAGGGCAGCGCCGTACTGGGTTAGCTTCGCTTCCTCGACCAGTTCGTTTAACCGGACTCGCGCATCAGCAAGGTCAAATTCCTTAGGTTCTCCAACGACCACACGAGCCGGAACGGTGAATTCGCTGTTCCAGTAAGCGTCAAAGCTATGCGACACCTCGCGTACAACAGGGCCTGCGGCCAGCACATCCAGATCGGCATAGTTCATTTCTTTCCGCGCCAAAAAATACTCAGCGCCGATGTTTCTCCCACCCACAATCGTGAACACGTTGTCCGCCGTCATGGACTTGTTGTGCATTCTGCGATTGATGCGTTTGAAGTCTGTCAGACCCGCGAACAATAGGCTCTGATCGCGCCAAAACGGATTGAACAGCCTGATTTCAATATTCTCATGATTGTCCAATGCGGCCGTCATCGCGTCATAGCTGGACGTATCCATGTCATCCAGCAACAATCGGACGCGAACACCCCGATCTGCTGCCTGCAAAAGACTGGCTGCAAAAAGGTGACCCGTGGGGTCGTTGTGCAGAAGGTAGTATTGCGCGTCTATCGTTCGCTCGGCCGCTGCAGCCATCAGCAGTCGTGATACAAGCGCTTCTTCTCCATCACTGATCAGCTTGATGCCTGACCGACCGTCTTTGGGGTCCCCAAGGCGATTTGCCGCCTGACCTAGAGTTGTGCCCGAATTTGCCTGTAGCGCAGCCGATACCGTCTTTTCATATGTGCGGGTTTTTGGAGCGCAAGCGACAAGAGCCAGCGCGCAACAAACACAAATCACGAACTTCCATTTCGCCATCGGCTTCCTCCAACCCTGTGTCCTAAGTGACTACGCCGGAGCACGCGATTGCAAGTTTGTTCTATGAAGCCTGAGGTTGTTTCGTTTGTTAGTGTTGATTTCGCAAATCCAACAATCGCCACGATGTCGGTTCGCGAATTTGTCGCAACCTCAGTTCAAAAGTACTCTCGCACAACCCAGTTGCGTCGAACCAAACCGCTCGCAACCAGTTTCCGCGTTCTAAGTCTCTCTGTTCTGATAATGTGATGCTCTCTGGTTTATGGAGTGTAGGTACTCTTTGTATTGACCTATCGCGATACCGCCCCACCATTCTGGTGCAAGTTTTAGGAGCATCCTGAGTGTTTGCGAGGACCATAGCCTTACTGATCTGCACCGTGTTTTCCCCGGCCATGGCATTGCAGCTCAGCGAAACCGGGCGCTACGAGCTAAATCAACCCGCAAGTCTCGATTACGACCCAACCTTTTGTGGGTTGTGGATCGCGAACGAGGGGCCCGAGGCAGTTCTTGTCACGTTGCAAGGCAATGAGTTGAGACGCATATCCAACGATCTCTTCCGGATCAAAGCAATTGCTATTGATGGGGATCACTTGTTGCTGGGAGATGGCCTTGGCAGCCTTCAACGAGTCACAAAGGACGTCGAGCCTTTAGGAGCGCCCTTTGAACTGGAAGGTAGATTTGTGGACACGGAAGGAATCGCGATCAACGCCAAAAGACAAATCGTGACCGTAGAGGATGATCCCGAACGGTTGTCGTGGTTCACGTCAGAGGATGCTTTGACAGCGAGGTTGGATACAATGAAGCTCTCTCCTCCCTTGAGTGAGGCACAGGGTATCGCGATTGATCCACGCACAGGCCACATGTTGATTGTTGATGATTGGGAAGGGTCAAACAGCCTGTACGAGTTCACGGCTGATGGCCAGCTGCTTGCCCCAGCAAAGCTTGTTGGAGTTTGGAACAGACCCGGAAGGCATTGCCATAAGGCCTGGATCCAACCAATTGTTCGTGGCGTTCGACAGCGGAGCGAAGATTGTCACGTTCGACTACACACCCACCTTGCCTGAAGGATCAACGTTGCTGGCCTTGAGCGCGGATTGCATGATGTTCTAGGTGTTTGGCGACCTTCGTACGCCAACGATGATCAAGCGAGGAAACGGGGTCATCAAACACAAGTTCTGAGTTATGCGCTGCGTTGGCTAATTCTGTTTTCTACAAACCAAGTCGAACCTCAGCAGATCAAGCCAGTGCTGCGCAGCCGCTTTCAGCTACACAGCAAAAAGGTTACAATGCGCCTTCGTCGCCCAGGAACTCGATACCAGCTGTCGCGCCATCACTGTAGGCTATACAATTCCAAGGAGCACGATCCTCGCCAACGCCGACAGTGACTTGTGTTCCCGCCTCGCTAAACGCGGATGAGAGCACCACGACTTGCGAATTGTTCGTCGTGTTGGCTACATCTCGCAAACATGCCTGCTGAGCCGGTGTGAGCTCGGCGGACGCGCTTGATGTACTCGTGTCGTCGCAGGCTGCAAGCAGTGCGAAACATGTCGCGCCTGCAATCATCACTATCTTGTTAGACATTTTCTTCTCCCATTGGTTCCCTTGAAATTAGTAAAATTGGATGCGCTTGTTTGAAGCTGTCGCGTCTGTGCAGCCAATAGACATACCTCGATCCTGTGACTGTCTTGCCCAAAACTTGCCGCGGAGGGCTTGGTCGGCGGAACGATTTTTCGTTGACTACCGAGACCGCCAACAACGCGTGATG
>NZ_JBXWPT010000045.1:0-2808 GCF_059612005.1 Ruegeria sp. CDSA141
CGCTTGTCGCTTTGATGAGAGGACTTCTCCTATGAACGAGCTAGTCAGAAAGTCAATTGCGGTTTTCGCCCGGCCTTTCAGTGTGCCTGGCTTCGACGAGACGCTTCCGGCAGGAGAGTACGATATTGAAACGGAACTGTCTTCACCGCCCGACCATCTGCACCCGGAAGTCTGGAAAGCATCTGTAGCGGTGAGACTGCATTCTCGGTCATCCCACCCCGGCCTGGCGAGAACCTTGACCGTTTCACTGGCCGACCTCGATGACGCCCTGGCAAAGGACAAGCTGACCGGAAAAGATCTGGCAGAACTTTTCCTGGAAGAGATGCTCGCAGACCCGATGGTTCGGCTGGTGATGGAGGCCGACGGTGTTTCCGAGATGCAGCTTCGGCATCTCTACGCGGGCGGGCGCGCATCTCAGGCGGACAAAGAGGCACGGGATGCGGATACAACAGGTACATCGCCACAAGAAAACTCACAAATACAGGCTGCGGAGAACGAAGGAATGCCGACACAGAGGGAATAAGACACGTGGATCTACCCCGCCGACCGCCAGGGTCTGCGCCGGGTGCCGGTTCGCACGAGCAAGGGAGAAAACGATATGCCCGACCAGAACGGCGGCCCGGAAGACCGTGGGCCATGGCAAAGCAAACAGAAGAGCAATCCTCCCGAGATTGACGATCTTCTTCGTCAAGGCCGCGACCGCCTGAGCGGATTACTCCCTGAAGGGCGGCCGCCTCTGAGAGGGGTACTGGTTGCAGGAGCGATAGTCTTGGCGGCGGTTGCAGCCTGGTCTTCTTATTACACAGTCCCGAGCGACTCGGTCGCCGTTGTCCAGCGTTTTGGCAAATACACTGCTGAGGTTTCGCCTGGCCTGCATTTCAAATTCCCGTTTGGCATCGACGTTGCCACACTGGTGCCCGTGAAACGGCAACTGAAGCAGGAATTCGGATTCACCACGCCGGGCAGGAGTGATCCCTTCCAAAGCCCGTCAGACGGCCGACGTGAAACCGAAATGGTCACGGGAGATCTGAACGCCGCGCTTGTGGAATGGGTGGTGCAATACCGGATCTCGGATCCCCTGAAGTTTCTGTTCGAGGTACGCGAGCCAAGCGCGACTTTGCGTTACGTCTCTGAGTCGGTGATGCGCGAGGTCGTTGGAGACCGCACGGTTGACGAGGTCATCACCATCGGCCGGCAAGAGATCGAGAGCGAGGCACTTTTTAAGATGCAGGCTCTGTCCACGAAATACGCCATGGGCATCAGTATCGACCAGGTGCAGCTGAAGAACATCAACCCGCCGGGGCCTGTTCAGGCGTCATTCAATGAGGTCAACCAGGCACAGCAGGAAAAGGAACGCCTGATCAACGAGGCGCGCCGCGAGTACAACAAAGTCATTCCGCTGGCCGAGGGCGAGAAAGATCAGCGGATTCGAGAGGCTGACGGTTATCGCCTGAAACGCATCAACGAGGCGGAAGGCGACGCTGCGCGGTTCACCGCGCTTTTGGCCGAATACGTCAAGGCACCAGAGGTCACGAGGCGGCGGATATACATAGAAACCCTCCAGGATGTTCTGCCCACAATCCTGTCAAAAATCATTGTCGAAGGATCGACTACGAGCATCCTGCCGCTTTTGAACCTGGACAGGCTTCAGGAGGACCCGTCATGAGCATCAGACTGGGTCTCATTGCAGGGATTGCGGCTGCAGTTGGCGTGATTGCCTCCGGTTCCCTCTACACAGTTGGCGAAGTCGAACAGGCCATTATCACCCAATTCGGCAAACCCGTGGGAGAACCAGTTATAACGGCCGGCTTAAAGCTAAAGCTGCCCATCGTTCAGGAAGTCAACCGGATCGACCGCCGGGTTCTTGAGTGGGATGGCAATCCGTCCGACATGCCCACCAAGGACAAGCTCTACATTTCCGTCGATCTTTTCGCCCGCTGGAAAATCACCGACCCGTTGCAATATTTCCTGCGGCTGCGCGATGAGCGCAGCGCGCAATCCCGACTAGACGATATTCTCGGCAGCGAAACCCGCAATGCCGTCGCCAAACACGAGTTGATAGAGATTATCCGGACTACGAAAGGCCGGATCCCGCTGCGGGACACGCTTCTAACCGATGAGGAGCGTGCGCAGGACATAGGTTCTCTGGTTCCTATCCAGAAAGGCCGCGCACTTGTAGAACAGGAGATTTTCGCAGCCGCCTCAGAGAAGGTTCGTGTATTTGGGATCGAGCTTCTCGATATCCGTTTCAAGCGGATCAATTACAATGAGAGTGTGCGTCCGAAGATCTATGACCGCATGATCTCCGAGCGTCGCCAGATCGCTGAACGTTTTCTTTCCGAAGGCAATGGCGAAGCCGCACGAATTCGCGGCAACCGGGTTCGCGATCTGAACAAGATACAATCCGAAGCGTATCGCGCCGTCGAGGAAATCCGCGGCGTGGCTGACGCCTCGGCGGCTGCGATCTACGCAAAAGCCTACAACATCGACGCCCAAGCAGCCGAATTCTATGCGTTTACCCGGACAATGCAGGCCTACAAGGACATGATTTCAGGCGGAACGACGCTGGTCCTGACAACGGACAGCGAACTTTTCAGGTTTCTGAGAGGAATGGAGGTCGGAGAGCCGTCTGGAAGTACGTCTCCTCTCCCTCCCGGCCTGACGGCTGCGGCCGAACGCTGATGAATCGGAGGCCAAAGAGATGACGGTTGAACCGGTGGATTTAGACGAAAAGCGAAGCGCCGAACGCCAGATTGCGACCGACACCCGTTGCCGCAAACGCGGTGTTTGGGAGCAAACGTCATCCAC
>NZ_JBXWPT010000046.1:0-2350 GCF_059612005.1 Ruegeria sp. CDSA141
GGTCACCCGTCAACCGCGTCGACAACGCATACGGCGACAGAAACCTCGTCTGCACATGCCCCCCAATGGATGCATACGAAGAAGCCGCAGAATAGGTAGCTAGGCGTAGCAATCCGCTTCTTGCCCTGACGGATTGAAATCCAAGAAAGAGGGCAGCGTCCTGCGAGGCGCTGCTTCTTGCCAAATCGATGGAGGAACAATGAAACACTATGTCCTCGCAAATGATCGCGCCAACTTGGCAAAGACAGGGCCGGAGGTGCCCGAAAGACTAAAATACATCGATGTTATCCTAAGCGACGAGCGGGCGCTGGCATCGGCTGAAATCGTTGTTGAGTTCTATCACGCATTGAACAGCCTGGTCGAAGATTTCTCTTACGTGGTCAATCTCCGGGTGTCCGGAAAAAACACCGTCGGCGGACCTCTCTATTGGGCGGGTCGTACCGCAATTTTCTGGGGCGACCTGGAAAACAACTGGGACGTTGCCGGTCCGCGCAGAAGCTGGATCTCGCAAGTTCTTAACCTGTCTTCAAGGGCTGTTCTGGTCGGTGGAGCTGTCCTGCTTCTTGTGCAGCTGGGCAGAGCGGGTCGAAATGTCGTTGCGGTGCATCCGAACTTCGCCGCGGCCGCGCTGGAAAGCGGATTGGAAAGCTGCGGCAGGGGGACTCATCTGGCCGCCGACGGGCGTCCGCACAGCGCGACCAGCAGATTGAGCGCGTTGAGATTGTTGTCTGAATTTGTGTCCATGGATCACGGAGAGCATATCGCGGACTCATTACGCAGCTATATTGGTCTGGCCGAACCCGTGCAAAAACACGAAAGCAGACTAGCCGCACGGTTGGTGCATAGGGCAAAGGGTGATCTTTTGGTCGTACGCACCCTGGATGCGATGCAGGAAAACATCGAAGATCCACTGACGATTTCCGATCTCTCCCGCGTGCTCAAAACTTCAACACGGCAGCTGCAGCGACGGTTCCTGAGCAAAACCGGGGCAAAGCTGCTTTCGACATACAAAGAGCTTCGGCTGGAACGCGCGCAAAGCCTGTTGCAGTTCACCAACATGTCGCAGATCGAAATCTCGGCAGCCACTGGCTTTTCATCAACCGTCGCTTTGAAACGTGCGTTTCAACGCAGCTACAGAACCAGCCCCGACGATGTTCGCAACAGTCGGTTCATGGGGACGATAGCATCGGGGAACGGCTAGCCATTATTCGGTTTCAGTAACTGTCGATGATATCGCGCGGACAGGATGCCCACGCGACTCTGGCTTGGTTCAGGCCGCCGCTATCTGGCTTGCCTTTTCCACCAGCACTTCGGCCTGACGGATTGATGCGTAGTCAATTAGTCGACCATCCAGCGAAACAGCGCCTTTTCCATCGGCTTCGGCCTCGGCCATGGCGACGAGAATTCGCTGCGCCTTGGTAACTTCAGCGTCGGACGGCGACATCACCTCATTGGCAAGTGCGATCTGGCTTGGATGAATGGCCCATTTGCCCTCGCAACCCAGAACAGCAGCGCGTTTTGCGGCGGCCTTGTATCCGTCAGGGTCCTGAAAATCACCAAAAGGTCCGTCAATCGGGCGCAGTCCGTTCGCGCGCGCGGCAACCACCATACGGGCCAGTGCATAATGCCACATGTCACCCCAATGGATCTGGCGCCCACCATCCGAATCCGCATCGGTCAAGACAGAGTAGTCCGGGTTCACACCGCCGATGATCGTGGTTCGCGCACGGGTCGAAGCCGCATAGTCGGCCACGCCGAAGTGCAGGCTTTCATTGCGCTTTGATGCTGCCGCAATCTCACTGACATTCTGCATGCCAAGCGCGGTTTCGATGATGTGCTCGAATCCAATCCGTTTCTTATAGCCTCTGGCATCTTCGATCTGGGTGACAAGCATATCGACCGCGTAAACGTCAGCAGCAGTTCCGACCTTGGGGACCATGATCAGATCAAGGCGTTCACCAGCTTGTTCGACCACATCCACAACGTCACGGTACATATAGTGGGTGTCCAGACCATTGATCCGCATCGACATGGTCTTGTTGCCCCAGTCGATGTCGTTCAAGGCCTGAATGATGTTCCTGCGCGCCTGCTCCTTTTCGTCCGGTGCTACGGCGTCTTCCAAATCAAGGAAAATGACGTCGACATCGGATTTGGCTGCCTTTTCGAACATTCCGGGTTGGCTGCCGGGCACGGCCAATTCACTTCGGTTCAGACGGGCTGGGGCTTGGTCAATGGAATGAAAGCTCATGGGGTCGGGTCCTTCGTCTTAAAGATTCGGATAGATCGGGAATTTGGCGCAGAGGTCTGCGACTTCGGCCTTGACCTTGGCTTCGACAGCGCTGTTGCCGTC
>NZ_JBXWPT010000047.1:0-2263 GCF_059612005.1 Ruegeria sp. CDSA141
TTGAGCGCATTCGAAGAAAAACTGGCTTCACGTCAGATGCAGTATCGCAAAACCGAAGTCCCAGGGCCCCGCATGATCCAAATCCATGTGGCCGATCCTGATGGAAATCATATTCATATCGACTTCGAGGATACCGATTAACTGGCCAATCCTCGAAATAGTTGGAACGCAAAAAAAGCTCGTTACTTTTCCCAACCATTGATCGAGGTTCTTATTATTTGTTTTCTATGCTTTACGAGCCAACGGTTTTGGGTAGAAAAACACCGATTTTGAGATCAGCATGCCGGACCTCGAAACAAACAAGAAAAACGTCATCGCTTTCTACGAAATGATGTTCAACGAGTGTCGACCTGCCGAGGCCATAGCGACCTTTGTTGGCGAAACCTATACGCAGCACAACCCGCATGTTGGCGACGGCAAGCAAGCCTTTATCGAATATTTCGAGCGCATGGCTGCTGAATACCCGGGAAAGCGCGTGGACATCAAACGCGCGTTTGCCGAAGGCGATCACGTTATTCTGCATTGCCACCAAATCTGGCCCGATGGTCTCGAGTACGCAGGGATCGATATTTTTCGCCTGGATGCTGATGGTAAGGTTGTCGAGCACTGGGATGTTCTTCAGGAAATTCCAGCAAACAGCGCGAATGAAAATGGCATGTTCTGACTTAACCGTTGTGACTACTGTGCATGGAACTTTGAAGACTCCTGCCGGCTGAGCCACGATAGTCAAAAGTCATAAGTCTGATCCAAGAAACCCGCCGAAGCGTATCTATCAAGAACCTTTTAGAAAGAAGATAAATATGCTCCCGAAGAGTATTCTTGCAGCGACCCTTGGACTATTTGCAGCTACTTCGCTTCATGCTGGTGTACAAATTCGCTTTATAGAAGGCGCACCCAAGGACCGTTTTGTTCTGACAAATGTCGGAACGTGCGAAGTTGAAGCTTCGACCCTCAAAATCGACTTGTCGCAATCTGCCGGACGTCTGATTTTCGACGTTACCGAAAAAGGTGCAGGCGTAGAGGTCTTTCAACCTCTCGAATTCGTTGAGGGTGCGGATGCTCTGCGGCAAATTCCAGCGGTCGTGGACGGGCAAGATTCAATTGAACTTCAGATCGCCTCCCTCGCAGTCGGGGATAAACTCGCCTTTACCATCGATGTGGATGACACCATCGGGCAACGCGAAATCACCGTAACAGGGTCGGAGATAGAAGGCGCCACGGTGTCTTATTCCCATGCGGATAAGACCAGTACTGCAACCTTCTCTTCCGAAGCGCTTGTCAACGTGACGACCAAGGATTGCTGAAAGCAGTCCCGCAATGTCGAATTTGTTGATCCGCATAGCATTTCTCGCGCTCATGTTGGGAGGCGGCATCCTGATCGGGACACTGACCGCACCTGGCGATTGGTATGCGCAGCTTTCTAAACCTGCTTTCAATCCACCAAATTGGATATTTGGCCCGGTCTGGACGGTGCTTTATGTGTTGATCGCCATGGCGGGTTGGCGTCAGTTCGAAACAGACCGAAGCTCGGCTGCCATGAAGCTGTGGTGGGCACAGATGGCTCTGAATTTTTTGTGGTCCCCAACCTTTTTTGTACTGCAACTGCCGTGGTTTGCCCTTGTGGTCATTGTCGCGTTGCTGATTGTCATCGTCGTGTTCATCGCTCGGGTCAGGAACTCGGATCGGGTCTCCGCACTGGCCTTCTTGCCTTACTTTGCATGGGTCGCATTTGCCGCGGCACTGAACCTTTCCATTGCAATACTGAACTGAGAAGGAACAATATGCGTGCCAAATTTGTTGGGCTTGTTTCAAGTCTTTATATCATCGGATCTACAATGGCACAGGCTGATGAAAAACTTGCAGAAGACTTCTCCAAGTCTCCGGAGACGCGTTGGGACTACGTTGCCGACACTGTCATGGGCGGAGTTTCTTCAGGGCAGGTGCAGTTTAGCTCCGAAAGTGATGTTGCATTCGCGCGGCTGACCGGAACCGTCAGTACAGAAAACAACGGCGGTTTCATCCAATTCCGACGCAAGTTGCCTGATCGGCCAGATGAGGGTGTATCAGGCGTCAGACTGTTGGTCCGAGGGAACGGCGAGCAATACTTCGTTCACCTCAGAACACGTGGAACAGTGCTTCCATGGCAATACTATCAGGCCGAGTTTCCAACTTCTGAAGAATGGACCGAAATCAGTTTACCCCTGTCAGGCTTCAAGGCTTCAGGTGCCATGTTGCGCGCTATTCCCGTCGCTGACGAAATCAC
>NZ_JBXWPT010000048.1:0-2199 GCF_059612005.1 Ruegeria sp. CDSA141
GACTTGTCGAACCCCATGTGGCGAAGCGCAAGGAGACCGCAAGAGGCGGCAATACCGCGACCGCAATACGCGATAACCTCGTCGTCGGTTTGAATTCCCTTGTCCTGATAGTGCTGAAGGAGGCGGAGGCGATCCGCCAACCTGAATGAGCCTCGTTCCTTTAGTTTCGCTGCCCGCTCAGCAATGGGTGTGTGTGCCAAATCCGGATCGATGTTCGATATCGCCGGTATGTTAACTGCACCGGGGATATGTCCCGAGCGACCTCCCCATGTGTGAACACCGTCGCCTCGGAAGAGGTCGTTTGGCAGAAAGTCCACAACTCTGACCTCAAGCATACCTATCGCGTCCAGAACGTCAGTTTTGCTGGCAATCCAATTGCTCTGCACCTTGGGAGCGAAGTCGCCAGGCTCAACGGATGGATCGCCAGCTTCAGTGGGTCGACCTTCGAGTTTCCATTGCTGCAAGCCGCCGTCCAAGACCTGCACGTTTTTATGGCCATAGTGCGAAAGTGCCCACCAAAGACGCGCTGAAGCCAACGGAAGCCCGGAATCATCGTAGACCAAGACATGACTGTCTTTGGAAACACCCAACTCGCGCATCTTTTTCCCAAAATCCTCTGGCCCGAGCATCATATCGGGAACGTTCTGATTGCTGTCTGCAAGCTCTGTCGACATGCCAACATACACGGCGCCGGGAATGTGCTCGGCTTGGAACTCGCTCCTATCGTCATAGGCCAAGCCCTTGCCGTTTTCCTCCCTAAACTTCCAGCGAACATCAATGATGCGTAGTTTCGGGTCAGTCAGGTTATCTGCCAACCAAGCCGTATCAATAAGCGGGCGAGTTTGGGTTGTCATACCTACGTTCTCCTCTAACCGGACGCGGGTCGGGCCGTATGGAATAATCCCCAAAATTGCTTTCGGAGTCCAATTTTAGGAAATCGGGATTTGATGAAGCAACTATGGTTTGAACCGCATTTCGCTGATTTCATGAGACTTCTGAAAGAAACGGATGCTGAAATCATGGTGCCTCGTATCGTCGATTTCCTTTGACTCGTTTATGGCTAGGCATGCTCATATAGCTCGCTGACGGACAGGTTTGGTGCAGATAGTGGAAGGTTTGGATGCTTGAAGATCGATACGAAAGCCCGCTAACGACCACATCACAAGCTGCGCGAGACGCCTACGTTGAAGGCATCGACCGTTTTCTAGGCGCTTTTGATGATGTTGAAGACGCTTACCGTTCTGCAATGCGGGCAGATGATAGTTTTGCTATGCCTCATGTTGGGCTTGCACGCTACCTTGTTACTGTCGGGCGTGGACAAGATGCAAAGCGTGAAATAGCCGTCGCAAAGGAACTCTCGCATGGCGTCAGCCCGCGCGAAGCCGCCCAGATCGACATTATCAGCGATCTCATTGAGGGGCGTGTACCGCAGGCCTACAGGCGCATTCGAGATCACGTCGCAGACCATCCGCGAGATATTTTGCTGGCTCAGACATGTACCAGCGTATTTGGTCTGATTGGGTTTTCAGGTCAGGTAGGACGCGAGGCGGAGCAGCTTGCGTACACAACCATGTTAAAGCCACACTATGGCGACGACTGGTGGTTTCTCTGCCAGCATGCATTTGCCCAGATGGAGGCCGGACAAATTGGCCTGGCCGCTGAAAACATTGAGCGCGCGCTTGAATTGAAGCCAGACAGCGCACACAGTGCACATGTCAGGGCCCATCTCTACTATGAGAACGGGGAGACGGACGCTGGCTACGCTTATCTGCGCGAGTTCTGGCAAGACTATCCCTTCACGGCGTATCTGCACTGCCATCTCAGTTGGCACGTTGCTCTGTGGGCGCTTGAGAGCGGCGATGTGACGGGTATGTGGAAGCTGTTTGATGATTATGTTTCCCCCGACCGACCTCCTGCGCCGCCACTGAACGTTCTGACTGATAGTGTGGCAATTGTTCACCGCGCCTTTTTGGCTGGTGAGCAAATTCCTCAGGAGCGTTGGCAACAACTCAGCGACTATGCTGTTCAGTTCTTTCCTTCACCTGGCTTGGCTTTTGCGGATGTTCACGCTGCTCTTGCGCATGCGATGGCTGGAAACAGAGAGCGTCTGGAAACAACCATTGACGGCGCAAAGGGCCCCGCAGGCCCCACCGTTGCCTCTGTCGCAGGCGCATTCCGTGCGTTGGCGGATGGAAATGC
>NZ_JBXWPT010000049.1:0-2010 GCF_059612005.1 Ruegeria sp. CDSA141
GTTATCGCGTATTGCGGTCGCGGTATTGCCGCCTCTTGCGGTCTCCTTGCGCTTCGCCACATGGGGTTCGACAAGTCGCGCCTCTATGATGGTTCCTGGGCTGAGTGGAGCGCCGATGAGAACCTTCCGGTTGAAACCTCGTGAGACTACGATTTTGGGTCACTTTGGGTGATCCAATTATTGACGCGTTGCTAGGAGGATATTTTTGATGACGGACAATTTCCGGCTGACCAAAGAAGCTGCGCAGAAGTACAACAACCATAGTGTGCCTGCGATGTTCGGCCCATTGGCTGAAGCAACAATGCAGAAGGTTCAGCTTCGAAGCGGCACTTGTGTTATCGACATTGCATGCGGCACCGGGGCTTTGACGCGAGAGATTGCAAGGAAACTGACGGGCGAAGGCCGGGTTGTTGGCGTAGATCTGAACGAAACCATGATTGAGGTCGCGCAGTCCAATCAGCTGGATTGTCGTCATGTGCTCGAGTGGTATGCAGCAGATGTAACCGAGTTACCTTTCGGAGATGCTACGTTTGACTATGCCTTCATACAACAGGGGCTTCAGTTCTTCCCCGACAAATCCGCCGCGTTGAAAGAAGTTCATAGGATCTTGCGCAATGACGGTCAGCTGTTTTTGACATGTTGGCGCGCTGTGTCGCCCTTCAATGGAGCACTTGCAAAAGCTCTCGAACAGCATGTTGGAACAGATGCCGCAGTCAAGGCCAGAGCGCCTTTTTCGTTTCGAGATGGGGACCTCATTTCGAACTTGTTGGTCGATGCAGGCTTCAAGATAGCTCGTCACGAGCCATTGGTACTAGAGCGAAGATTTATTGACCTTCGTGCGCAAATCATGGCGCTGCCAATCGAAACTGATCTTAGGGATGCAGGTGATGACGTCACCAACAAGGTCGTGGAAGAGGTTGCAGACGCTTTGTCTAGATATGACAATGAAGGCGTATTGCACGTACCGCAAGAAGCGCACCTTTTTGTCGCCGCGGCATAGGTCAACGACCACTGGCTCAGTTCTCAATTACGATCTTTGCCATGGTCGAAAGACAATGCGGCATTAGTGGCTGCCGAGCGTGGCTCCGCGTTGACGGTTGAGTGTGCATCAAACTATACTTTTGCCATGGCCAGCGGAAAATACATCGACGATTTGTCGGTTGGCGAAACTTTCGAAACCGGTGGCGTTACGCTGACCGAGGGAGCGATTGTTGACTTCGCACTGGTTCATGACCCGCAGCCCTTCCACGTTAACAAAGTGGCTGCCGCAGAGTCGATTTTCGGCGGTCTCATCGCCAGTGGATTTCAGACAATTGCGCTTACTTTCAGGTTGTTCCGCGACACTGGTGTACTTACCGGCACCAATCTGGGTGGACATGGTATGGACGAGGTGCGGTGGCTGGCTCCGGTGTATTCCGGTGACACGATCAGCGTGCGAGTCACGGTTGAGGCAATTACACCATCACGTTCGAAGCCAGACCGGGGAACGGTCAAATTCCGATACCAGACATTTAACCAGAACGATGTTGAAGTTCTTAACCTGGTCATGCACCACGTGATGGCATATCGGAGTTAAGGCGGTTTGCAGCGACTTGGGCGCGGCGATCAATTCGACCTCACTTTGTCATCTTCAAGAGTATCCTTGGGCTCGCCACATAAGGCTTCTATTCGCAATTGCGGTCGTGGCGTACATGCAAACAAGTTTGTTCCCGTGTTCTCAATCCTTTTTTGCCTAAATAACTACTTATAGATTGCCGCATAGCGAGGTGCGAAGAACTTGACGAAGGCTTTAACCTCTGGCCGACGATAGGCTTCCGGCGAAATGAGCATTAGGTGCGGCACCGCAAGTTCGGGGATTTCGTCGAAACATCGGATAAAGGACATGTCTGTTTCAACCAGCTTGACATTGCTGATCCCAAGGCCTTGCCCTGACCTGATCGCCGCATGCATTAGCTCCAGTTCAGTGAAAGACATGACGATCTGTTCTGGTGCCACGTGATTGGTCAACCA
>NZ_JBXWPT010000050.1:0-1816 GCF_059612005.1 Ruegeria sp. CDSA141
GAGCCCATAGGCGACATTTTTAAGCCGTGCTGCTATGAGTTGATCTTGAGGCGATCATGCAGACGGAGACCCCGCCAAACCAAAAGGAGGGGTAAGATGATTATGCGCATTTTTCAGGTATTGGTTCGAGAAGGTAAGGAAAAGGAGTTCGGTGAGTTCTTTCACAATACCGCTATTCCATTAATGAGGGGGACCAAGGGTATCGTACAAGTTCTTCCCGGTGCATCTCGCTCAGATAGTCCGAGAGAGTTCAGTTTCGTGATGATCTGGAAAGACCTTGCCTCTCTGAAAGCCTTTGTTGGGGAAGACTACCAGTCGCCACATGTCGATGCGGCAGAAGCCGAATTGGTCGAAGCTAGAACGATTAAGCACTATGAGCTGGTTGAGAGTTGAAACTAGGCGAGATGTCGAAACAAAATGCGCAGTCCAAGCGCCTGTCATTAACGCTGAATGTTCGGGTATTGTTCAACGAATTGCGAAAGGCTGCTTCGTCCCGCCTAGCAGACTTTAAAGGACTCGAACCGCTCGTTCAGGAATATCGACCCAAAGGAAATCCAGCGTCACGTAGGAAATGTCATATGAAAAACCTTACTCTAACGTGCTGCTTCGGAACTATTTCCCTAGGGTTCACAGCGTTTCCCTCTGCTGCACAGCCCCGGCTAGGTTGGGCGTATCAGATTGATGGGCTTGCCGCGTTTCAAGGGGACGCGGAGTTGAGTGACGGTGGCGAGTTCTCTGCAAGTCGAACATTTCTACGTGTCACCGCACTTTACAATCTGGAAGAAGGAAACTCCGTTGGGCTTTCCACCAGCTTCGGCAAGCTGGACTATAACTTCAGCCAACCGAACAACCAGCCTTGGGAAAACATCCGTGACCTTCGTATTGCTGTTCCTGTCCGGTTTCGTGTGGGTGATACTACAACGGTTTTTGTGTCGCCACAAATCAGGTGGGACTATCAAAGCGGGGCCTCCTCATCTGACGGCAGAACCTATGGTGTTTTTGCTGGTATTGCTTGGCAACTGAGCGAGCGCCTGACGATAGGCCCGGCCTTTGGTGCGTTTTCTCAATTTGACGATGGCAGTGCTGATTTTTTTCCGGCTTTGCTGGTCGACTGGGACATAAATGATCGCTGGAACTTGAACACTGGCTCTGGTGTAGGAGCGACGCAAGGTCCCGGATTGACACTGAGTTATGCGTTGAATGACACGATAGACCTATCGTTGACCGCGCGGTCGGAAAGGATTCGATTCAGGTTGGATGGGAGTGACCTTGCCCCGGGTGGAGTAGGTGAAGATAAGAGTATCCCTGTAGTTCTTTCTGTTGGCTACAACCCGAATCCTGGGGTTTCATTGAGCGTATTTGCGGGCGCAGAATTTGACGGCCGCCTGACGCTAGATGATGCGAATGGAGCGGAAATTAGTCGTCAGAGCTATGAAACAGCGCCATTGGTTGGGCTGGCGTTTAGGGTCAGGTTCTGATCACAGCATTGAGCCTGTTTGCCAGATGTGTACGCAGGTTTTCTCGCGGCCGAGTTCATACTTCTGCTTTGTCCGCATGTGAGACATAGAACAGAAGCGCAGCGAACGGCCGGATTGAGTTTTGGCCATTTTCACGATTTGAATGTCCGGTTTCGGGAAGTAGTGCTGCACCGCCGCGGGCATTGCCGTGGCACGGTCGACCAATCAAGGTGATTTTCTCCGCGCTAACTTAGTCCCGCAACTCGGACCTTGCTCGCATTAGGATTAAGGTCCGGTTACATCGGTAAGCCGACCTTCACGGACTTAACCGCAGATCATCGACCATTAACGGCCGCTTT
>NZ_JBXWPT010000051.1:0-1777 GCF_059612005.1 Ruegeria sp. CDSA141
CCTGATTTTTCATTTCGTCGGCTGAGATTCCGGCGACTGCGACGGGTTTTTTCATTGCGTCGCGGCGGAAGGGTTCGCCGAGTTCCTGGTTGATCAGGGCCTCGATCAGCGTGGTGATGCCGTTCTTCTGGTCCTCGATCGCTTGGTTCAGCGCCGCGGTCAGCTCGTCCTGGGTGCGGGCAACGACGCCCTTCAGACCACAGGCCTGCGCAATACCGGCGTAAGACACTTTGGTGTCCAGCTCGGTGCCCACGAAGTTGTCGTCAAACCACAGGGTCGAGTTGCGCTTTTCCGCGCCCCACTGATAGTTGCGGAAGACGATCTGGGTCACGGCAGGCCATTCCTCGCGGCCGATCGCGGTCAGTTCGTTCACCGCGATGCCGAATGCACCATCACCGGCAAAGCCCACAACCGGAACGTCCGGGCAGCCGATCTTGGCGCCGACGATGGCGGGCAGCCCATAGCCGCAGGGGCCGAACAGGCCCGGCGCCAAGTACTTGCGGCCCTCTTCAAACGACGGATAGGCGTTGCCGATGGCGCAGTTGTTGCCGATATCGGACGAGATGATCGCCTCTTTCGGCAGCGCCGCCTGAATCGCGCGCCACGCCATGCGCGGGCTCATCCAGTCCGGCTTGGCGTCACGGGCGCGCTGGTTCCAGGTGGTGCCCGGATCGTCATCCTCGTGGGTCATCGAGGTCAGCTCCTGCGCCCAGGCGGATTTTTTCTGCGCAATGCGTTCCTTGCGCTCCTTGCGGCCTTCGTCACCGGCGGTGTCGCTCAGCTGGGCCAGAATGCCTTGGGCCACCTTGGCCGCATCACCGACGATACCGACGGTGACAGTTTTGGTCAGGCCGATGCGGTCGGGGTTGATGTCGACCTGGATGATCTTGGCATTCGCCGGCCAGTATTCCATGCCATAGCCCGGCAGGGTCGAGAACGGGTTCAGACGGGTGCCAAGACACAGAACAACATCAGCCTCGCTGATCAGCTCCATCCCGGCCTTCGAACCGTTATAGCCCAGAGGGCCGGCAAACAGCGGGTGGTTGCCGGGGAAGGCGTCGTTGTGCTGATAGCCGACGCAGACCGGCGCATTCAGACGCTCGGCCAGTGCCTTCGACGCCTCGATCCCGCCCTTGGACAGGACAACGCCCGCACCGTTCAGGATAACGGGGTTCTTGGCGTTCGACAGCAGCTCGGCCGCCTGTGCCACGGCGGTTTCGCCGCCCGAGGGGCGTTCGAAATCGACGATGGCGGGCAGATCAACATCGATCACCTGAGTCCACATATCACGCGGGATGTTCAGCTGAGCCGGCGCGCTGGCGCGCTTGGCCTGCATGATCACACGGTTCAGAACCTCGCAGACGCGGGTCGGGTCGCGGACCTCTTCCTGATAGGCGACCATGTCCTCGAACAGCTTCATCTGCTCGACTTCCTGGAAGCCGCCCTGACCGATGGTCTTGTTCGCCGCCTGCGGCGTCACCAGCAGCAGCGGGGTGTGGTTCCAGTAAGCCGTTTTCACCGCGGTCACAAAGTTGGTGATGCCGGGGCCGTTCTGCGCGATCATCATCGACATCTTGCCGGTCGCTCGGGTGTAGCCATCCGCCATCATCCCCGCACTGCCTTCATGCGCACAGTCCCAGAACATGATCCCGGCCTTCGGGAACAAATCAGAGATCGGCATCATCGCAGATCCAATGATCCCAAACGCATGCTCAATCCCGTGCATCTGCAGAACCTTAACAAACGCCTCTTCCGTCGTCATCTTCATGTGGGTGTT
>NZ_JBXWPT010000052.1:0-1513 GCF_059612005.1 Ruegeria sp. CDSA141
GTGTCCGTCGTCAGGGATTTTGGGACAGATGGCGGCGTGAGCTAAGAGAGGGTCTGGCTCATCTGGTTCATGTGATTATGCGGCGGATTTGCGGTGAAGCAAGCGTCGCGTTTCGATGGTCTTTCGTTTGATCCTTTCTCGTTGATTTAGAATGGTCTGCCCGCGTCCGAAGTAGACATCGGCCGGGGTGAGGTTTTGTAGGCTCTCGTGATAGCGTCGATGGTTGTAATGATTGACAAAGGCATCGATCTGTTGCCTGAGATCGCCGGGCAGATAGTAGTTTTCCAGCAGGATGCGGTTCTTCAAGGTCTGGTGCCATCGCTCGATCTTCCCCTGAGTTTGCGGGTGATACGGAGCACCTCGAATATGATCCATCTGCCGGTCCTCCAGCCAATCGGCCAACTCGCTGGAGATGTAGCTGGACCCATTGTCGCTGAGCAGCCGTGGCTTATGCAGAACCGTCGCCTGATCACAACCTGAGGCTTGCAGCGCCAGGTCTAGCGTGTCGGTCACATCGCCCGACTTCATCGTCGTGCAAAGCTTCCAAGCGATGATATAGCGGCTGTAATCATCGAGGATGGTCGACAGGTAGAACCAGCCCCAGCCAATCACCTTCAGATAGGTAAAGTCGGTCTGCCAAAGCTGGTTTGGCCGAGAGGTTTTGTCGTGGAACTCGTCGGCCGCCGATAGAACCACATAGGCCGGGCTGGTGATGAGGTCGTAGGATTTGAGGATGCGATAGACCGAAGCCTCTGAGACAAAGTACTTTTCTGTGTCGGTGAACTGCACGGCCAACTCACGCGGCGACAGATCGCTTTCCTTCAGAGCCAGGTCCTTGATCTTCTCACGCATCGGCTGCGGAATGCGGTTCCAGACCCGTGATGGCTTGGGGCTGCGATCCTCAAGCGCCTCGGGTCCGCCAGCCAGATATCGGTCATACCAGCGATAGAAAGTGGTTCTGGGGATGCCGAGTTTGTCCAGCGTACGCCTGGTCGGAAGATGCGATCCTTCGACGAGGCGGATGATCTCCAGCTTCTCAGATGCGGGATACCTCATTCGTCGTCGCCCCCATCCCCGATCATGCTTTTTTTGAGCAGCCGCAGTTCAAGAGCCTGTTCGGCAACCACCTCCTTCAGGTCGCGAGCCTCACGGCGCAGATCCTTGACCTCCGTCGAGGTCGCCGCACGAGCCGTGTCGCCAGCAAGGCGTTTCTTCCCAGCTTCCAGGAACTCCTTCGACCAGCTGTAATACAAGCTCTGCGCTATGCCCTCGCGGCGACACAGCTCTGCAATGCTGTCCTCGCCCTTGAGGCCATCCAGCACGATCCGGATCTTCTCTTCGGATGAGTACTGTTTGCGTGTTGCACGACGGATGTCCTTTACGACCTTCTCACCGTGGCTCCGCTTGGTTCCGGGTTTCTTTCTCATCTCCACTCCTTGGCGGTTACGATGAGCCAGAAACCCTCTCTTATCAAATCGACCTAAACTGTCCCATTGGCGCTGACGTCAGACAA
>NZ_JBXWPT010000053.1:0-1394 GCF_059612005.1 Ruegeria sp. CDSA141
TGTCCGTCTTCAGAGTTTTTCGGAGAGCTGAGGCGTTTTCGTAACGGAGGCTCTGGTTCGATTTCTGTTTGAGTTTAGGCGGCAGCGGATTGGTGCTGCAACCGGCGTTTTCTGATTGTCTGTTTCTTGATCTCCTCTCTCATCTTTAGGATCTTCGCGCCTCGGCCGCAGTAGACATCGGCGGGTGTCAGGTTATCCAAGCTCTCGTGGTAGCGACGGTTGTTGTAGTGGTCGACGAAGGCATCGATTTGGCGCTCCAGATCGCCGGGCAGATAATAGTTTTCCAAAAGAACCCGGTTCTTCATGGTCTGGTGCCAGCGTTCGATTTTGCCTTGGGTTTGCGGATGGTGCGGCGCACCGCGAACATGATCCATGCCTTTGTCATCGAGATAGTCGGCCAGATCGGCGGCGACGTAGGACGAGCCATTATCGCTGAGCAACCTCGGTTTGTGCACAACGGTTGCCTGATCGCAGCCTGAAGCCTGCAGTGCCAGATCCAGCGTGTCGGTCACGTCCTGAGCTTTCATCGTGGTGCAGAGCTTCCAGGCAATGATGTAGCGGCTGTAATCGTCAAGGATCGTCGACAAATAGAACCAGCCCCAGCCGATGACCTTGAGATAGGTGAAGTCGGTTTGCCAGAGCTCGTTCGGTCGGCTGGTTTTGTCCCGGAACTCATCCGCCGCGCGTATCACAACATGGGCCGGGGCGGTGATCAGGTCCTCAGCGCTGAGAATGCGGTAGACCGATGATTCAGAGACGAAGTACTGCTTCTCGTCGGTGTATTTGACCGCCAGTTCGCGCGGTGTCAGGTCTTCGTGCTCCAGGGCAAAATCGACGACATCGTTGCGAACCGTGTCTGGGATGCGGTTCCAGATCGACCCTGGCCGTGGTGAGCGATCCGCCAAGGCGTCTACGCCACCGTCGCTCCACCGGGCATACCAGTCGTAATAGGTGCTGCTGGGGATACCGAGCATCTTCAGGGTTTGCCGCGTCGGCAGATGCGAGGCCTCTACCGTGCGAATGATCTCAAGCTTTTCGGAGGCAGGGTATCTCATTCTTCGAACTCCCCATCCCCGATCATGCTTTTTTTGAGCAGACGGTTTTCCAGCGTCAGTTCGGCGACCACTTCCTTCAGGCGGCAGATTCCGACCGCAGTTCTTTGACTTCGGGGGATGTCGCCTGTCGCGTCGTGTCACCGGCCAAGCGGTGCTTCCCAGCTTCGAGGAATTCCTTTGACCAGGAATAATACAGGCTTTCTGCAATTCCCTCGCGGCGGCACAACGCAGCAATGCTCTCTTCGCCCCGTAGTCCTGCCAAGACGATCCTGATCTTCTCTTCGGCCGAGTAATGTTTGCGCGTCTTGCGCTTGATGCCCCTGACCAACTTGTCAGCGG
>NZ_JBXWPT010000054.1:0-1373 GCF_059612005.1 Ruegeria sp. CDSA141
AATCACATGAACCAGATGAGCCAGACCCTCTCTTAGCTCACGCCGCCATCTGTCCCAAAATCCCTGACGACGGACACTCGATGATCCGCCCTGCTTTTCGTAGATAACCCATTTTCTGATAAGGTTTGGAGACTTGTGGGCTTTGTAAGGGGGGAGAGTTGCTTAAGTTTGACGCGGAGACAACGAGATTACTTGAAATCGCCTATCAAGGCGCAGAATTGACACGGCGGCGACAGGCTTCATTTGATGCGCTGTGCCCTGCTCCCGGTGAGACTATTTTGGACATCGGTTGTGGCAACGGGATGTTAACAGCGGAGTTGGCCCGCGTAGTTGGCTCGGATGGTTATGTCATCGGAATCGACCCAAGCGAGGACATGACAGAAGCCGCAAAAGAACGATGCAGCGACTACGCAAACGTGGAGTTTCGTGCAGGTTCCGCAAATCACTTGCCCATTGAGGATGAACGTGCTGACAAGGCCGTCTCGGTACAGGTCTTTGAGTACCTCGAAGACGTAGACGGTGCATTGGCTGACACGCTGCGGTGCGTCAAACCCGGTGGGCGCCTTGTCATCAGCGATCTACACTTTGGCAGCTTGATTTGGTTCAGCGACGAGCCCGACAGAATGCAAAAGATGCTGACATCCTGGAACCAGCACTTTGTGAGTGGTTCCGTCCCGGAAAGACTGCCCGCACTGATAAAGGCTCGCGGCAACCATGTGGAAGATGTCTTGTCGTTCACAATGACAGATCACCAGCTAAAGCCTGATGGCCTCGCAATCATGATGATGCACCTCATAAAGCAATACGCTGTCGCAAATGACCATGTTGATCCCGCTGTTGCGCAATCGTGGTTTGACGAACAGCTTAGCCTTGCAAAAGTTGGGCGCTTCTTTTTTTCGATGACCCAATTTATCTTCGTGGCGCGTAAAAGGGGTTGATAGACCGAAATGACCTGGCCTCGGTTCTTCCGCGGGCTCGCTGAAAGGCACAGTTCAAGAGCCCCCCACAGGTATCGTTGTCGTCGTGATTGGTGCTGCAATCTTTTGTCCGAACTTAATTGTCGCCGTTGAAGCCCCAATGAAGGGCCAGACGTGCAGCCATTGATCAGGCGTTCGAACGACCGCAGCGATAGACGTAATGCACAGAAGGTCTCGTGTTGGTGCTAACTCAATGGCTAAAACAGGTACGTGGCTGTCACTTCCAGCTTGCAGCTGCCTTTGGTGTGATCCAATCGCCTTACCCGGCCGATTGTCACCAAATGTCGTCAGAACCTTCCCGGATACAGATTCATCATACTCTGCACGTCCAGTTCACTCGAAAACGCATCGGGATTACTCCAGATCACGTCATTAATATAGCCGCGTTCCGCGTGA
>NZ_JBXWPT010000055.1:0-1266 GCF_059612005.1 Ruegeria sp. CDSA141
TTCGGATAGATCGGGAATTTGGCGCAGAGGTCTGCGACTTCGGCCTTGACCTTGGCTTCGACAGCGCTGTTGCCGTCTTCGCCATTGGCGGCCAGGCCGTCGACCACTTCGATGATCCAGTCGGCGATCTGGCGGAATTCGACCTCGCCGAAGCCGCGGGTGGTGCCTGCCGGGCTGCCCAGACGGATGCCCGATGTGATGGTCGGCTTTTCGGGATCAAACGGCACGCCGTTCTTGTTGCAGGTGATATGCGCCCGGCCCAGAGCCTTCTCGGTGGCGTTGCCTTTCACCCCTTTGGGGCGCAGGTCGACCAGCACCACATGGGTGTCGGTCCCGTGGGTCACCGTGTCCAGCCCACCCTTGATCAGCTGATCCGACAGCGCCTGCGCGTTGGTGATCACCTGCTTGACATAGTCCTTGAACTCAGGCCGCAGGGCCTCGCCAAAGGCCACGGCCTTGGCTGCGATCACATGCATCAGCGGGCCGCCCTGGATGCCTGGGAAAATCGCTGAATTCACTTTCTTGGCGATATCTTCATCATTGGTCAGGATCATGCCGCCACGCGGGCCACGCAGGGTCTTGTGCGTCGTGGTCGTGGCCACATGCGCATGGGGGAAGGGGCTGGGGTGTTCGCCCGCTGCCACCAGACCGGCAAAATGCGCCATGTCCACGTGCAGATAGGCGCCGACCATATCGGCGATCTGACGCATGCGGGCAAAGTCGATCTGGCGTGGGATCGCCGAGCCACCCGCGATGATCAGCTTGGGCTGGTGCTCTTTCGCCAGCGCCTCGACCTGATCGTAATCCAGCATGTTGTCCTGCTGGCGCACGCCGTATTGCACCGCGTTGAACCACTTGCCCGACTGGTTCGGCCGCGCGCCGTGGGTCAGGTGGCCACCGGCATCCAGGCTCATGCCCAGAATGGTGTCGCCCGGCTTGATCAGGGCCTGAAACACGCCCTGGTTGGCCTGAGAGCCGGAATTGGGCTGCACATTGGCAAACTCGCATTCGAACAGCTGTTTGGCGCGGTCGATGGCCAGGTTTTCGGCAATATCAACAAACTGGCAGCCGCCATAGTAGCGGCGCCCGGGATAGCCTTCGGCATATTTGTTGGTCATCACCGAGCCCTGCGCCTCCATCACGGCGGCAGAGACGATGTTCTCGGACGCGATCAGCTCGATCTCGTCGCGCTGACGACCCAGTTCCGACGTGATCGAGCCAAAAAGCTCAGGATCACGATCAGCAAGGGACTGGGTAAAAAATCCG
>NZ_JBXWPT010000056.1:0-1168 GCF_059612005.1 Ruegeria sp. CDSA141
CAAAAGTCTTCCTGTCGGCCATCGCTCTAGCAGCCACCGTGCTGTTCTGGCTGTAAATCAATGAGTCTAGAGCCTAGCGAGTGCCGTTCGAAACTCACGTTCGTTGAGGTTCATACCTGACGGATCATCCAGATGTTCCACAAAGAATTTCGCGGAAGTTTTGTCTGACAAAGGAAAATACATGCATTCTTGCGCGACGTCGTCGAGTAGGTGCATGATGCCTGACGCTCGCCAATCATTAGTTTCCACCATGCAGCTCCAAAAGCGGCTTAGGTTCTCATCCTCGAGGCCAGACAAATAATAGTAGTTCGAACAAACTACGTTGGCTGCAAGTTCGTACTGATCGATTATTGGCTGATTGGCCATTAGCTGGGCAATCTTTGGAAATTCCGTTAGATCGACAGGTGTGTTCAAAACCAAATAGCTTATCAACTTTACGAAGTCCGGATCGTCGATGTGCATGAACAGGTTTGCGTACATGGTGCCGAGAATATCTTCCGGATCACGGCCGCTTTCACTTGCTATCCCTTTAAAGTAGAAAAGAACATTCGCAAACGACGCGCTCGGAACATACAAGTTTTCAGTCATCCAGCTTCTTTGAGCTTCCAGACCTTTAAACTTAGATAGAGAAAACAGAAACGTGCTCAGCGCAGCATAGCTCAACATAGTGTCGGTGACTAAGGCTATGGCCCTGTCATGTATGTCCTCAAATCGGTCATCGAAACTGTCTATGCTAAGAATGAATTGATTGTATTGACGAATGGTATCCAGCTTAAAACTGGCAATTGCGGAGACCCATCTAAGTGCTTCACTTGGGTTGTCGAGCGGAAAGTAAAGCCATTTTGCTAATTGAGAGGAAAATTGGGGGGCGAGACCGCAAAAGAACGCTCCTGATTTGTATCGAGGGTAGCTCCATCGAAGCACATTCTGGAATTGATGTGCTGAGGTCGTCTTGAATACGTTGTTCAGAGTGTTCGGGGATCCGTTTGTTTGACGAATAGCCGCGTGCAACGGGTTTGTTTTTAGTTTCTTTCGTTTTCTTGCCACAATGTACTCGTAGGTTTTTTAAATCTTCATTTTTACAGAGAACTCTAGGTTCTGGACCTATTAATTTGGTTGCGGTCGACTTGGCTGCGTGATTCAAGCCCCTGAGTTTCAGGGGTGTATC
>NZ_JBXWPT010000057.1:0-1166 GCF_059612005.1 Ruegeria sp. CDSA141
CCGGATATTCGGACGAGCTGCCTGCCGGTGAATACGAAGTATTGGTTGAGGAAGAACTTATCGAGACGCTGAGTTTCCCGGCTTACCGCAGAACAGCGATTTTCCTGACTATAAACGGCAAGGGGCGTTCGCTGGGCCGAACAGAAATGCGGCCAATTACCTGGACCGACCTGGAAACGGCACTTGGCCACGGCATTCAATGTGACACCTGAAGATAGCGAGGCGGCGCTTTGCCGCTGGAGGAACTACAATGAACACTCCCGAATGGCTTAAACCCGGCCTCTACGGCGCCGTCATCGGCGCGGTACTTGTTAGTGTAGCTGGATTTTCTTGGGGCGGCTGGGTAACCGGCCGAACCTCGAACGACAGGTCCGTGGCTATGGCCCGTGAACATGTTGCCACCGCATTGGTGCCTGTCTGTCTGGACATGGCCCGATCCGATCCGGAACGGGCTGCCAAGATGGCGGCGATCCGGGCAGCCTCTACCTTCCGGCAGCGAGAGGCCCTGATGGCGGCTGGCTGGGTGACGATACCAGGCACAGAGACCCCGAACCGGGACATCGCGCAAGCCTGCCTTGCAGCCCTTGACGTAAACAAGTCACCGGAGCGTCCGGAAAACACGATCAATGAAGGATGAGCAGCGCCATGTCACTACCTCTGCCTGAAACAACCGATCTTGAACGGCGCGTTCTAGCCCATGAACGGGTTCTCCAGTCGCTCATTGCTTACATGTCGCACACGGAACCGCGTTTTGTTGAGCACCTGAAGAAGCGTTTTGTTGAGCCGATGGCCATGGTGCGGCACGAGCATGACCACCGGAACGCGGATGACTACGCGGAGGAGTTTATTCGCGCCGTGATGGCCCTTGGAGAAACGCAATTGCCAAAGGCGGTGAGCTCCAGCGTACTCGTTAAGCCATTGCACCAACCGGAAAAGAGACAATCTTCGGCACCCCCCTATTATCCCACTGCGCAAGCTGATCGTGTCCGTGTCAGAGAGAGGAATGGGATCTGGGAGGTCAAGGTGGATGGCGTATTCCACGGGGACTACCACGACAAGGGCAATGCTCTGGCAGCCGCAGCTTTGGCGCGCTTGTCGCTTTGATGAGAGGACTTCTCCTATGAACGAGCTAGTCAGAAAGTCAATTGCGGTTTTCGCCCGGCCTT
>NZ_JBXWPT010000058.1:0-1086 GCF_059612005.1 Ruegeria sp. CDSA141
GTGATGCCCGCAGGTGGCATTCTTTACCCGCATAGCCCTGAGTTCGATCGGTTTTTGCAAGCCTTCGTTGGTGAGGACCGGAAAGGCAATGCTGTTACGGTACTTTCGGCCCTTGCAAGGCTAGAACTCGAACCTTGGGAAGGGGCAGCCGCGCTTGCCGCTTTGGAGGAAGAGGCCGCTGGTTCGCGACTGGAGATGCTGTTGTCGCAATTCCGTGACGTGCCTGAACTCAAACAGGATTACAGATCGGTCGCGCGGGAACTGACCCGTCTTCTTCCCAAACGCCGCAAGCGTTTAAGGGCTGTTTCTGGTGGCGCGGAAAACCGGCCGGCAAATTTACCTGGATTGATATGGGCGGTACTGACGATCTTCTTTCTGATTGTGCAATTAATACTCGCTGGCACTCCGGGAACGGGCCAATGACCTTGGGCAAAGCACAAGACGGCGACTGCAGGCAGGGCGGTCTACCCGGTCATGACAATGCGATCCTCTGGGATCTGGAGGCGCGGCACTGGACCAGCGGCGCGGACAGCGCTCGCACGGTGACTGCAACAAATGCAGTGATGATACTTCCCTATCCGCCAGGCATCCTTCAGGGCGGACAGATCCCGGAGCATATGAAGAAAAACACGGGCTGGCGAACCGTGGAAATGAGAGACCGCAGCCAAATCAGGCAAGGAGCCATTGCCGTGCTCGCCTATCGCGTATTCGCTGAAAAGTCGGGTTCACCAATCTATGAGGCGCTCTGCGCGTCCACATATTTCCTGGACAACGGTCGGTGGCTGCGGCTGTCACATCAGCAAACCCCCACCACCTGACTCCAGCAGGGTGAATCTTCACCTTGGGGCGAAACCTCTAACGAACTTATTGACATGTGAACCGGCCCCTGGGGTCTGGATTCAGAACCAGAACTTGACCACTACAGCCGATACCCAAGCGGACAGTACAACTTTCGAGTGTCCCAGGCTAACCTGCGTCAGTGCAGCGGAGCGGAGAAGATGAGTACATCGCTTCGTGCCTGCCGAATCTCCGGCGGCACTCATTTCCGAGCAAAATAGAAGCGCGTGAAGCGTGCGGTTCTTGAAA
>NZ_JBXWPT010000059.1:0-834 GCF_059612005.1 Ruegeria sp. CDSA141
GATCTGGGCAAATACTGGGTTGCCTATTGGGACATGTATGAATACCCGGAAAACCTGCCGCCTTATTCATTGGGTGTCGAAGACCTGTGGTGGATCAACGCCGAGCAGGAAGCCCAGTTGAAATCCTCCGGCGCCTTGAGGTAATCCGCCCAAATGGGAGCATATATTCTAAGACGCCTGCTGCTGGTCATTCCCACACTGCTGGGAATCATGATCGTCAACTTCACCCTTGTGCAGTTTGTGCCAGGCGGCCCGATTGAACAGATCATCGCCCAGATGGAGGGTGGTGGAGATGTATTTGAAGGTATCGCTGGCGGTGGTGGCGATATTGAGCAGCAGACCGGCGGCACAAATGACCGCTATATCGGCGGGCGTGGCTTGCCGCCTGAATTCATCGAAGAACTGGAAAAAGAATTCGGGTTCGACAAACCGCCCTTGGAACGGTTTCTGAATATGATGGGTAATTACCTGACTCTGGATTTTGGCGAGAGCTATTTCCGGTCGATCAGTGTGACCGATCTGGTGCTGGAAAAGATGCCGGTGTCTATTTCGCTGGGGCTTTGGTCGACGCTGATTGCCTATCTGGTGTCGATCCCTCTGGGTATTCGCAAGGCGATCAGGGACGGATCAAGCTTTGACACCTGGACCAGTGGCGCCATCATCGTGGCCTATGCCATCCCGGGATTTCTGTTCGCCATTTTGCTGCTGGTGCTATTTGCCGGTGGGTCCTATTGGCAGATCTTTCCGTTGCGGGGGCTTACCTCGGACAACTGGGACAGCCTGAGTGTATTTGGCAAGATTGCCGATTACTTCTGGCATATCGCGTTGCCGATC